>NZ_JBHUZJ010000047.1:0-70143 GCF_042667685.1 Streptomyces sp. NPDC057302 | reverse complement strand
GCTGGGAGCCGGTCGCGGCGGCGCTCTTGCTAGTGGTCACGTGATTCCTGATCAGTTCTGGGCGTTCACGTAACCGTAGGCCCGGCTGCCGGGGATCCCGGCCCAGGTGGCCTTGGTGTAGTACTTGCCACCCGTGCTGGTGCCCTTGTACCCACCGCAGCCGAACGCCTGCTTGTAGCTGCGGGACGTGCTGGCGATCTTCGGGTCGGGCCGGAAGCTCTTGTCCTGGTAGATGTACGCGCTGAACGTCCTGGTGTCGTTCACCGGCACATCACCACAGGCCCTGGCGTGACCACTGCTCTTGCCCTTCCAGCGGTCACCGTCTTCCTTGTTGCCCGCGGTGGCTATGGAGAACGGAAGCCTGCTCCCACTGATCTCCCCCGCGACCGCGCCCACAGCCGGCACACCGATGGCAATAGCCGTCAGCGCCCCTACGACCGCGAGCTTGCGCTTCCCCGTGTACAACTTGCGCATCAATCCTCCAATGAAGCAGGACTTACTTGGTCGTTGATCACGCTATGTGTGGAATAAGCGACTCCGCCGACCAACGCATCAGCTGTGCCGACGATCACATCGAGTCGGCTCCAATGGGTCGGGTCCGATCGAGTCGGGTCCAACGGCGCCTGCACCGACGAGCGTTGCGAGCGGCTGCGCCGTATGACCCGCAAGGCGATCGGCAGGGCCCGCCAGATGCAGTCCGATGCGGTCGAGATGCGGCTGTAGTCAGCCGCGACCCGCGTCGACCGACAGCGGTGGCTCTCGGTACGCCGCCGCGCGGACCGACGAGGGAGTCCGATCCGCCCGGCACCCTCCGCCCGCCGGCACGGCGCCTGCCGTACAGCTCACCGCCCTGGCCGCTTTCGTGCACGCCCGCCTGGAAGAGGAAGAGGCCGCCGCGGACCTGTTCCACGAAGCCGACTGCCCCGCGACAAAGCGCTCGGCAACCAAGGCCCGGCCCCCTCCGGCTGCCGCACGCCACACCACGTCGACCGGATCCCGCGCTCCTGTCGCACCCCACACCGCATGCACCAGAAGGTCGCCGCACGCCGGAGCATCGCCCACACCAGCGAGGCCGCCGCACGCGAAGCCGACCACGGGGCCCCACCTGATCCCGCAACGAAGTGGACGCCTGCTGGAGCTGCAGGCACTCGCCATGAAGTACGAAGGGCACTGGCTGTGGCAGGAGGAGTGGCGGCCTTGATCACGCAGCTCTGCGCGGCAGCCGGTGGCGCAGACCCGCCCGGTCGATGGCCGTGCGGGCGACGGTTCCGGTCTCGGTGATGCCGACCGGGATACCGACCGCGTCCAACACCTGGCAGGAGCCCAACAGGCTGAACAGGCCGGTGTTGTCGCAGTAGGTGAGGGCGGACAGATCGAACAGCAGCCGCCGGACATCCCCCGGACGCGAGGCCACCCGCACCATCGCCATGGCTTCCTTCTAGTCCCCCACAGCAAAAGTGCCCGCTTCGTGACGAGTTGACGCATCGGGCCGGGGCCGCCCTGCTGGCCTGGAGACCGGGAAGAGTCGGGTATTTCGAGTCATCTTCACAAACCTGTACCAGCCATAGCTTACGGATGGTGCGGAGGTATGGCCTCCATCACAGCAGGTGACGACACCTTCTGGTTGAGTGATCTTCATCGAACGGGCACAGGATCGTCACCTCCCCAAGTGGGAGCTTCACCGTGCCCAAGGCCATTACCTGGAGGGGGACTTCTCACACCATGACCACCGCTACACCCAGACGTCGCGTACTTGCCCGCACCTCCGCAGTTCTCGTGAGCGCTCTTGCAGCGACCACGCTGCTCACCTCAGCCGCCACGGCCGACGACACCGACCCTGCCGGTGACACCGTCGATGTCACCGACGACGCGGGCACCGTCAGCCTCGACGAGGAGGGCCTGTTCGAACTGCCCTCCTCCGACAGCGGAGAGGTCCAACCCCGGAACTTCACCAGTAGCCTCGGGGGCTGGCTGCCCAGCAACCACGAATCCAGTCACTGGTCTGACAACGACTACACCGAAATCAAGTTCACCACCTGCACCCTGAGCGGCGCCACGGGCAAGTCCCTGCACGTCCAGCTGCATCAGGCCATCCCGTTCAGCCTGGACAAGAGCCTGGGCTCGAAGCGCTTCACGAACTGCTTCAAGGGCTCGGGCAAGACCTCAAGGGGCGAGTGGGACACGCACGTCTCCAGCGGCGACAACCGCTACTTCACCATCCCCAAGCACAACGACTCCGAGCACAGCCGGACCTCCTTGTCCGTAAAGAAGGTCTACGTCGACACCTCGAAGGCCGACTAGCAACGGCTGAAGTGGCATGAAGCAGAGCCGGGAAGCGCCCACGCGCTTCCCGGCTTCCCCCATTTCTTCACAGAGCGGCCTCGTTTCCTTGAACCTTCGCACCCGACTGCGCACCACCCCAGCCGTGTGGACCGCGCCGATCTGGCTCGGGATCATCGGTTTCTACTACTTCTACGCCCTGCACTTCGAGGACTCCCACCAGGAAGTCGTCAACGGTCCGCTTTGGGCACCCGAACAGGTCGAAGCTGCGCTGTCCTACTTCTACGCCTTCGCCTACGCCATCACCCTCGGGCTCGCCGTGTGGGAGGGCGGGCGATTGAAGCGGGACGGAGTGTGGCAACTGGCCCCTGGCCGGTCCCGCTACCGCGTGGCCGCACACACGCTGGCCCCCGTGGTCGCCGCCGGTTGGCTGGTACTCCTGCTGCCGGTGGTGATGCGCCTGATCGAAACCCGGCTCATGCCGACACCGGCCGCGCTGGCGCCGCTCTTCATGGCCATGGGCATCGTGTGCGCGTACGCGGTGATCGGCTGCGCCCTCGGACAGTTCACCCCCCGCATGATCAGTGCCCCCTTGTCTGCCGTCGCCGCGTTCTACGTGATCGTCGAGACCGTGAAGTACGACGCCCCGACGTGGCCCAGGCACGTCTCAGGCCAACCGGACACTTCCCTCGGGTTCGGCGAGGAATACGGCGCCGCCACGCTCCTCATCCCCTTCCTCTTCATCGCGGCGCCGGCAGCGGCGGTAGGCGTCTGGTGGATTCTTACGACAGGCCAAGGCCGATGGGCGATACGCGGCGGCGCCGCAGCGGCAGCCGCCGCGCTCATGACCACGTGCGCCAATGCAGCAGGTGGCTGGGCCATCGCGGACGGCCCCGTAACCTCCCATCACGCCGCAGCGCGCTGCACCGGCAGCGCACCGCGGGTGTGCATGGCCGAGACCGGCGGCGCGGTGGACGAACTCGACCAGGTACGCCGACAGATCGTGACCTCGACGGCCAAACTCCGTGCCGCGGGAGTCGACGTGCGCATGCCCGCCACCGTGTCCGACAGTCTCCTCAACGGCCGAGACCGCAAAGCCTCGTCGAATACCACCTGGTGGGTCCCGCTCTCCCTGCATGCCGGAGAGGCAGGGGGCGGAATGACCTCCGTCCGGTACGCCGTCCTACGCAACAGCGTCACCTTCCCCTGCGCCTTCCCCTCCTCCTTCGACTCCGCACCCTCGGCCGACTATGTCGTCAACCACGACGCGGCCATGCTGTGGGCCGCCACGGTCATCGACGCGGACCGGCCCTATCTGGCATGGCGCAGAGGCGAGTACGGCGGGACATTCCAGAACCCCCGCCAGGTCCTGAACAAGGTCACGCAACGCGCCGACGACGCCTCGAAGCTCCCTGCCAAGCAGCAGACCGCCTGGTTCCACAGAGAACAGGACAAGGCCTGCCGCCTCGTCGACCAGGGGACCAAGTCGTGATCTGGTGGCTCAAGGCCCGCCGCCTGCTCCCCGTGCTTCTGCCGGGCACCGCGGCATGCATCCTCATCGTCGCCCTCGCGCACGATCGGGCCATCGACCTACCCGGCATGCTGACCGCCGGCGCCAACCAGGTCTTCCTCATGCAGCTCATCCCCCTCCTGGTCACTTCCACTCTCGCCCACTGCCTCACCCAGCGTCTGGACGAGGCCGAAGTGGTGGCCACCCGGAACCTGCGCCGCCTCGACCTGCTCGCAGTCCTGACATGCGTATCGGCCGTGGCGGTGGCCGGGGTGGCCATCGGCGCCGCAGCAGGTTCCGACGAGGCCACCACGGTCGGCCGTAACACCGCCTTCCTCACCGGCCTGATGTTGTTGGCCGAAGCCGTGCACCCCAAGGCCGCCACAGTGGCACCGGTCGGATGGGTGTTCGCGATCATGTTCCTGGGCCACTCCGACTACCACCGTCCCTGGCCCTGGGCCGTGACTCTGCACGCCCCGTCCAACCTCCCCGCGCTCATCGTCTGCCTGATCGTCTTCCTCGGCGGCCTCATCGCCCAGTCCCGCATCCGCCGCACCATCTGAAAGGCCGCCCCGCCCATGCTCGTTGAACTCCATTCCGTGTCCTACTCGTACGGACGCAACAAACCCCGCATCCTCGACCAGCTCACCTACACCACCCCTCACGGCTTCACCGTCCTGCTCGGCCCCAACGGCGCCGGAAAATCCACGTTGCTCAAACTCGCCGCCGGCGTCAACCAACCCGCCACCGGCGCCGTACGCCTGGGGCGGCTGGCCTCGACGACCCGGGAATACCGCACCAAGGTCGCCTGGATGCCCCAGAGCATCACCGCGATGACAGGCCTCACCGCCCGCGAACAAGTCGCCTATACGGGCTGGCTCAAGGGCATGAACCGCACAAATGCCTGGGATGCAGCGGCCACCGCCCTGGGCCGGGTACAGATGGAAGAACGCGCCGATATGAAGACCAAACAGCTCTCCGGCGGTCAGCTGCGGCGTGTCGGCGTGGCCTCCGCCCTCGTCCACGACGCCCGCGTTCTGCTCCTCGACGAACCCACCGCCGGCATGGATCCCACCCAGCGCCGCGTCTTCCGTGATCTGATCCTCCGCCTCGCCACCGACGAGGTACAGGTGCTGATGTCCACCCATGACGTCGCCGACCTCGCCGAAGAGGCCGACCATGTCACCGTTCTCAGCGAAGGCGTCATCACCTTTACCGGCACCGCCGGGGACTTCCTCGACCACGCCCCCGCCCAAACCCCTGCAGGTCGACAGGCCGAAGCGGCGTACACCGCCCTCTCCACCCACACCTTTTCCGCCATGTAGTTCGAGTGGAGATCGCCCCGTCCGGTGACGTGGCGCTCGGCTGCTTCGGGACCCCAGGGCGGTGGCCGTCAACCACCGCCCATACCCCGCTCCCCCACACCCCCCAACGCAAAAGCCAGCGGCCCGACGATGGCTCATCGGGGCCGCTGGTCTGCTGTGCACTCGGCAGGATTCGAACCTGCAACCTTCTGATCCGTAGGTATTCGCGCCCACGAGCCTGCGTGTGTCGTCGTTGCCGTCAAGGTTGCCGCCATCGAGGGACGGCCAGTACGACCAGTTCAGTCGTACTCACGGAGGGCGGCAACCAATTGAGCGCCCTCCCGCGCTCCCCGCCGCTTCAGCAAGGCGGCCGTGGTGTGCAGCTCGTTCCACGAGTGCGGACGCCCGATGTCGGCGGCGTCGGGGACGCTCGCCACTGCCACTGACGCGGCTTGCCCGGACTCCCCGGCCCCGGCGAGTGCGTGCGCGAGGCAAGCGCGGTACCAGGTCTTGTCGCGACGGTACTCGTCCGGCAGTGCGGTGAGCCCGACCGTGATCTGGTCCACGGCTTCCTGCCAGTCGCGCAAGTGCAGTGCCGCCATGCCACGTTGCAGGGTGAACCACGTCTCGTCGTAGAAGTACATCCAAACCGGCTCGTCCTCGGAGTGCTCGGGCGCCCGGCGGATGAGCACCTGTGCCTCATCGAGCAGGCGGTGAGCGTCGTCGGCCTCACCGAGTCGATCCAGCCAATCGAGAGTGGCCACATCGATTCGGTGAGAGGAGTCGACCACGCTCGTCACGAGGGCCAATAGATCCTCATCCGGCGCTGCTCCCGGAAGCGAAAGCCCCGGAACCGGAATCTCTGTCGGGCCTGCCTCTGCTGCTACGTCCTGGAGTTCGGCCGGAATCCTGAGCCCGGCCACGATACGTTGCCGGACCTCGACGGAGGTGATGCGGCGGCGCTCCCGCTCGACGTCGGACACGTCGGGCTGGGCGAGACCTACCCGCTCCCCGAGCTTCGTCTGACTCAAGCCGGTGAGCTTGCGATACGTGCGAAAGACGGCGCCCCAGTCTTCGCTGGTGACCGCCGTGACTAGCTTCGGGGGGGGACCACAAGTTCTCGGGAGTGTCTCCCATATCTCCAATATAGGACCGGTCTATAGGGCCATGGGATGGGATCAACAGGTGTTCGGCGCCAGGGTCTTGCTGAAGAAGGACCCCCGCGACCGTGATGGACGGCCCAGGGGCGTGGCCATCAACCCAGGAGGTTGACGACATGACCCAAGCTAGCGCGAGACTTCAAGTGCCGACCCTGCCGCACGGTACGGAAGTGACGGCATGACGGTCACGACGCACTCGGCACGGCTGCTTCCCTGGTCGACTCCCGAGGGCAAGCCCTGCTACCTGTCCAGCGACGGCAACGGCTACCTGGCCCGCGTGGCGGACAACATCGAATCCGTTCAGCTCGGCATGGCAGATGACCTGCTGCGCGATGTCGCCGAGCTGCTCGACGACGGCAAGGCCACTGCTGATCAGCTCCGGTTCGCGCTGTCCTGCATGAGCTAGTCCCTGCGCGACACGAAGCGGATCGCAGACAGCAGGGGCACACGGCTGCCCATACCGGATGACGATCACGGCCCGGTCGACGCGGAGGAGGACGATCGCGACGGCGAGGATGGTCCGCAGCTCCCCGCTGATGCCTCCGTATGAGTGCGGGCGGCGTCTCACGCGGCCTGCTCGTTTCTCCGCCCAGCCGGGTCACCCGCCGCCATGTAGGACGGTTGCCGTCAACGCAAAAGCCAGAGGCCCTAGCGGTTACCCGCTAGGGCCTCTGGTCTGCTGTGCACTCGGCAGGATTCGAACCTGCAACCTTCTGATCCGTAGTCAGATGCTCTATCCGTTAAGCTACGAGTGCTTGTTTTTTCTGTTTTCTGTCTTCGCTCCCCGGCCTTTCGGCCCGTTCGCGGCGACAGGAAGAACATTACATGACCGCCGCCGCCATGTGAAATCCATTGACCACACCGCTTGCGACCTGCGGAAACATGCCTCACGGCGGTGAAACGCCGGAGCCCCGGTCCAGTGGACCGGGGCTCCGGGATCTTGCAGCGGAGGCGGAGGGATTTGAACCCTCGATGGGATGTAAGTCCCAAACCGCATTAGCAGTGCGGCGCCATAGACCGGACTAGGCGACGCCTCCAGCTTGCACTCCAGGCGCGAGCGCGAGGGGTGCGTGCAGATGATGACACAGCCGGGCGGCGTGTCACCAATCGCGGCTTCCACGGTACTAGTCGGGCGGCCCGCAGAGCAAAGCGCTTCTCCGCGCCCGCAACGTCGCGGCGTCAACGGCGTTAGACGCGGTAGAGCCCGTACGTGTTCGCGTACCCGGTACCCCGCACCCAGTGGAGCCCCGCCATGCTGCGCCGCCTCGTCCTCACCGCCGCCGCGTCCCTCGCCGCGCTGTCCGCCGCGCCTGCCGTCGCCCACGCCGACATGGGCTCCCTGAACCTGTCGACGCCGATCACCGAGTCGACCCCCGACCGGCTCACGGTGAAGGTCACCGACAGCGGGAACGGCCACGACGGGACGTTCAAGCTGGAATGCCACCCGTCGGGCGGCACACACCCCCAGGCGGAGGAGGCGTGCTCGAAGCTCGACCAGGGCACCTGGGGCCACGACACCTTCGCGCCAGCGCCGGCCGACTCCGTCTGCACCATGCAGTACGGCGGTCCCGCCACCGCGCACATCACCGGCACCTGGCACGGACGGCCCGTCGACGCGACGTACGACCGCAGCAACGGATGCGAGATCTCCCGGTGGGACAAGCTCGTCCCCGTACTGCCCAAGGCCGGCGCCTAGCACCCGCGGATCCCTTTCTGGCCATGGCCGGGGCCGGTTCCCGGCCACCACCGAATCCGTCCCGCCGCCACCCCGTCGTGACCAGGCGGTACGGAAGCCTCACATCTTCTGCGTGCGACCTCCCTCTCATCCGGCGTCGCGCGCGCAACCACTCCCCGTAGACTCCCTCCCGTGACACGCCGCGGGCCGCGGGGCAAGATGGTCTGGGCGAGTCGGCAAGCAGCAGTAACCAGGGAGGAAGCGTCGTCGTGAGCAGCAGGCCATCCCGAGGCGCTGCTCGCCTCGCAGCCATACTCGACGCGCTCCCGGACGCGCTGGTCCTCGTGAACGCGAACGGGACCGTCGTGAACGCGAACGCGATCGCGCTCGAGGCGTTCGAGACGCCGGGCACCGCCCTCGTGGGCCGTGGGCTCCTCGATCTGTTGCCGGAGTTCGACTCCCGGCTCATTCCCGGATCGATGCGCAGGCCCGAATCCACCGACGAGCGCGGGCGGACCAAGCCGACGCGGATGATGGCGCGGCGCACGGACGGCAGCGAGTTCCCCGTCGAGGTCACCAGCTCGAACCTCGAGGACATCCGGGACGCGTACGACAATTACGGCTACACCGGCGACGAGTTGCTCATGCTCGTCGTACGCGACCTTTCGGGCGCGGTGGACACCGAGGCCGAACTCGCGCGCTCCCAGCGGCAGACCGAGATGATCCTGCGCGCCGCCGCCGAAGGCGTCGTCGGGACGGACACCGAGGGACGCGTCGTCCTCGTCAATCCGGCCGCCGCTCAGATACTGGGCTTCCGGGCCAGCGATCTGGGCGGGCACGAGCTCCACAACCTGGTGCTCCACTCCCGCGCCGACGGCGAGCCCTTCCCCTACGAGGAGTCCCCGCTCGCGGACACCCTGCGCTCCGGGCGCAAGCACCGGGTGCGCGGTCAGGTCCTGTGGTCCAAGAGCGGCGACCGGGTCGCGGTCGACCTGACGACGGCTCCGGTGCGGGACGGCGACCAGCTCGTGGGCGCGGTCATGACGTTCACCGACCGGCGGCCCTACGACGCGCTGGCCGAGGAGCACGAGGCCGCGATCGCGCAGCACGCCGAGGAGATGCAGGCAGCGACCGAGCGGCGTACGGAAGAGCTGAAGGCCGCCACCGAGCGGCACGCCGCGGAACTGGCCGCCGCCGCCGAGCAGCGCGCGGAGGAGGTCGCCGCCGAGCAGGAGCGGTACGCGGCGCTCGCCGAGCGCGAGAAGGACCGGTTCGAGGAACTGGCCGAGCGCGAGAAGGCGCGGTACGACGCCCTGGCCGCCCGGCACGAGCAGCTGCTCGCCGTGCTCGGGTCCTCCCTGCGGGGGCCGCTCGACGAGCTGCGGCGCGAGCTGTCGGCTCTCGCGGCGGACGACGCGGGGCAGTTGTGGCCCGAGGCGAATCAGGTCCTTCATCATCTTTCCGCCGGGTACGCCCGCATCACCACCCTCGTCGACAACGTCCTGGGCTTCCAACTGCTCGACTCGGGCGAAGACCAGCTGTCCTGCGTGAAGGTCATGCTCGACGCCGTCGTCGCGAGCGGCGTGGAGGGCGCGATCGAGCTGATCGGGCCTGGACGCGCCCAGTTCGCCGTGCACGCGCCGCCGATCGAGGTCGAGGTGGACCCGGGGCGGCTCGCCACGGCGCTCGCCCACCTGGTCGCCGACGTGGCCGGGATCGACGCCACGGGCAACGCACGCGCGGGCGCGGCTCCGACCGTGACCGCCGGTGGGTACGTGGACTCGACCGTGGTCGTGGCCGCCGCACAGCGCGGTGAGGTCGTCCGCATCGAGGTGCGGGGGCCGTACACCGGGGGAGACCCGGTGCACGAGCCGATCGTCCGGGGCATCGTGCGGGCGCACGGCGGCGTGCTGCAGACGCATGAGGTGCCGGGGATGAGCGGCAATGCGTACGTTCTTGAAGTGCCGATCGGTGCGGGGGGCGGGGCAGTCTCCGTTGCGCCGGAGGCTGGTGAGGCAGGTGGGGTTGCTGAGGCTTCTGGTGCTGGTGGGGCTGCGGGTGGATCCGTCGGTTCCTCGGTAGTGGTGCCCGCGCAGGCTTCGCCCGCCACCGGTGGCGGGCGGCGACGGGCCCGGCGGGCTGCCGGGCCCTCGGTGGACTCGTTCCTGGAGAGCTCGGATTCCTCCGACGGTGCCGGTTCCCAGGGCGGGGCTTCGCCCAGCGGGACCGGGCGGCGCCGGGGGCGGCGGGCGGCGGAGGCTGCTGGGGCCGCCGGGAACGTCGGGATCGCCGGGAGTGCCGGGAGTGCCGGGGGCGGCGAGGCTCAGTCCGATGGGGAGAGCGCGGCTTCGGGCGAGGTGCCGGTTGCTTCGGAGGCGTCCGCGCCGGCCGAGGGTTCACCGGCTTCGAGCGGGACCGGGCGGCGGCGTGGTCGGCCCAGCTCCGCGGAGGGCTCGGCCGGTTCTGTCGGCTCCGTGGTGACCGCCGCCGAGCATGCGGCGGCCGGGTCCGCTGTTCTGGGGCAGACGGTTCCGCCGCAGGGCGTGCCGGTTCCCGCCGGTGGCGTGGCTCCTGCCGCTTCCGGGCAGCGGGCGCGGCGGAACGACGAGCAGTTGGCGTTGCCGCCTGCGCTGCCTTCGGGCAATGGTGCTGGGGGCAGTGGCGCTGGGGGCAGTGGTGCTGGGGGCAGTGGTTCCGCAGGTAATGGTTCCGTAGGTAGTGGTTTCGCAGGCAGCGGCTCCGGGGTCGGGACGGCTGTGGCTGTCGCCGGTTCGGTTGCTTCCGCCGGTGACGCGGGCGAGGCCTCGCCCCGGCCGACGGGGCGGCGCCGCCGTGCGCTGGCCGCGGCCAAGGAGCGGGCCGCCGCCGAGGAGGCTCCCAGCGGGCGCGTGTTCGCACTGCCGCCCGCTTCGGCTGACCAGGACGACACGGGTCAGCACGAAGCGGCCCTGCACCATCCGGCCGACGACCACACCCCGCCGCAGCCGCACCCGGCGGAGGCGCCCACGGGCCGCCGCCGGTCGCGTCCGGCGCCGGACGCCGCGGAGGCGCCTGCGGCTCCTGCTTCTGCTTCTGCTCCTGCTCCTGCTGCGGCTCCCACGGCTGCCGGGCAGGCGCAGGCGCAGGCGCAGGCTCAAGAGACCCCGCCCGCCGGTGTTCCCTCGCAGCCCACCGCGTACGCCGAAGGCACTCCCGCGCGGGGCGTCCACACACCTGGCAGGGGCGTCGCGCTCCCGCCCGAGCGTGGTGCCCAGGCCCGCGCCGCCCAGCCGCTGCCCGCCGAGGCCGCGCCCGGCGACCCCAACTCGACGCAGGGGCGCGCGATCAGCGTGCGCACGCTCGGGCAGGGTGTGCCGTTCGGCCAGCAGATCGCCGAGCAGCAGCAGCGCCGCCGCGGGCTCCAGCAGGGCCAGGCACCGGCGGCCTCGCCGCAGAATCCGCAGATCCCGCAGGCGCCGCAGCCTCCGTCGCCCCCGCAAACGCCTCCGCAGGCACCTCCGGCCCAGCAGGCCCAGCAGCCCCAGCAGGCTCAGCAGGCTTCCGGGGCGGCCTCAGCGGCGCCGGACTCCCCGCAGCCCACCGCGGGCCCGCTGCCCGAGCAGGCGCCCGCGCAGCCCGCCCAGCCCGCCCAGCCCGCGTCCGCTGGCCAGCCCCAGTCCCACACGCTCGGCGGCGGCGGCTCGCTCGGGGGTTCCGTCGGCGGCTCCGGGCGCCGTCGCAGGCTCTCCACCCGCCCCGACCCCGCGGCCGACGACCGCCCCGAGACCGCGGCCCGGCCGCACCCCCAGGCCCAGCCCCAGTCCCGTATCGGATCCTCGTCGGAGGGCACAGGGCGCTCGTACGCCATAGGCGCGCCTGACGAGGACGCCGACGAGGGCCCCGAGCCGCTGGACGGCCCCGGCGGCGCCGTCGAGGTCGCCAACCGGCCCCAGCCGCAGCCCATGGACGACGAACTGCCGCCCGAGCCGCTGGACAACCCGCGCCGCCTCCTGGTCTGGCCCGCGCCCGACGTCACCACCCAGCAGGCCCTGAGCGACCGCGGCTACCGTCCCGTCATCGTGAACTCCCGCGAGGAGGTCGACGCCCAGATCGCGGCCTTCCCGGCGGCGCTGTTCGTGGACCCGCTGACCGGCCCGATCACGCGTACGGCTCTCCAGTCGCTGCGCACGGCCGCCGTGGCCGCCGAGGTCCCCGTGCTCGTCACGGCGGGACTCGGCCAGGCGACGCGCGAGGCGGCGTACGGCGCCGACCCCGCCGTACTCCTGAAGGCCCTCGCGCCCCGCGACAGCGAGCAGCACCCGCCGCGCGTCCTGCTCATCGAGGAGCACGAGGAGATCGCGCTCGCCCTGACGGCGACGCTGGAACGGCGTGGCATGCAGGTCGCGCGGGCCGAGAGCGACGCGGACGCGGTGACGCTCGCCGCGCAGATGCGGCCGAACCTGGTGGTGATGGACCTGATGCAGGTGCGTCGCCGCAGGGCCGGGATCATCGACTGGCTGCGCGCGAACGGCCGGTTGAACCGCACCCCGCTCGTCGTCTACACCGCCGCCGTCGACGAGACGGAGCTGCCGCGCCTCGCGGCGGGGGAGACGGTGCTGTTCCTCGCGGAGCGCTCGACGAGCGACGAGGTGCAGGGCCGGATCGTGGACCTGCTGGCGAAGATCGGCACGAATTAGAAGATCGGTACGAACTAGAAGATCGGTACGAACTGACTGACCGCATGGTGATGCGCCGCTCCCGTGGGAAGCGGCGCATCACGGTCACTTCTTTCAGAGCTTGGTGACGTCCAGGTCGCCGTCCGCGTACTGCCTGCGCAGCACCTTCTTGTCGAACTTGCCGACGCTCGTCTTGGGCACGGCCGGCACGATCGCCCAGCGCTCGGGCAGCTGCCACTTGGCGATGGAGCCCGCGAGGAAGTCACGCAGGGCCGCGTACTCGAGGCTCGCGCCCTCCTTCAACACGACCGTGGCGAGCGGGCGTTCGCCCCACTTGTCGTCGGGGACGGCGACGACCGCCGCCTCCGCGACATCCGGGTGAGCCATGATCGCGTTCTCCAGCTCGACGCTGGAGATCCACTCGCCGCCCGACTTGATGACGTCCTTGGCGCGGTCGGTGAGCGTGAGGAAGCCGTCGGGGGTGATCACGCCGACGTCGCCGGTCTTCAGCCAGCCGTCCGCGCTGAACTTGTCCTCGGGCTTGAGTGCCTCGCCGCCCGCGCCGCCGTAGTACGCGCCCGCGATCCACGGTCCGCGCACCTCGAGCTCACCGGCCGCCTCGCCGTCCCACGGCAGGTGCTCGCCGCCGGGGCCGACCAGGCGCGCCTCGACTCCGGTCGGGAAGCGGCCCTGGGTGAGGCGGTAGGCGAACTCCTCGTCCGTGCCGATGGACTTGGCCGGCGGGCGGGCGACCGTGCCGAGCGGGGAGGTCTCCGTCATGCCCCAGGCGTGGCAGACCCGCATGCCCAGCTTGTCGAACGCCTCCATGAGCGAGGGCGGGCAGGCCGAGCCGCCGATGGTGACCTGGCCCAGCGAGCTGACGTCGCGCGGCTTCGCGGTGAGTTCGGCGAGCAGGCCCTGCCAGATGGTGGGGACGGCGGCGGCGTGCGTGGGCCGCTCGGTCTCGATCATCTCGGCGAGCGGGGCGGG
Source organism: Streptomyces sp. NPDC057302 (assembly GCF_042667685.1). Classification (NCBI taxonomy): domain Bacteria; kingdom Bacillati; phylum Actinomycetota; class Actinomycetes; order Kitasatosporales; family Streptomycetaceae; genus Streptomyces; species Streptomyces sp. NPDC057302. Next base: position 56,569 of record NZ_JBHUZJ010000047.1, on the reverse strand, counting down.
CTGGAGGAAACGGTCCGGCATCAGCATGTTCACGCCGGCCATCAGCGTCGCGTGCGGCAGGCCCCAGGCGTTGACGTGGAACTGCGGGACGACGACGAGCGTGGTGTCCGCGTCCGTCAGCCCCATCGACTCGCTCATGTTGACCTGCATCGAGTGCAGGTAGATGGAGCGGTGGGAGTAGACGACGCCCTTGGGGTCGCCGGTGGTGCCGGAGGTGTAGCACATGGCGGCGGCCGTACGCTCGTCCAGCTCGGGCCAGTCGTACGTCGTGGGCTTGGCGGCGAGCAGGTCCTCGTACTCGTGCACCCGCGCCTGGATCCCGGCCAGCGGCGAACGGTCGCCGGGCCCCGTGACCACCAAGTGCTCGACGGTCGGCAGCTGCGGGAGCAGGGGCGCGAGCAGCGGGATGAGGGAGCCGTTGACGATGATGACGCGGTCGGCCGCGTGGTTCACGATCCAGGTCAACTGGTCGGCGGGCAGCCGGAGATTGAGGGTGTGCAGGACGGCGCCCATACAGGGGACCGCGAAGTAGGCCTCGACGTGTTCGGCGTTGTTCCACATGAAGGTCGCTACGCGCTCGTCGCCGTCGACCCCGAGGTCCTCGCGCAGTGCGTGCGCCAGCTGGGCGGAGCGTTCGCCGATCTCACGGAAGCTGCGGCGCTGCGGAGCGGCCTCGCCGGTCCATGTGGTGACCTGCGACGACCCGTGCACGGTCGTCCCGTGCCGGAGGATGCGGGTGACGGTCAGTGGTACGTCCTGCATCGTGCTCAGCACGGCGTCCTCCCGGTGGGCGCGCGGCATTCATCCAGGGCGGCTCCCGGATGACCTACCTGGCAGTAGGGCTCGCCAGATTCTTGCCGCATACCGCACGGTATGTCACTAGTGCGGGAGAAGAAAGGTCCGGCAGAGCTGCGGCGATCACCGCGGCGGGGCGTGTGGCGGTCGCTGCGGCGGGCTCGCGGCGGTCACCGTGGCGGGGCGTGTGGCGGTCGCTGCGGCGGGCTTGGGGAGAGCATCTCGGCAGGGCGTGCGGCGGTCACTGCTGCGGGCTCGCGGCGGTCACCTGGCGGGGCGTGTGGCGGTCGCTGCGGCGGGTTTGGGGCGGTCACCGTGGCGGTCGCTGCGGCACGCTTGCGGCGGGTCACCGTGGCGGGGCGCGCGGAGATCACCGGACCGGTGTGAGTTCCGGGTCCTCGCGCAGCTTGCCGAGCGCACGCGAGACCGCGCTCTTGACGGTGCCGACGGACACCCCGAGCACCTCGGCCGTCTGCGCCTCGCTGAGGTCCTCGTAGTACCGCAGGACGACCATGGCCCGCTGCCGCGCGGGCAGCTTCATGATCGCGCGCCACATCGCGTCCCTGAGCACCTGCTGCTCCGCCGGATCCGCGACCGGCGTCGCGTCGGGCTCGGGCAGCTCGTCGCACGCGAACTCGTCGACCTTGCGCTTGCGCCACTGCGAGGTCCGGGTGTTCAGCAGGGCCCGGCGCACATAGCCGTCGAGCGCCCGGTGGTCCTGGATCCGGTCCCACGCGACATAGGTTTTGGTGAGGGCCGTCTGCAGCAGATCCTCGGCGTCGCTGGGATTCGCGGTCAGCGAGCGTGCGGTACGCAGCAACACGGGCTGACGTGCCCGTACGTACGACGCGAACGACGGATACGCCGAAGGACTCGCTGTCCGCGTCGCGGCCTTCGATGCGCTGGTGCACAAAGGCACCATGGATACGGTCATGGCTCCACGCTAGAAGCGCCCCCTACTTCAGCGGATCGGCCGCAGGTCCCTAAGCCGTGTCCGCCTCAGGTTGTACGCGGGGTGGTAACCCCACCTCCTGAAGGTGGAGGAGAGGGAGCGGACCCCTGAGGGTTCACCCCTGAGAAGGGCACGCCCGGCAGCGCTCGACCGTGCGGCCGGTGCGGCTTGGACTCGGCTTCGGGTCCTGCTCCGGTCCGGCCCCGGCCGACCCGCCGCCCTAGCTGATCCGGGCCACCGGCGCGTGCACGAGGTTCCGGTCGATCATCAGCGTGCGCCCGCCGTGCTTCTCCTTCACGTTCCCCGCGTACTGGTGAATACGCCGCGCAGGGTGCCACGCGCCCCGCCGGAGCACGGGCTCGCGGTACAGATGCGGCTTCGTGTGCCACCGCGCGAACCACATCACCGCCGGCAGATCCCGCACCCCCGCCCGCCGCGCCGCCTCCATGTGCCGTACGCCGGAACTCGCACTGCTGTAGAACCCCGGGACGTACCCCAGCCTGCGCACCTCACGGTCCCAGGCCCGCACGAACGCCAGCGTGGTGCCCGCGCACTTCTTCTTCCGGTAGGTGTACGCCTCCATGTCCAGATAGAGCGGGCTGAGCTTCCTCATCCCGAGCGCCTTCGCCTTCCGTACCGCGTCCCGCCCCTCCTTCGTCCCCTTTCGCCAGGGGTGCCGTCCGATGCGTACGTCCTTCTTGTGCTTCGCGGTGACACAGGGCGACTGCGAGCCGACGTACACCGGCAGCACCTTCCACCCCATCCCCCGCACCGAGCGCATCCAGCCCCGGGTCAGGTTCGGCTGGCGGTGGCACGCCCGGCCCCGGCCCGCGTAATACACGCCCACCGCTTGGTAGTCGGAGGACGACCAGCGGCGCATCGTGCCGACGGGCGGTGCGAGGCAGGTGTCGAAGGCCCACCCGCGGAAGGTCGAGATCCCCGCCGCCCAACCGGCCGCACGGCCCCCTGCCCCGGCCCCGCCGTCCCCGGGTCTGCCCACGGCCCCGCCCCCGCCCCCGGGTCTGGTCGCGGCGCCGGTCGGTGGCACCCCCACGGCCAGGGCGGCGAGGGCGACGGCGAGGACAAGTCCCATCATCAGTTTTCGGCAGCGCATACGCCGAGTGAAGGGCCCTGGGGCCGCGCCCCGTCCGGGACACGCGCGCGTTCAGCCGTCCGCCGCCAGAATCAACCCCGAAGTGGGGACACCGGTGCCCGCGGTGACGAGCGTGCGCGCGGCGCCCGGTATCTGGTTCACGGACGTGCCCCGCACCTGTCTGACCGCCTCCGCGATGCCGTTCATCCCGTGCAGATACGCCTCCCCGAGCTGCCCGCCGTGTGTGTTCAGCGGCAGCATCTCCTCGGCCACGAAGTCCGCCGCCTCCCCCGGCCCGCAGAAGCCGAACTCCTCCAGCTGCATCAGCACGAACGGCGTGAAGTGGTCGTAGAGAATCCCCACGTCGATGTCACCGGGCGCGAGACCGGAACTCCGCCACAACTGCCGTGCCACCACGCTCATCTCGGGCAGCCCGCTCAGATCGTCGCGGTAGAAGCTCGTCATCTGCTCCTGTGCCCGGCCCGCTCCTTGGGCCGCCGCCGTGATCACCGCCGGTGGGTTCGGCAGATCGCGGGCCCGCTCCACGCTCGTCACGACGATCGCCTGACCGCCGTCGGTCTCCTGGCAGCAGTCCAGGAGCCGCAGCGGCTCGACGATCCAGCGCGACGCGGCGTGGTCGGCGAGCGTGATCGGCTTCCCGTGGAAGTAGGCCGCGGGGTTGGTCGCCGCGTACTTCCGGTCGGTGACCGCCACGTGGCCGAAGGCATCGGGAGTGAGGCCGTAGGTGTGCAGATAACGCTGGGCCGCCATCGCCACCCAGGAGGCGGGGGTCAGCAAGCCGAACGGCAGGGACCAGCCGAGCGCCGCCCCCTCCGCCGACGGCTCCCGGTGCTGCACGCCCGAACCGAACCGCCGCCCGGAGCGCTCGTTGAACGCGCGGTAGCAGACGACGACTTCGGCCACTCCCGTCGCCACGGCGAGCGCCGCCTGCTGGACGGTCGCGCAGGCCGCGCCTCCGCCGTAGTGGACGCGTGAGAAGAACGTGAGCTCTCCGATCCCGGCCGCCTGCGCGACGGTGATCTCCGGGTTCGTGTCCATGGTGAACGTGACCATGCCGTCCACGTCGGCGGGGCCGAGCCCGGCGTCGTCGAGCGCGAGGCCCACCGCCTCCACGGCAAGTCTGAGCTCGCTGCGCCCCGAGTCCTTGGAGAACTCGGTGGCCCCGATCCCGACGACGGCCGCCTTCCCTCCCAGGTGATCACGCGTACGTGCGCTCATTCCGCACCCCCTGCCGACGCCCCGCCCGACGCCCCGCCCCACGCCCTGCCCGGGACCGGAACCGTGACCGTGACCGTGCCGGTGACGTGCTTGCCGATGCCGTTGGCCCCGACCACCTTCACCGTGGCCGTATCGCCGTCGACCTCCTGCACGGAACCGGTCAACACCATCGTGTCCCCCGGATAATTGGGCGCTCCCAGCCGGATCGCCACCTTGCGGAGGACCGCCCCGGAGCCGAAGTGATCCGTGATGTACCGGCCCACCAGGCCGTTCGTGGTCAGGATGTTCATGAAGATGTCGGGGGAGCCCTTCTCCTGGGCGGCCACCGCATCGTGGTGCACGTCCTGGTAGTCCCGCGACGCGATCGCGCCGGAGACGATCAGCGTGCGGGTCACCGGGATGGTGAGCTCCGGCAGCACGTCACCAACCCTCACACCGCCTCCCCCTGCCGCATTCCGCCTCACGTCCGCCCCTCCTCCCACCGGATACCGCCCCACGTCTCGCGCCTGCGCCACCGCGTCCGCCTCCGCCTGGCGCATACCGTCCCCCGTCATGTCTCTCCTCCCACGGCATCCCGACCGCCCGTCATGCCATCTCCTCCTGCGCGTTGTCCGCGTCCCGCGCACCGTCCCTGGCGTGCGGGTTGTCCCCGGCCCGCGCGTCGCACCCGTCCTGCACGCCCTGCGCGTCCCCCGACTCCCCCGCGTCCCCCGTGTCCCCCGCGATCAAGTCACCTATCTCCTCCAGGACTTCGCTCCCGCACCCCAGGTACGCGTCCAACTGCCGCCCCCACAGGAAGTGCCGGTGCACGGGGTGGTCCAGGTCGGCACCCATGCCGCCGTGCAGATGCTGGCCCGCGTGCACGACGCGCTTGCCGCCCTCCGAGGCCCACCACGCGGCCGTCAACGCATGCGTGCCGTACGGCAGCCCGGCGTCGCGCCGCCAGGCGGCCTCGTACGCCGTGACCCGTATCGCCTCGGTGTCCATATGGGCGTCGGCCGCCCGGAGTTGAACCCCCTGCTTGGCCGCGAGTGGCCGGCCGAACTGCTCCCGCTCGTTCGTGTGGGCCACCGCACGGGCCAGCGACCCCGCGCACACCCCGGCCTGCAACCCGGCGAAAGCGGTCCGCGCGCTCGCCAGGACGTCGTCGTACGCCCCTGCCCCTCCGATCAGCTCCCCGGGTGCCCCGTCCAGGACCAGCCGCCCCGCCGCCCAGGGGGCGGTCAAGTCGACGGGCTCCGTCTCCGCGTCCGCCACCCGCACCCTCCACAGGCTGTGGCCGCCGTCCGGCCCGGGTTCGCGCACCGCCACCAGGACCTCCGTGGCGTCCCGAAGCCATGGCACCCACGGCACGACCCCGGTCAGCGTCCCGGTCGCTGCCCCCTCCGGTGCCCCGCTCGATCCACCGCCCGGCCGCTCCTCCACGGCGGCCACCACGCCACCCCGCGCCGGAAACGCCCCCGTCGCGACCGCCGTCCCGTCCCGCAGCCCCGGCAGCAGGCGCCCCCGCTGCTCCTGCGTGCCGTGCGCCGCCACCGCGAGCAGCCCGTAGACACAGCTCGCCGCGAACGGCACCTGCGCCGTCACCCTTCCCTGCTCCTCGAGCAGCAGCACGAGCCCTAGCAGACCGACGTCCTCCACCGCACCCGGCAGCCCCGCCGCGCACAGCGCCTTCCACAGCTCGGCATCCGACCCGGTGCCCGCCGCCGAGAGCCGCTCCGGCGTGGACAGATCCCCGAAGATCTCCCCGGCGAGCTCACGTGCGGCCGCCTGCTCCTCCGTGGGGGTGAAGTCCATGTCAGACCTCGCCCCCCGCCATTGCCTCGACCGCCCGGAACACCGGGAGCTCCAGCTCCTTGTCCACCTGCTGGAATTCGAGCCGCACCGGCTGCCCGATCCGCACCTTGTCGCTGGGCACGCCCACCACGTTGCTGACCATGCGCACGCCCTCCGCCAGGTCGATGAGCGCGACGGCGTACGGGGGATCGAAGGCGGGGAAGGGCGGGTGGTGCATGACCACGTACGAGTAGACCGTGCCCTCGCCGCTCGCTTCGACCGTGTCCCATGCGAGCGAGCCGCACGCGTTGCAGCCGGGCAGCCAGGGGAAGCGCAGTGCCCGGCAGCCGCCGCAGCGCTGGATCAGGAGCTGGTGGCGGGCCACGCCTTCCCAGAACCCGGCGTTGTCCCGATTGATCACGGGGCGGGGCCTCTTGCCCTGCGGTTTCTGTCGCGCGGGCGCGTACTTGAGGATGCGGAAGCGATGCGTCCCCGCCGGCTCACCGCCCGCTCTGACGTCCATCCGGGTCGTGACGAAATGCCCCGTGCCCAGCTTGGTCGTCTTGCGCTCCGACACCGACTCGATGACCGCGTCGAAGGTGATCTCGTCCCCCGGCCGCAGCGGGCGCAGATACTCCTGCTCGCAGTCCGTGGCGACGACCGAGGTGTATCCCGCTCCGTCCAGGAGCTCGAACAGCTCGTCGTAGGCCGCCGAGCGCCCCTGGTGCCCGGAGAGCCCGCCCATCGTCCAGGCCTGGAGCATGGTCGGCGGCGCGATCGGGTCCGCGCCCGCATAAGCCGAGTTGGTGTCCCCCATGGCCTCGCACCAGTGGCGGATCATCGGCTCGTTGACCGGGTCCTTGCCCGCGCCCGACGTGGCGGCCGCCCGCCCCTCGAACACCTTCAGCGTCTCGTACGAAAGATCGGTCACCGCCGTCCCCTCCGCATCCCGAGCCGCATCGTCGCCACGATCTCCCGCTGCACCTCGCTCACCCCGCCCCCGAACGTATTGATCTGCGCCGCCCTGTTCATCCGCTCCAACTCCCCCTCACCGCCCGTGGCGAGCGCCAGGGACCCGGGCGAACCGGCCCGCACCAGCCCCGCCTCGCCCGTGACTTCCTGACATATTCGGTACACCTCCACGGCCGATTCGGTTCCCACGAATTTCACGCCGCTCGCGTCTCCCGGCGCCAGCACACCCGCCCCGACATCCCCTACCAAACGCCAGTTGAGCAGGCGCGTTGCGGCGAGCCGGGCCTGCGCTTCGGCCAGCCTGGAACGGATCCACGGAGCGTCAATCCGGCGCTCGCCCGTCACCGGATCGGGTGTGCGGGCGAAGGTGAGGGCCGCGTCGTAGAAATCCTCGGCCTGCATTCCGATCGCGGCGAGCGCCACCCGCTCGTGGTTGAGCTGGTTGGTGATGAGCCCCCAGCCGCCGTTCTCCTCGCCGACGAGGTTCGCGGCGGGCACACGGATCCCGTCGTAGTACGTCGCCGTCGTCGTCAGGCCGCCGACGGTCTCGATCGGCGTCCACGAGAACCCGGGCGCGGTGGTCGGCACGAGGATGATCGAGATGCCTTGATGCTTGGGGGCGTCGGGGTCCGTGCGGCAGGCCAGCCATATCCAGTCGGCGTTCTGGGCGTTCGACGTAAAGATCTTCTGCCCGTCGATGACCCAAGACCCATCGAGCCCCTCCGCCGCGCCAGGCCCTTCCGTCTCGCCGAGCCCCTCCGCCGCGCCAGGCCCTTCCGTCTCGCCGAGCCCCTCCGCCTCGCCGGACCTCTCCGCCGCGCCGGGCCCCTCCGCCTCGCGCACCGCCCGCGTACGCAGCGAGGCCAGGTCCGTCCCCGCCGACGGCTCGCTGTATCCGATCGCGAAGACGAGGTCACCGCTGAGGATGCGCGGCAGGAAGGAAGCCTTCTGCTCCTCGGTGCCGTACTTCATGAGGGTCGGCCCGACGGTGTTCAGAGTGACCATCGATACGGGCGCGCCCGCGCGATAGGCCTCGTCGAATAAGACGAACTGCTCGTCGGGGCCCCGCCCCTGCCCGCCGTACTCGACCGGCCAGCCGAGACCGAGCATCCCGTCGGCCCCGATGCGCCGCAGCAGTCGGCGCTGCCCCTCCACGTCGCCCCCTTCGGGCGGCCCTCCCGGCATCAGATCATGGAAGTACGCGCGCAGTTCGGCGCGCAGCTGCTGTTGGCGTTCGGTGGGGGCGAGGTGCACGGCGGCGGCCTCTCCTTCGCGTACGGGCGTCGCACCGACAATGGTTTCTGACTGTCCGTCAGAAACTGTCGTGGTGTCAAGAGATCACCCCGGATGCGAGGTCGGGGCAGATCGGCCGACCCCGGACACGCCTGCGCGGCGGTGCAGATGCACCGCCGCGCAGAACGCCACACACCCCATCGAGCCGGCCCCGGGAGCTGCCCCCGAGGGCCGTCACGTCACCAGAGGTTGGTGAAGTTGACGGCGAGGTTCTCGTTCGACTGGTCGATGGCCGTGAAGGCCGAGCCGTTCACCTGGGCGGTGTTGTTCTGGTTCGAGGCGCCTGAGCCGACGGCCTGCTGCTGCGACGTGGACGAGTTGCCGCTGTTGTTGCCGCCGACGCCGCTGCCGTTGACGGTCGCCACTCCCGCATTCGATCCGTCGTTCGCGAAGGCGCCGTTGTCGGCCATCGCGACACCCGAGAAGAGCGCGGCCGCCAGGGGCAGGGCTGCGGCGGCGGCGATGACGCGGGCGGTACGGATGCTTGCCATGTGAATTCCTCCAGAACGGGTGGTGCGCACCGGCGATGTACCGGAAGCACCTGAAGTACGGCTTGTTCCAAGGCGGTTGGCCTACCGCCCCAGGGGTTCTGCACGACGTCGCGACTCCAGAGTTGCCCACCGAATCCCCGGCGAACCACCCCGGAAGCCGCGATTCCCCCGCAAGCGTGAGTACAAGGCGATAAACGTGCCCGGCGCTCTCAAAGCCCCAGCTCAGCCCCCGAAGCCCCGCCCAAACCCAGGCGCCGCACGGGCTGAGGCGTTCCGCCGCTCCGTGAAGATCAGAGGTCGCGCCCGCGTGTCGCCCGCGCGCCGCGCACGCCCCTCTTCCTTTCTTCGAACGCTTGTACGAAAATGAAGCCATGGCCACCATCGACCGCCATGCCACAGCACTCGCACTCGCTCACGCCCTCTCCGCCGCCGAGCGCGGTCTCGCCGTCATCCCGCTCTCCCGCACCAAACTGCCGGCGCTCCGTTCCCCCCACCACGAGCAGCCCGAACCGACCCCCTGCCACGGCGAATGCGGGCGTCCCGGCCACGGCGTGTACGACGCGTCGACCGAGCCGCGCCGCATCCGCGCCCTCTTCGCCGCCGCCCCCTGGGCCACCGGCTACGGCATCGCGTGCGGGCTGCCGCCGCACCATCTGATCGGCATCGACCTGGACACCAAGTCCGGTACGGACGCTCCGGCGGCCCTGCGGGAACTCGCGCTGCGCCACCTGTTCACGATCCCGGCCACGGTCGTCGTGGCGACGCCGAGCGGTGGCCGTCACATCTGGCTCGCGGGACCGCCCGACGCCGTGATCCCCAACTCGGCGGGCCGCCTCGCCCCGGGCATCGACATCCGGGGAGCGGGCGGCTATCTCGTCGGCCCCGGTTCGCGCACCGAGTACGGCGTCTACAGCGCCGTGGCGGGCACCGCCCACCTCCCTCCGGCGCACTGCCCGCCCTCCCTCCTTCGCCTGCTCACACCTCCGCCCCGCATCCATCAACCCGCGCTCCCGCACGTGCCGGCCCCGGTGCAACGGGGCCAGGGCCTGGTCCAGTTCGTGCTCGCCGCACACGAGGGCCAGCGCAACACCCGCCTGTTCTGGGCCGCATGCCGCGCCTACGAGAACGGCATCGGCGAATCCCTGACCGACGACCTCGCCGATGCCGCGCTCCGGGTCGGCCTCACGGAGCGCGAGGCGCGCTCGACGATCGCGTCGGCGGCGCGGCTTACGGGACACGCGTAAGGCCCCAGAGGACGTCGTAAGGGGCGTCCGCAATGGCGGACGCCCCTTGCGACGCTGATGACGTGACGTGCTCCCCGACGGCTTCCCAGCCACTACCCGAGCATCGACCGCACCGCCGCACGGTCGATGTTCGTCAGGGCGCGGACCAGCTTCGGGGTGAGGAAGACGATGGCGAGGCCGAGCAGGGACGCCCCCGCGATCTGCACCGGCGACTCCAGGTAGAACGCGTGGCGCTCGCCGCCGGAGGTGTAGTCGAACACCCGGTATCCGGGCCAGTCCACGTAGCGCGGGAACACCCAGGAGTACGCCGGAAGGAGCGCGACCACCCAGCCGGTGACCAGGAAGGTCACGCTGAGGACGAAGGACGCCACCCGCGGCGGGAACATCACGACCTGGAAGAGCAGCGCCCGCCAGCCCGCGCCGTCCGAGAGCCGCGCCCGCATCCCCGCCCACGCACCCGCGTCCCGCGGCGTCCGCACGGCGGCGGGACCGGCGACCTCAAGCCCCAGCTGCGTCCGCGCCCGCCCCCGCTCGGCGGCCCCGAGCCCCTGCGCCCCGGCCAGTGCGGCCGCGAGGACCGGCAGTCCGAGCACGGTGACGAACAGGCCCATGCCCAGCGCGAACATCGTCACGGCGAAGGTGAAGCCCACGATGGCGATGGGGAGCGACGCCACGGTGTAGCCGATCTCCCGGTACGTGGAGGCGGCGAACGGCGCCCGCCACAAGCCCGGAGCCACCGGGGACTCCGCAGAGCCCGCAGAGCCCATAGAGCCCGCAGATGAAGGAGCGGTGGGAGCGGCGGCGTACGGCAGTGCGCTGGTGCTCATGACGGGCCTCGAATCTTTCGCGACGGGGAAGTGCCGGTGACGTGCCGGGGACGTGCCGTGCTGACGTCCTCTACGTTCGCGAATTCGAGCGGCCCGCGACATCCGGTGACCCGCCCTCTTGGGGGTGTCGCTGGCACCACCCCCTGGGCATGGGAAGGGGGTGCCTCTCCGTGAGAGACACCCCCTGGCCGGACGGGAAGAACCGTCAGCCGTTGTAGTTCGAGTCGAAGAGCCCGTCGAGAGCGGTCCCGTCGCGGTGCCCACCTTCCGCCTGACCGGCGGTGGTGATGCCGTAGGGGCCGCCCATGTTGGTGAAGGACTGACCCGCGTAGCGGCCCTCGGTCATGGTGGTGCTCGGACCGTCGGACGCGACGGCGGTGCCTGCTGCCAGGAACCCGGCGACGGTGGCGACGGCGAGGGCGGATGCGATGCGCTGCAACACGGTTATCTCCTTTTGGGGTGATTCCAGTGATCTTCTGCAGCGAAACGACACCTCACTTGGCCCGCGCCTTCTCCCAGGCTCGCCGAGCAGCGGCCACGTGGAGTACCAGGTTCATCCACGGTGATCCCCTCGCCCACGAGCGACCGCCGGCCCCCTGGAAAAGCGAGAGCCTCCGACCAATCCTGCTGGTCAGAGGCTCTCAATCACTGCGGTGGGTGTGGGATTTGAACCCACGGTGACTCTCGCCACGACGGTTTTCAAGACCGTTCCCTTAGGCCGCTCGGGCAACCCACCCCGCACCACCGCTCGCGGCGGTGCGGGGACAAGAGTAGCGGGTCAGCTCTCGCCCTTGCGCTGGCCCAGGACCACGTCGGCCTTGTGCTCCTTGCCGTCGCGTGTGTACGTGATCTGGACGGTGTCGCCGGGCTTGTGGGTCCAGATCTGGCCGATCAGGGTCGGGCCGCTGTCGATCACCGTGTCGTCCAGCTTCGTGATGACGTCGCCGGGCTTGAGGCCCGCCTTGTCCGCGGGGCCGTTCGGGGTGACCGCCTGCGAACCGCTCGCGCCCTCCCGGGAGATCGTGGCGCCGCCGGAGTTCTCCTCCAGGGCGACCGAGGCACCGATCACGGGGTAGACGGCCTGGCCGTTCTTGATCAGCTGCTGCGCGACGTTCTTCGCCTGGTTCACCGGGATCGCGAAGCCGAGGCCGATGGAGCCGGACTGGCCGCCACCGCCGCCGAGGCCGCCGCCGCTCTCCGCGGGCTTGATCGCCGAGTTGATGCCGATGACCGCGCCGCCCGCGTCGAGCAGCGGGCCGCCGGAGTTGCCGGGGTTGATGGAGGCGTCGGTCTGCAGGGCGCTCATGTACGAGCTCTTGCTGCTGGCGCCGTCGCTGGAGGTCACCGGGCGGTCCTTGGCGCTGACGATGCCGGTGGTGACCGTGTTCGAGAGGCCGAAGGGGGCGCCGATGGCGATCGTCGAGTCGCCGACGGCCACCTTGTCGGAGTTGGCCAGGGGGAGCGGCTTCAGGTTCGAGGGCGGGCTCTTGAGCTTGATGACCGCCACGTCATAACCCTCGGCACGCCCGACGACCTCGGCGTCGTACTTCTTGCCGTCCGAGAACGTCGCCGCGAGCTTCCCGCCGTCGGCCGCGGAGGCCACCACGTGGTTGTTCGTGAGGATGTGGCCCTGCTTGTCGTAGACGAAGCCGGTGCCCGTGCCGCCCTCTCCGTTGCCACCCTGGGCCTCGATGGTGACGACGCTGGGCAGCGCCTTGTTCGCGATGTCGGCGACCGTGCCGGGGTCGCGCTTGAGGTCGGCCGGGGTGTCCGACGCGGACACCGTGGTCGAGCCCGTGCTGTTGTCGTTCCGGTCTGCGGCCCAGAAGCCGATGCCGCCGCCGACACCGCCGGCGACCAGGGCGGCCACGAGCACCGCGGCGATCAGGCCACCACGCCGGCCCGCGGGCTTGGGTCCTTCCGGGTGCTGCGCCGCGTACGACGCGCCCCACCCGGAGCCCGAACCTCCACCCTGCGCGTACGAAGGAACCGCGGGCGGCGGCGGAGGCGGCCAGGCTCCGGCTCCGGAGGCGTGCGGGGGCGCACCCGCGGCGGCGCCGGAGTGCGCGGGAGCCTGATGCGCCGACGGATCATGCGATCCCGCCGCGGACGGCGCCGCGGGGTGGGGGGCGGGCGGAGCGGGCTCGGCGGAAGCTGCGGGATTCTCCACCGGCACAGGAGGCGCTGACGGGGCCGGGGGTACCTCGTTGCCCTCGTTCTCGGTGCTCACAGCTCTTCTCCTCGGTCCACGCTGTCGTTCTCGGTCACGGCCTGGCTGTGCCCAACTGTCCATGTGTCTGCAGTCAGCTTTTCCCATGGGCTGTCAGGGCACCATAAGCCGATCCTGTGGATCCGGCTCTGTGTGCGCCACCCCTTGGGCACACGTGCGGGTACCCCGTGATGGCACCATGACGCGGTGACCCTCGCACGACAGCACCAGATCCAGGTCGTCGCCCACCGCGGAGCCTCCGAAGACGCCCCCGAGCACACACTGGCCGCGTACAAGAGAGCGGTCGAGGACGGCGCCGACGCCCTCGAATGCGATGTACGCCTCACTGCGGACGGACACCTCGTCTGCGTCCACGACCGCCGCGTGAACCGCACGTCGAACGGCCGGGGAGCGGTGTCGGCCCTGGAGCTTGCCGACCTCGCCACGCTCGACTTCGGCTCCTGGAAGCGCCACCACGGCGAGGCCGACGAAGGCCCCGACTGGGAGGACACCTCCGTCCTCACCCTGGAGCGTCTCCTCGATCTTGTGGCCGAAAGTAACGCTTCGGGGCGCAACGTCCAGCTGGCCATCGAGACCAAGCACCCCACCCGCTGGGCGGGCCAGGTGGAGGAAAGGCTGCTCCTTCTACTGAAGCGCTTCGGTCTGGATTCGCCACCCGCCGACGGCCCCTCTCCCGTACGTGTCATGAGCTTCTCGGCGCGCTCCCTGCACCGGGTGCGGGCCGCGTCCCCCACCCTGCCGACGGTCTATCTGATGCAGTTCGTCTCGCCGCGCCACCGCGACGGCCGCCTTCCCGAAGGCGTTCGCATCGCTGGCCCGGGCATGCGGATCGTCCGTAACCACCCCGCCTACGTGGCCAAGCTCAAACGCGCGGGCCACCAGGTACACGTGTGGACCGTCAATGAACCCGAGGACGTGGAGCTCTGCGTCGAACTCGGCGTCGACGCCATCATCACCAATCGCCCCAAGCAGGTGCTGTCCCAGTTGGGCCGCCGCTAACCGTCACATCGACGGTTACGGGGTGTACACCGGCGCGTTCGGTCCGTATTCGATCGTTACGAGTGCGTCACCGCACAAGGAGTGGCCGGTTTCCGGTCCAGTCCATTGGGGCATTCACACCGTGGCGTGGGGCGAAGGAGGTCTCGGGGGTGGCGTTGGTGGTGGCACGGGAGGTGCCCGCGTCGTCGAGCATGGCCGTACCCCATGGCCCTGCGGGCGTGGGAGAAGCAAGGCACCGGATGCGCGATCAACTGCGCGGGAACGGGGTGCCGGAATCGGTCGTCGACGATGCCGTACTGATCCTTTCGGAATTGCTCAGCAACGCCTGTCGGCACGGCAGGCCGCTGGGCGAAGGAATGGTCGGCGACGGTGATGTCCGGGCCGCGTGGTGCGTGGACCCGACAGGCCGGCTGACGGTCGAGGTGACGGACGGCGGTGGCCCGACCCGTCCCGTTCCGGCCACGCCCTCGGTCACCGCGCACGGTGGCCGCGGGCTCAACATCATCACGGCACTCGCCGACGCGTGGGGCGTGCGTGACGACACCCACGGCGAGGTCACGGTCTGGGCCGCCGTACATGCGGGGCACCGTCACGAGGACTTCGCTACGCGCGTCGCGGCTCCCTCGGGCGCCGCGATACCCGACCTCGCGTACGCGGAGCCCTTCGACGACCTCGACTGACCCAGGTCGTGAACTCGACCGGACCCAGGTCGCGAACTCGGCTGACCCAGGCTGATTCCCGGCACCCCTCGGATGAGCGGCTAGGCTCGCGCCCGTACGCCCAAGACGTACGAAGAGCCACGCTGTAAAGCCGCATCCGGGAGACACCCAAGATGGCCAAGAAGCGCCCTCAGACCAAGGGCAAGCAGCCGCAGCCGACGGACGGGCAGGTCCCTGTCGTCGGTGCCCGCGAACCCTGCCCCTGCGGTTCGGGCCGCCGTTACAAGGCCTGTCACGGCCGGGCCGCCGCGCACGCGGTGACCGAGCTGGTGCACCGCCCCTTCGAAGGCCTGCCCGGCGAGGGCGACTGGGTGGCGCTGCGCGAGCTCGTCCCGGCGGCGACCGTCGAACTGCCCCTCAAGGGCGGGCTGCCCGAGGGCGTGCCCTCCGTCTCCCTGGCGACCGTCCTGCCGATGGCCTGGCCCGCGCTGCGCCGCGACGACGGCTCCGTCCTGCTCGGCCTGCAGAACGACACCGCGTCCGGCGACATCAGCCGCGACCTCGCCGACACCCTCCAGCGCGCCCTGACCGCCGAGCCCGGCTCCCCGGTCCAGGCACGCCGCGCCCCCGCCGACGGGCCGCGCCTCCAGGACGTCCTGGACCCCGAGGGCGCATTCGAGCCGATCGTGCACGCGGGCTTCGAATTCTGGGTGCCGGATTCGGAGAACGCCTCCACGGAGGTCTCCGCGTCCCTGGAGCGGGCGAACGCCGCCGCGATCCCGACCGTGAAGCTCTCCGGCGTGGACTCCGCGTACTGGTGCGAGACCCCGGACAAGAACCACCTGCGCTGGGTCATGCCGCACCCCGAGGAGCGACTCCTCGACGCGCTCTCCCGGCTGCACGCGGCCGGTAAGTCGAGCCTCGGCGAAGGGACCCGCCTGGTCGGTTCCTTCCGTGCGCACGGCCTGACGGTGCCGGTGTGGGATCTGCCGAGCGGAATGGGCGCCGAGGACATCGAGAAGCCCGCCGCCGAGTTCGCCGAGCGGCTCGCGACGGCGCTCGACAGCGATGCCCCGCTCACGCCGGAGGAGCGCCGGGCGCGCGGCGGTCTCACCAACCGCCAGGTGACGCTGAGCTGACCCACCAGTCAGTCGGAGGGAAGGGGTGACTCCTGTCACAACTCCCCGTCGTCGCAGGTAAATCCCTGTCTGGATATCCGAGATCGAATTTGCCCAGAGCAGATCTCTTGTTACCGTTCAGGTAGCCCGGTTGCTGGTGCATCCCCCGTCGCCAGCAACCGGGCGCTTCCATGTCAGGCCTGATGTCCGGCCTGACCTGCGCGCTCAACTGGCCTTCGGCCGCCCGGAGTTGCTCCCGGAGCGCAGGAGCAACGGTCCGCCACTCCCGTCGGCGAACTCCACGACCGCCGAATACGCATCGGCATTCCCCGCCGTACGCTCCCGCGGTGTCTCGCACGCCCCCGGCTCGTCCGCCGCGCCCACCGCGCAATGCATCTCGACGGTGCGCCCGCCCGGACCCATGACGGTCAGTACGGCGCTCAGCTCATCACCGGTCGTGTTGCGGTAGTAAGTGCGCCCCCAGGTGTCGCGCCCCTCGGCCAGGACGCACGTCTGGGCTTCGATGCCGTTGGGGGAGGCGAGTTCGGGACCGCACCGGGAAGACCGGCCGTCCGAAGTCGCGCCCTTCGTAGAGGACCGTTTCGAATTCACGTCCTCCGTAGAGGGCTGTTTCGCGTCACGATCCGGCGCCGCCCCCGATGCCGCGTCCGCGGACCGCTCCGACGGCTTGGCCTCGGCGTCACCGTCGCCCACGGGCCCCGCGGCCGCGCCGGCGAGCGGCAGGAGAGCCGTGATGGCCACGACGCCCATGAGCGCGATCAGGCGGGGGTTCATGGGCCCTGACTTTAACGACGTTTGGTGGGCGCCCGGCTCGCCGCGCGCCCATTTCCCCTACAACTCGGGCGCGCTCACACCCGTACGAGTGAGCGCGTCGACCACCGCGTCCACCACGGCCTCGACATCGGGCACCCACGGCGCCGCCGAGCCGGGCAGCGGGGCCCGCTCCCAGTGCACCGGGCCCTGCCCCGTCTCCGAGGGCGGAAGGGCGATGTATCCGCCCTCTCCGTGAAAGCGCAATGAGCCCGGTACGTAGTCCTTGGCGTACAGCAGTTCGCCCAACTGCTCCATGGAGTACGGCGCGACGAGGAGGAAGAGACGGGCGGGGGTCGCCACGACCGGGCCGAGCCTGATGCCCATCTGGTCGAGCGCGGCCAGGGCACGCGCGCCCGCGATCGCGGGCAGGCTGACGGCGCAGGGGGCGCTCGCGCCGGTGGCGAGCACGATGGGCGCGTCCGGGCGGTTCGTCCACCACCAGTGCACCATGCGCTCGTCGGTCGTCGCGGTCAGCAGACCGGGGTCGAGGGGATGAGCTCCTGGCACCGTGCAGTCGGGGTCGGGGCAGGCGCAGCGGGTGCCGTCTCGCCGGTCGAGTCCGACACCCGGCACCACCGGCCACTTCCATGCGGTCGCAAAGGTCAGGGCCGCGCCGATCAGACCAGGACTCTGGTCAGACTTCCTGCCGATGAGCCTGGACAGGAGCCTGCGTCGCCTTCCGAGGATCTCGCGCATGAGCGCTCGTTCCTTTCCGTTTACACGCCGAGGAACAC
The DNA here is from genome assembly GCF_042667685.1 of Streptomyces sp. NPDC057302. Lineage (NCBI taxonomy): Bacteria > Bacillati > Actinomycetota > Actinomycetes > Kitasatosporales > Streptomycetaceae > Streptomyces > Streptomyces sp. NPDC057302. Next base: position 39,313 of record NZ_JBHUZJ010000047.1, on the reverse strand, counting down.
GGCGGGCCACATCACACCATGTGTGGATCACTTCGCTGTGCGTAGAACTGGCGCATCACACCCCAGCCTGCGGCATGGGGAACCCCTAGGGGCCGAGCGTTAGCGTGGCGTGGGGTGGCGGTGCCTGGCGTTTGCTGTCCCGCGTACTTACGTACTTGATCGCCGCCTCCCCCACGGGAGGATGGGGCACGGTCGTCGTGAGTTAAGACGCCCGGTTCCGTCACCAGGTTCCGGGCTGATCTCAACTGCCCCTGGTCATCACCGAGTACGTACCCATCACGGCCGCTGTGACGCGCCTCCCGTGCCTGACGGCCTGGGAGGGCCCCTTGTTGAACAATCCCAGTCGATCGCAATAGAACGTCGCCTCAAGCACTTTTGAGCCAAGTTACCAAGATCGCCAAAGCGCCCCAGAATTCCCACGGACACCAGGAATCCCGGCTGGACAATGCTGGACATCCCCTCATCAGTGCGTGTAGATGTGGAGAACATTGCTAGCGGCGCAGAATGACATGGGGGTTTGCGATGCTATTGAGCAATACGCACCGGCCGGAAAGCCGTCAGCCATGAACGCTCCGCACCTCCCGAAAGTGGCCGGAATCGATTCAACTGTTCCGCCACAAGACCACACTGTCGCGCCAGCCCCACAGGCCCAAGGCGCCCCGACCCTCATGATCCAGGACCGGCTCGCGGGCTGGGTCTCCGATCTGACCACCTTGCAGGAGCTCACCGAACGCCTGGCCCGCACCGCCACGCTCGACGAAGCACTGCACGAACTGCTGCGCGCCGGAGCCGCCCTGGTCGGCGCCCGCCGCGGTCTGCTCGTCCTGGAGCCCGCAGACGGCCTCGGACCCGACACCACCGTCGGCCTCGGCCTCGCCCGCGCCGACCTCGGCCACATCGAGACGGTGCCCCGCGCCGCCACCGCCTGCGGGCGGCTCCTGGACGCGCCGCCCGCGCCGCCCGGCTCCGAGACCGAGATCGTCAACGCCGATCTGCTCGCCGACAGCAGCCTCGACCCCCGCCACCGCGAGGTGGCCACCCGTCTCGGCTACGGCGCGAGCTACGCGCTGCCCCTGTCCACCGAGGCGGCGGGCCGGATCGGCGCCGCGGTCTGGCTGTACGACGAGGCGGCGGAGCCCGGCGAGCGACAGCGGCACCTCGTGGGCCTCTACACACGCCAGGCGGCCGAACACCTGGCGCGGCTGATCGAGCTGGACCGCGCCCGCACGACGGAGGCCACCCTGCGCGAGGAGCTGCTGCCCTCGCGCCTGCCGCGGGTCGCCGGAGTGCGGCTCGCCGCCCGGCACCGCACCTCCGCGCGTGGGGGCGGCGACTGGTTCGACGCGCTGCCGCTGCCCGATGCCGCGCTCGGTCTCGCGGTCGGGTCCGTCACCGGGTCCGGGCCCAGCGCCGTCGCCGCGATGGGGCGCCTGCGGGCCTCCTTGCGGGCGTACGCCGTGATGGAGGGCGAGGACCCCGTCGCCGTCCTGTCCGATCTGGAGCTGCTGCTTCGGCTCACCGAGCCCGCGCGGTCGGCGACGGCGCTCTTCGCGTACTGCGAGCCCGCCCAGCGCAAGATCATCCTGGCCGGGGCGGGACACAGCCCGCCCCTGGTGATCGGTGAGCGGCGCACGGAGTTCGTGGAGACCTCGCTCTCGGCGCCGCTGGGGATGCTCGCCTGCTGGGAGGCGCCGAGCGTGGAGTTCAAGACGGAGCCGGGAGAAACGGTGCTTCTCTATACGGACGGGCTGCTGCACCGCACCGGCGACCCGATGGACCGGGCCTTCGCGCGGCTGCACGCGGCGGCCGCGAGCGTGCCGAAAGCGGTGCGCGACGACCCGGACGCGCTCGCCGACCACGTCCTTCGGACCGTGCTCCCGGACGGGCTCGACGCGGTCGACAGCGACGAGGACGTGGTTCTCCTCGCGGCCCGTTTCGAGTGACCCCCGCAATACGCCATGTAATGGGCCTTCCGGCTCTGGGCCCCCTTCCGTACGCCCGTACGATGGAGGGTGCCCAGTGTCGTACATAGGAGGCAGATCGTGTCGGAGGAGCTCATTCCGGAGAACCCGGAGAACCCGGAAGACCTGGAGATCGAGTCCGAGGAAGAGCCGATCAAGCAGCGCAAGAACGGCTTGTACCCGGGCGTCTCAGACGAGCTCGCCGAGAACATGAAGTCCGGCTGGGCCGACACGGAGCTGCACGACCTGCGGCCGATCGCCCAGGCCGAGCACACCGCCGCCCGCCGTGCCGCGCTCTCCGCGCGCTTCCCGGGCGAGCGTCTGGTGATCCCCGCGGGCAATCTCAAGACCCGCTCGAACGACACGGAGTACGCCTTCCGCTCCTCCGTCGAGTACGCGTACCTGACCGGCAACCAGACCGAGGACGGCGTCCTCGTCCTGGAGCCGAGCGACTTCGCGGACGGCACGAGCGGCCACGACGCCACCATCTACCTGCTGCCGCGCTCCGACCGCGAGAACGGCGAGTTCTGGCTGGACGGCCAGGGCGAGCTGTGGGTCGGCCGCCGCCACTCCCTCACCGAGGCGGAGACGCTCTACGGCATCCCGGCCTCCGACGTGCGCGAGCTCGCCGGACAGCTGCGCGAGGCGACCGGCTCCGTCCGTGTCGTGCGCGGCTTCGACGCGGGCATCGAGGCCGCGCTGACCGACAAGGTCACCGCCGAGCGCGACGAGGAGCTGCGCGTCTTCCTCTCCGAGGCCCGTCTGGTCAAGGACGAGTTCGAGGTCGGCGAGCTGCAGAAGGCGTGCGATGCGACCGCCCGTGGCTTCGAGGACGTCGTCCGCGTCCTGGACAAGGCCGAGGCGACCAGCGAGCGCTACATCGAGGGCACGTTCTTCCTGCGCGCCCGCGTCGACGGCAACGACATCGGCTACGGCTCGATCTGCGCCGCCGGCCCGCACGCCACGACGCTGCACTGGGTGCGCAACGACGGCGCCGTGCGCTCCGGAGAGCTGCTGCTGCTCGACGCCGGTGTGGAGACGCACACGTACTACACCGCCGACGTGACGCGGACGCTGCCGATCAACGGCCGCTTCGACGAGCTGCAGCGGAAGATCTACGACGCCGTGTACGAGGCCCAGGAGGCCGGCATCGCGGCGGTGCAGCCCGGCGGCAAGTACCGCGACTTCCACGACGCGGCGCAGCGCGTGCTCGCCGAGAAGCTCGTGGAGTGGGGCCTCGTCGAGGGCCCGGTCGAGCGCGTCCTTGAGCTGGGTCTCCAGCGTCGCTGGACCCTGCACGGCACCGGTCACATGCTCGGCATGGACGTCCACGACTGCGCTGCCGCGCGCCGCGAGACGTACGCCGACGGTGTCCTTGAGCCGGGCATGTGCCTGACCGTCGAGCCCGGTCTGTACTTCCAGGCGGACGACCTGACGGTTCCGCAGGAGTACCGCGGCATCGGCGTGCGGATCGAGGACGACATCCTCGTGACGGCCGACGGCAACAAGAACCTGTCGGCGGCCCTGCCGCGGCGGGCCGACGACGTCGAGGCGTGGATGGCCGAGCTCAAGGGCTGAGCTGCTTCTTAAAGAGCTGCTTCTTAAAGAAGGGGCCGGGCATCCTGCGGGTGCCCGGCCCCTTCGCGCTCTCACGGGGCCTAGCGCTCATCCTCGCCCGCCACCTTGGCGGTGCTCAGGGCGATGCGGTTCCAGGTGTTGATGGTGAAGATCAGGGCCAGTACGTGGCCCAGCTCCGTCTCGTCGAACTGCGCCGCCGCGCGGGCGTAGACGTCGTCCGGGATGCCGCCCTGGTGGACGAGCGTGACGGACTCGGTCAGGTCGAGGGCCGCCTGCTCCTTGTCCGTGAAGAAGTTCCTGGCCTCGCGCCATACGCCGACCATGTGCAGCCGCGCCTCGTCCTCGCCCGCCTTGCGCGCGTCGGAGGTGTGCATGTGGAGGCAGTACGCGCAGCCGTTGAGCAGCGATGCGCGGATCTGGATCAGCTCGACCAGGGCCGGGTCGAGTCCTTCGCGGGCGGCGGCGTCGAGTCCGATGACCGCCTTGAAGGCCTTGGGGGCGGCCTTGGCGAAGTTGAGGCGGGGGGTGTGCGTGTGGGGCGGCGCGGAGGTCCGAGCGGCGGTCTGACCGGCAGTCTGCGTGGTGGTCTGCGTGGCGTTCTCGTTGTTCGTCATGACCATGAACCTACGGGTCGCAAAGACCTCGGTTAGGGTGCATTCTCATGCCGGAATCATGGGTCAATTTGGCCGAGCGCATCGGGAGTGACCTGCACCTGGAGCTCTCCGGGGCAGGAGGCCGCCGCGCCGTCCTCATCCGCGCGCTGCGTGACGCCGTGCGCGAGGGACGGCTCGCTCCGGGGACGCGGCTTCCGCCCTACCGCTCCCTCGCCGCCGATCTGGGCATCGCCCGCAATACCGTCGCCGACGCCTACGCCGAGCTCGTCGCCGAGGGCTGGCTGACCGCGCGGCAGGGGTCCGGCACGCGGGTGGCCGACCGGGCGGCGCCTCCCGCGCGCACCCGTGTCCCCAAGCGGGCGCCCACCCGGCCCGCGGCGCCGGCCCCACCCGCGCACGACCTGCGCCAGGGTCAGCCCGACGCCGCATCCTTCCCGCGCACCGCCTGGCTCGCCGCGGCCAGGCGCGCCCTCAACTCCGCGCCGAACGAGGCCTTCGGGCCGGGTGACCCGCAGGGGCGCGTCGAGCTGCGCCGGGCGCTCGCCGGCTATCTGGGGCGCGCCCGCGGGGTGCGTACCGACCCGGAGCGGATCGTGGTGTGCTCCGGGTTCGCGCACGGCCTGCGGCTGCTGTTCGGCAGCGGGGGAGGCGGGATGCTGCGGGGGACGCTTGCCGTGGAGTCGTACGGCCTCGGCTTCCATCGCTCGATCCTCGCGACCGCGGGCGTACGGACGATCCCGCTCGGCCTCGACGAAAAGGGCGCCAGGGTCGAGGAACTGACCGGGAGTCAGCGAGTCAGAGGTGTGCTGCTCACGCCCGCACACCAGTTCCCCACCGGTGGCCCCTTGCACCCGGCCAGGCGCGCCACGGTCGTCGACTGGGCGCGCACCAGCGGCGGCCTCATCCTCGAGGACGACTACGACGGCGAGTTCCGTTACGACCGGGAGCCGGTCGGCGCCCTACAGGGCCTTGATTCCGAACACGTCGTCTACATGGGCTCGGTCAGCAAGAGCCTCTCTCCGGGGGTGCGCCTGGGGTGGCTCGTCCTGCCCGAACACCTCATCGACGGGGTGCTCGCGGCGAAGGGCGAACGAGAGGCGTGGGCCAGTGTCGTCGATCAGCTCACGCTCGCCGACCTCATCGATTCCGGCCACTACGACCGGCACGTCCGCCGCATGCGCCAGCGTTACCGCCACCGCCGCGACCAGCTCGTCGACGCCCTCGCCACGCACGCCCCGCACATCAGCCCGACCGGAGTCGCCGCGGGCCTGCACGCCGTCCTGCGGCTGCCGCCCGGCACCGAACAGTCCACGGCGAAGGCGGCCGCCTGGCAGGGCCTCGCGCTGGAGGGCCTCGCCGAGTTCCGCCACCCGGAGGCCACGATGCCGACGCCCGACGGCCTGGTCGTCGGCTACTCCACGCCGCCGGAGCATGCCTACGGAGCGGCCCTGGAGGCCCTGTGCAGGGCGCTGCCGCCCGCCTGAACGGAAGGGAGCCCCTGGGGTGCCCGCCGCGCCAGAAGGCCCTCAGGCCGTGACGAGGGGCGCGTCCTCACGCCACTTGAGGATCTTGTCGAAGCTGATCACCGCGCCACCCCTGCCCCCCGGCCTCGGGCCGAAGTGCACATGGTCGGCGAGCTCCTGGATGAGGTAGAGACCCCGTCCGTGCTCGGCGGTGTCGGACACGGGCTGCGCGACGGGGACGAATCCCGGTCCCGAATCGGCCACTTCGATGCGGCACTTCTCGCCGTCCAGGAACGCCGTCACCCGATAGGCCCCGGCCGCTCCCTCGGGAGGCACCGTCGCCCCGCCGTGCTCCACCGCGTTGGCGCAGGCCTCACTGAGAGCCACCGACAGGTCGTACGAGACGTCGGGATCCACGCCCGCCGTCTCCATCGTGCCCATCAGCAGGCGGCGGGCCAGTGGGACGCTCGCAGCTTCGCGCCGCAAATGGAGAGACCACCACATGCTCATGCTCCAGCCTCCTGGCCGCGGCTCGACATACCGATACGTATTGCCGTAAGCGCCCGTGTATAAGCGCGCAGTTGACGTGATGCCGCCCATACGGCCGACGCGCGGACGGCCTTTGACGGTGTAGACACGCCCCTCACATGCCACTTTCGAGCTTCCTCAAAGCCACCCATTCGGTGCCGATGGGCATCGACCGGCACCCATCGGCATCCATGGGAGCTTGTGGACCTGCCGTATGCGGCGGGTAAGCCCAGTGCAATGATGTTCCGGCCATGACTGCCCCCCACCAGCGCGACGCGCGCGCCGGAGTCGACCTCCGGCTGCTGAGAGCCTCGGTGTTCGCCGTGCTCTGCGTCGTGCTGTCCGCCGGGGGCCATGCGCTCGCTTCCTGCGCCGCCGTCCCGCTGTGGACGCTGGGCGTCGGATTCCTCGCCGTTCTCGCCGTCGCGGCGCCGCTCGCCGGGCGTGAGCGCTCGCTGCCAGGCATCGCCGCCACACTCGCTGCCGGGCAGGTGGGCCTGCACGCGCTCTTCGGAGTCGGGCAGCACGGCGGCACGACGGTGGCGACCGCCGACACCTCCCTCGTGGAGCGGGCCGCGCGCCTGGTCTGCGGGGCGGGCGCGGCCACGCTCAGTCCCGCCCAGGCCCACCGGATCCTGTCGACGTCGGGCGTGGAACCGGGCGGTGGGGCCGCGGGCCACGCCGTCCATCACAGCTCCCCGGCCATGGCGGCGGACTCGGCGATGGACTCGATGTCCCTGCTTCCGTCGCTTCCGATGCTCCTGGGGCACGTACTCGCCGCCGTCGCCGCCGGATGGCTGCTGCGCCGCGGCGACATCGCGCTGCTCCGGCTCGTGCGGCTTTCGGCACACGGGGCGTATGGAGTCGCCGAGGGGGCGCTCATGCGTTCCCTGCGCGGGGCGCTCGCTCTCGTGCGCGCCCTTCGCGCCGGACTTCCCGGGGCGGCGGGCGCGGATCCGCGCGCACCTCGTACAGCGTTCTTCGGCCCGTCGAAGCCCCACACCACCGCGCTCCAGCACACGGTCATCAGGCGAGGCCCGCCGGCCGGCGCCACACTCGCACTCGCTGCCTGACGCGACGCACTCCTACCGCAGCACTACGGAGAGGTGCATCACGCCCGGCGGCATCCACGCGCGCGTGCCCGCTCGGTTCGTCGCCGCGCGCACTCTCCCGGATCACCGCTGCCGACCCGTCGGCGCTGCTGATCATCACCGCTGAAAGTGGAGTGTTCCGCCATGTCTGTTCTGTCCGCGCTGTCCGCCGTGAAGGCTTCCCGCGTCTCCGTCGTCGGTGGCGTCGCCGCCTCCGCCGTCCTGCTGCTCTCCGTCCCCGCCTTCGCGCACGTCAGCGTCACGGCCGAGGGCGAGGCCGCCAAGGGCGGCTACGCGACGGTCAACTTCAAGGTGCCGAACGAGATGGACGACGCCTCGACCAACAAGCTCGAGGTCTCCTTCCCCGAGGACCACCCGCTCGCCTCCGTCATGACGCAGCCCGTACCCGGCTGGACCGCGAAGGTCACCAAGACGAAGCTCGACAAGCCGCTCGAGATGCACGGCGAGAAGATCGACGAGGCCGTCTCCAAGGTCACGTGGACCGCCGACGGCAAGGGCGTCCAGCCGGGCACCTTCCAGAAGTTCCCGCTCTCCCTCGGCGCGCTGCCCGAGGACGCCGACGAGCTCGTCTTCAAGGCCGTCCAGACGTACGACAACAAGGAAGTCGTCCGCTGGATCGAGCCGCAGCAGAAGGGCCAGGAGGAGCCGGAGCACCCGGCGCCCGCCCTCGCGCTGACCGCCGCGTCCGAGGACGGCCACGGCGCCGCCGCCTCGCACGACGACGCCAAGGATGACGCGAAGTCGGACGACAAGAGCGAGTCCGCCGCCTCCTCCGACAGCAGTGACTCCACCGCCCGCGTCCTTGGCGTCGTCGGCATCGTCGTCGGCGCCGCCGGTGTCGCGTTCGGCGTGCTCGCCGGCCGTCGGCGCGTCAACAGCTGAGCCACCCTTCGGGCCGCATCGGGGGCGTTTCACCGGCCCCCGGTGCGCCCGGGCCACCCTCACATCTGGGACATTTTCGTATGCGCAAGAAGAAGAAGCTGCTGGCCGCCGCCATGCTGGCCGCGGCAACCCTCACCCTGTCCGCCTGCGGCGGCGGTGACGACGGCAAGAAGCCTGTTGCGGACGTCTCCGTCGAGTCCGGCGGCGACAAGGCCGCGACCGTTCTCGACAAGCCGTTCGAGAAGCCGGACCTCGTCCTCACGGACACGCACGGCAAGAAGTTCGACCTGCGCGAGCGGACCAAGGGCAAGCCGACGCTCCTGTACTTCGGCTACACCAAGTGCCCGGACGTCTGCCCCCTGACGATGAGCAACATCTCCGTCGCCAAGAAGCAGCTGCCCAAGGCCGAACGGGACAACCTCCAGGTCGTCTTCGTGACCACCGACCCCGAGCGCGACACCCCCGCCACCCTCGGCAAGTGGCTCAGGGCGCAGGACACCGCCTTCATCGGTCTGACCGGCAAGTTCGACACCATTCAGGCCGGTGCCCGCACCCTCGGCATCAGCATCGAGCCCTCCAAGAAGGAGAAGGGCAAGATCGTCTCGATGCACGGCACGCAGGTCATCGCGTTCTCGCCGAAGACCGACGCCGGGTACGTCCTGTGGGGCAAGGACGCCACCGTGGACGACTACACCAAGGACCTCCCCAAGATCGTCAAGGGAGCGACCCCGTGAACCGCCGCACACTCGTCGGCGGGGCCGTGGCGCTGACCGCGGGGCTCGCCCTCGCGGGCTGCGCGGACTCCTCCGCCGACAAGGCATCGGACAAGCCCGAGCTCAAGGTCGCCGGTGCCTTCATGCCCGTACCCGCCATGGATGACATGGCCTCCGGGTTCTTCACCGTCACGAACAAGGGCGCCGCCGACAAGCTCACGTCGGTGACCAGTTCCATCGCCGAACACGTCACGCTGCACAGCACCAAGAACAACGCGATGAAGGAGCAGAAGTCGTTCGACGTACCCGAGAACGGCGAGCTCGACTTCGCGCGGGGCGGCAACCACGTCATGTTCGAGGCGCTCAAGCACAAGCCGAAACAGGGCGACAAAGTCGCGGTGACGCTGCACTTCGAGAAGTCGGATCCCGTCGAGATCGAGGTTCCGGTGAAGGCAGCCACGTATAACCCCAAGTCCGGCAAGCACGCGTCACACTGAGGGACTGATCGCTGATGCAGACCATCGCTCCCCGCTGTGGAGCTCGCTCCGGGGCCGCCGCCCGCTTCGGGATAACCCCCGGCGTCGGACGGCTCCTGCTCGTCGTCGCCGTCTTCCTCGGCGCCCTGCTGGCCACGGCGGCCCCCGCCTCCGCCCATGCCGCGCTGACGGGCAGCGACCCCAAGCAGGGGGCGGTGGTCGACACGGCGCCCACCCGGGTGTCGCTCACCTTCTCCGAGAAGGTCGCCATGTCCGACGGCTCCGTACGGGTGCTCGACCCGGCCGGCAAGCGCGTCGACACCGGCAAGACCAGTGACCTCGGGTCCAACACGTACGGCGTGAGCCTGCACAAGGGGCTGCCCGACGGCACCTTCACGGTCGCCTACCAAGTCGTCTCCGCCGACAGCCACCCCATCTCCGGGGCCTACACCTTCTCCGTGGGCGCACCGTCCGACACCAAGGTCGCGCTGCCGGACCAGGAAGTGGGCGGCGGATTCGTCGGCGGGCTCTACGGCTTCGCGCGCTACCTCTCGTACGCCGGATTCATCCTCGTCGTCGGCGGCGCGGCCTTCGTGCTCGGCTGCTGGCCGCGCGGCGCCGGTGTGCGGCCCGTGCAGCGCCTCGTGGTGTCCGGCTGGGTCACGCTCACCGCGTCCACGCTCGTCATGCTGCTGCTGCGCGCGCCCTACACCGGGTCGGGGAAGATCGCCGACGCCTTCGACATGGCCAAGCTCGGCGACGTACTCCAGACGAAGACGGGAGCCGCGCTGGTCTCCCGTCTGCTGCTGCTCGCCGCCGCCGCGCTCTTCATCGCGGTGCTCTTCGGTGCGTACGAGAAGCGGACCGACCCCAAGGAGCGCAAGGACCTGACCTTCGGGCTCGCGATCGGCGGAGGCGTCGTCGCCGTCGGGCTCGGCGCGACCTGGGCCATGGCCGAGCACGCGTCGACCGGCATCCAGGCCGGTCTGGCGATGCCCGTGGACGTCGTGCACCTGCTCGCCGTCGCCGCCTGGCTCGGCGGGCTCGCGGCGCTCGTCGTCGCCCTCTTCTTCGCGCCGTCGGTCGAGGCCGGGGCGGTGAAACGCTTCTCCCGGGTCGCGTTCTGCAGCGTCGTCGCCCTCGCCGCGACCGGGCTCTACCAGTCGTGGCGGCAGGTCGGCTCGTGGTCGGCGCTCACCGGTACGTGGTACGGACAGCTGCTCCTCATCAAGGTCGGCCTGGTGGTCGTCCTCGTCGGCATCGCCGCCATCTCCCGTCGCTGGACGGCGCGGATCGCGGGCCAGGCGGGCGACATGGCTCCCGAGGCCGCCGCGGCGACCGTCGTCGAGAAGCGCGCCGAGAAGCGTGCGGAGAAAGCAGAGAAGGCGGAGAAGGCTGGGAAGGCGGGGAAGGCGGGGAAGAACGCCGCGGCCGAGCGCGTGGAGAAGAAGCCGGTGACGGTGCCCGCCGGGGCCGCCAAGACCTCCGGAGGGGACTCCAAGACCTCCGGAGGGGACTCCAAGGCCTCCGGAGGGGACTCCAAGCGCTCCGCCCAACTGGCCCGCCAGCAGGCCGCCATGAGCACCGCCCGCGAGAAGCGGATCCGCGACGCGGACCCCAACCGGTCCGGCCTGCGCCGCTCCGTGCTCGCCGAGGCGGGCGTAGCCGTCGTCCTGCTCGCCGTCACCACGGTCCTCACCTCCACCGAGCCCGGACGCACGGAGGAGGAAGCGGCCGCTTCGAAGACGGCCGCCGCCGCTCAGCGGTCAGGACCGCTCACCCTCAAGATCCCCTTCGACACCGGCTCCGCCGACGGCAAGGGCACCTTGCAGCTCGACCTGGACCCGGGCCGCACCGGCAGCAACGAGATGCACGTCTTCGTGAAGCGGCCGAACGGCAGCGCCTTCGACATTCCCGAGGTGAAGGTCTCCTTCACCCTCAAGTCGAAGGACCTCGGCCCACTGCCCGTCGCGCCCGACCACATCGCCACCGGACACTGGAGCTCGAACGGGGTGCAGATTCCGATGGCGGGCAACTGGAAGATCGCGGTGACCGTGCGAACCTCCGACATCGACCAAGTGACCGTGAACAAGAACGTGCAGATCGGCTGAACGGAACCACCATGGCGGACAACGGGATTTCGAGGCGGCGGCTGCTCGGCACCGCCGGCGCCACCGGTCTCGCGCTCGGCGCGGCGGGCGGCGCGGCCGGATATGCCGCGGCACCCTCGGACACTCCCGAGAAGGCGGCCTCGCTGGCTTCCCTTGGCGCGGACACGGTCATGTTTCACGGGAAACATCAGCCGGGCATCACCACGCCCGTCCAGTCACGCGGCCATCTGGTCGCCTTCGATCTCGCGGCGGGCGCGGGCCGCAAGGAGGCGGCGGCCCTGCTGCGCCGCTGGTCGGCGACTGCCGAGAGGCTGATGGCGGGCAAGGCCGTGGAGGGCGAGGACACGGATGTCGCCCGGGACGCGGGTCCTTCGTCCCTGACCGTCACCTTCGGTTTCGGCCACAGCTTCTTCGGGCGCACCGGCCTGGAGAAGCAGCGCCCTTCGGCGCTCGACCCGCTGCCGGACTTCTCCTCCGACCACCTCGACAAGGCACGCAGCGACGGCGACCTGTGGGTGCAGATCGGCGCGAACGACCCCCTCGTCGCCTTCCACGCGCTGCGCGCGCTCCAGAAGGAGGCGGGTGACGCGGCACGGGTGCGCTGGCAGATGAACGGCTTCAACCGCTCGCCCGGCGCGACCGCCCAGCCGATGACGACCCGCAACCTGATGGGCCAGATCGACGGCACGAACAACCCGAAGCCGTCCGAGGACGACTTCGACCGGCGGATCTATGTGCCCGCCGCGGGGTCCTCGGACGCCGCGGAAGCCGCAGGGAGTCCGGCCTGGATGGCGGGTGGCTCCTACGTCGTCGTACGCCGTATCCGGATGCTCCTCGACGACTGGGAGAAGCTCGGCCTGCGGGACCAGGAGGCGGTCATCGGGCGCCACAAGTCGGACGGCTCACCACTGACCGGCGGTACGGAGAGCACCGAGCCGAAGCTGGAGAAGGCGGGCGCGGACGGCGAGTACGTCATCGCCCTCAACGCCCACTCCCGCATCACCCGGCCCGACCAGAACGGGGGCTCCGCGATGCTGCGCCGCCCGTTCTCGTACCACGACGGCTTCGGCAAGGACGGGGAGCCGGACGCGGGCCTGCTCTTCGTGTGCTGGCAGGCCGACCCGCTCCGCGGCTTCGTGCCGGTGCAGCGCAAGCTCGACCGGGGGGACGCGCTGTCGGACTTCATCCGGCACGAGGCGAGCGGCCTCTTCGCGGTGCCGGGCGGGGCGGCGAAGGGCGAGTACGTGGGGCAGCGGCTGCTGGAGGCGTAGGGCCTCGGGCCTTCTCTACGCGGGCGGGCGCCCCCACGTACGCCGCTGAGCGCCTTTCGTGCGCCGGGCGGGCGCCCGTGGTGGTGCGCGGGAGCGGGCGCCGCTCGGTGACACACGCGGGTCCGTGGGGCCCGTGCCGCTCCGTGAGACGCGTGAGCCATGCCACGTACGGGCCATTAGGGTGACGGTATGTCGGCGATGCGCTACACCTATCTCGGCCCCGAGGGCACCTTCACCGAAGCCGCCCTCCGTACGCTCCCGGAAGCGGCCACCAGGGAGCTCGTCCCGATGGTGTCCGTGCCGGCCGCGCTCGACGCGGTCCGCAACGGCGACGCGGCGGCCGCGCTGGTGCCGATCGAGAACTCCGTCGAGGGCGGTGTCACGACCACCGTCGACGAGCTCGCCAAGGGCGAGCCCCTGATGATCTACCGCGAGGTCGTGCTGCCGATCGCCTTCGCGCTGCTCGTGCGGCCCGGTACGCAGCTCAAGGACATCAAGACGGTGACCGGCCACCCCGTGGCCCAGCCGCAGGTCCGCAACTGGCTCGCGGCGAACCTCCCGGACGCCCTGTGGGAGTCGGCGGCATCGAACGCGGACGGCGCCCGCCTCGTCCAGGAGGGGCGTTTCGACGCGGCCTTCGCGGGCGAGTTCGCGGCGGCGACATACGGACTCGAGCCGCTGGTCAGCGAGATCCACGACGCGGCGACCGCCGAGACCCGCTTCGTCCTGGTCGGCCGCCCGGCCCGCCCCGCGGCGCCGACCGGCGCGGACAAGACCTCGGTGGTCATCTGGCTCGGCGACGACCACCCCGGCGCCCTGCTCGAACTGCTCCAGGAGTTCGCCGTGCGCGGGGTCAACCTGATGCGGATCGAATCGCGGCCCACGGGTCAGCGCATCGGCAACTACTGCTTCTCCATGGACGCCGAGGGCCACATCACGGACCGCCGCGTGGGCGAGGCACTGATGGGCCTCAAGCGGATCTGCCCGCAGGTGCGCTTCCTCGGGTCCTACCCGCGGGCGGGCGTGGCGCCCGGTGACGTTCGGCCGCTGCGGCCAGGGACCACCGATGGCGATTTCCTTGCGGCGTCGGACTGGCTGACGCAGCGCCAGGACGGTCGGTTCTGAGCGGTCCCGCCTGCTGTTCCGAGCGGCCCTGCCCGCTGGTTCCGAGCGGTCTTACCTGCTGATTTACGTTGTCCACAAAGTTATCCACAGGCCCCCTTCTCGACCTGGGGACAAGTCGACAACGAAGCACGACATGGTCGACAAATCGGCCTACACCCCACAAGTCCGTCCACAGTCGCGCACGTCACCCCTCGTCCACTCTTTTCCATTGATCAACTCTTTGGAGCGAACCATTTCCACTCGAAAGTGGGTGTGAGGGTGGTTTGGGACGGGAATCCTTCGTCGCGCATGCGGCTTTCGGAACGATCTCTTCCGGCGTCCACAGATCTTTCGCACAGCCTGTGGATAACTTTTCCGGAAGAGATATTCCTGTGGACAACCCGGGCCTCAAGTCCCGCTCCCCACAAGGGGATCGGGTCAAGGGGGCGAGTCCCCTCTGCCCCATTTCGGGGAATGGGGCCCATTTCATTGACCCGGAACCCGCTACTCCGGCACAGGTCGCGGCAGGTGCGGACCGGCTGCGCGGCGACCATCCGGTGGCTCATTTCCGTCGCGCCACCTTCGGGAATTCCCATTCCGGCAAATAGGGCATAACACTACAGAGTGGAATATCGAGTCGTGAGCCGGAACTGCTCGACGGTAGCCTGGTGGGGTGATTGACCTTCGCCTGCTCCGTGAGGACCCCGACCGTGTTCGCGCCTCCCAGCGCGCCCGTGGAGAGGACGTCGCGCTCGTCGACCTCCTGCTCTCCGCCGACGAGCGGCGCAGGTCGTCCGGGCTCCGCTTCGACGAGCTCCGTTCCGAGCAGAAGGCGCTCGGCAAGCTCATCCCCAAGGCCTCGGGTGACGAGAAGGCCGAGCTCCTGAAGAAGGCCGGCGAGCTCTCCGCCGCCGTCAAGGCGGCCAACGCCGCACAGGACGAGGCCGACGAGGAGACCAAGCGCCTCCTGGGGCAGCTGGGCAACCTCGTGCACCCGGACGTCCCGGTCGGCGGCGAGGAGGACTTCGTCGTCCTCGACACGATCGGCACCCCTCGCGACTTCGCGGCCGAGGGCTTCGAGCCCAAGGATCACCTGGAGCTCGGCGAGTCGCTCGGCGCCATCGACGTCGAGCGCGGCGCGAAGGTCTCAGGATCGCGCTTCTACTACCTGACCGGTATCGGCGCCCTGCTCGAACTGGCCCTGGTGAACGCGGCGATCGCGCAGGCGACGGAGGCCGGGTTCATCCCGATGCTGACGCCCGCCCTGGTACGCCCGCGCGCCATGGAGGGCACGGGCTTCCTCGGCCAGGCCGCCGAGAACGTCTACCACCTGGAGAAGGACGACTACTACCTGGTCGGCACCTCCGAGGTCGCGCTCGCCGGTTACCACATGGACGAGATCATCGACGCCGACAAGCTGCCCCTGCGGTACGCGGGCTTCTCGCCCTGCTTCCGCCGTGAGGCCGGCACGTACGGCAAGGACACCCGCGGCATCTTCCGCGTGCACCAGTTCGACAAGGTCGAGATGTTCTCGTACGTCGACCCGGCGGACGCGGAGAACGAGCACCAGCGGCTCCTGGAGTGGGAGAAGCAGTGGCTGACCGGCCTCGGCCTGCCGTTCCAGGTGATCGACGTCGCCACGGGTGACCTGGGCTCGTCGGCTTCGCGCAAGTTCGACTGCGAGGCGTGGATCCCGACGCAGGGCAAGTACCGCGAGCTGACCTCCGCGTCGAACTGCGACAGCTTCCAGTCCCGCCGCCTGTCGATCCGGATGCGCGACGAGAGCAACGGCAAGAAGGTGACGCAGCCGCTCGCGACGCTGAACGGCACGCTCTGCGCCGTCCCGCGCACGATCGTCGCCCTCCTGGAGAACCACCAGCAGGCCGACGGCTCCGTATGGGTGCCCGAGGTGCTGCGTCCGTACCTGGGGGGACGAGAGATCTTGGAGCCCATCAACAAGTGAGCCACCCTGCTCCTGCCACGCCGTCCTTCCCGTACAAGCTGGTCGCGACCGACCTCGACGGAACGCTCCTGCGCTCCGACGACACGGTCTCGGCGCGCACGCGCGACGCGCTCACCGCGGCCACCGCGGCGGGCGCCGCGCACATCATCGTCACCGGTCGTGCCGTGCCGTGGACCCGTCACATCCTGGACGATCTGGGCTATGACGGCCTGGCGGTGTGCGGGCAGGGCGCGCAGGTCTACCACGCGGGCGAGCACCGGCTGCTCACGTCGGTCACGCTCGACCGGCAGCTGGCCGGGATCGCCCTCGCCAAGATAGAGGCGGAGATCGGCCCGCTGGCGCTGGCCGCGAGCCGTGACGGCCTGGACGGCGAGGTGATCGTGGGTCCTGGGTACGTGGTGCAGGAGGGCCCGCTGCCCGCCGTCCCGTTCACGGATGTCGCCGAGCTGTGGGCGGCTCCGCTGAACAAGGTGTACGTCCAGCACCCGGGCCTGAGCGACGACGAGCTGGCCTCGGTGGCGCGTCAGGTGGCGGGCGGTCTGGTCGGCGTGACGATGGCCGGCGAAGGCATCGTCGAACTGCTTCCCCTCGGTCTCTCCAAGGCCACGGGCCTGTCCCTCGCGGCCCGCCGCCTGGGCGCGAAGGCCGCGGACACGATCGCTTTCGGGGACATGCCCAACGACATCCCGATGTTCGGCTGGGCGGCGCACGGCGTGGCGATGGCCAACGCCCACGAGGAACTCAAGTCGGTGGCGGACGAGGTGACGACGTCGAACGAGGACGACGGCATCGCGGCGGTCCTTGAGCGGTTCCTGGCCTGAGAGGGCTGATCCGACGCACTACGGGAGCCGGGCACCGAGGGATTCGGTGCCCGGCTCCGGTGCGACGTCGGGTGGGCGGCCCGCGCAGCGAAGTGCGCGCTCGAAGCGGCCGCCCCGGGCAACTCCCCCGCGGGCGGGGCTCTACGGAGTGAGTAACTACTCCGGGGCCTGCCGCGGGCTGCCCTGCCGGGAACTCGACGGACTGCTGATGGACACGTCGGCTCCTCTCCCGGTAAGCGGGCGCCAGGGTCGTGGCGCGGTGACACCCACTACTGTGCCCGCGCCCCCGATCGCCCGCCACTGAATTGATTACTCCTCCCCGGCCAGCGTCAGCGACCGCAGCTTCTGCCCGGCGTACCACGTGGCCAGGACCGTGACGCCGACGAGCAGCACCGTGGCCACCGGGAGGCCGACGTCCGAGGTGACCAGGTCGCCGCCCGCGGTCTTCTGGGCGACGGCGAGCGACCACTGCTGGACGCTGAGCGTGCGCGCCCCGGCGACCAGCGACCCGAAGAGCGCTTCCCACACAAGGGCGTAGACGAGTCCGAAGACGACGGCGTGCCGGGTGATGGTGCCCAGGAGCAGGAAGAGCGCGGCGTACGCGATCGAGGCGACCAGGGCGGCGATGGTGTAAGCCACCGCGATCTGCTGGCCGTTGCCGTTAAGGATCATGCCCGCGATGAAGGTCGGGACCGCGGAGAAGGCCATGGTCACGGCGATGGCGACGGTGAGTTTGGTGATGATGATCGTGGGGCGCTTGATCGGCTTGGAGAGGAGATAGACGACGGACCCGTCGTCGATCTCGGGGCCGATGGCTCCGGTGCCCGCGATGACGCCGATGATCGGCACCATCGTGGCCAGCGCGAAGCCGCCGAGGAGGTCGGAGGCGACCTGGTCGTCGGGGCCGCTGAATCCGCGGACCGCGGCGGAGATGACGATCAGCAGGACGGGCAGGGCGAAGAGGATCAGAGCCCGGCGGCGGCCGAGCAGGGCCCGGTAGGTGAGCCGGGCGACAGTGGGGTCGTACACGATGGCTCCCTTCAGGCCGCGACGAGATAGGAGAAGACCGACTCGAGCGACTCGTCCGAGGGCGAGACCGTGAGGAGCCGGATGTCGTGATCGCGGGCGATGCGTGGCAACAGGGCGGTGAAGCGCCCGAAGTCGATGGCTTGGATGCGCAGGACGCCTTCCTTGAGGTCGACTTCGATTCCTGCCGTCGACGGGTCTGCGATCAGGGCGGCGGCCAGGGCGCGGTCGTCGCTGGAACGCACCAGGTAGCGGTGCGGCCGGTCGGTCATCAGGCGGCGGATCTTGCGGAAGTCGCCGCTTGCCGCGTGCCGTCCCGCCACGATCACCTCGATGTGCGAGGCGAGCTGCTCGACCTCTTCGAGGATGTGCGAGGAGAACAGGACCGTGCGGCCCTCGTCCCCCATGCGTCGCAGCAGTTCCATCAGCTGCATCCGCTGACGGGGGTCCATGCCGTTGAACGGCTCGTCGAGCAGGAGCACGGACGGTTCGTGGACGAGGGCGGACGCCATCTTCACGCGCTGGCGCATGCCCTTGCTGTACGTGGAGATCTTGCGGTCCTGCGCGTACTCCATCTCGACCGTGGCGAGGGCTTTGTGCGCGGCCCGCTCGTCCAGGCCGTGCAACTCGGCGTTGGCGACGACGAATTCGCGGCCGGTGAGGAAGTCGTACATGCCCTCGCGCTCGGGGACGATGCCGATGTCCTTGTAGATCTGTTCGTTGCGCCAGATCGGCTTGGCGTCGAGGGTGACGCTGCCGGTGGAGGGGGCGAGGAAGCCGCCCATCATGTTGATGAGGGTGGACTTTCCCGCGCCGTTCGGGCCGAGGAGACCGGTCACCCCCGGGCCGACGTTCATCGTGATGTCGTTGACCGCCACCACGTTGCCGAACCAGCGTGAGGTGTGGTCGATGTTGATGGCGCTCACAGCCCGACCTTTCGGTAGCGGCGCAGCAGTGCGCCGTAGCAGCCCGCGATGAGGGCGAGGACGACGATCACGTAGACCACGCCCGTGCCGGACGAGGGGCCTTCCCCTCCGGGGAAGGCGGAGGTCGCGCCGAGGAAGGCGGTCTGTACGCCGTCGATGAGCGTGATCGGCGAGAAGAGGCCGAGCCAGGCGATGGCGTCGGTGCTGCCCTGTTCGTAGGCGATGGCCTGGACCGTGGACACCGCTCCGTAGCTGATGGTCAGTACGGCGATGACGGCGGCGATCCCGAAGCCGCGGCGGGGTGTGATCGCCGAGACGATGAGCGCGATGCCGGAGAAGAGGAGCGAGAGCAGCGCCACGGAGACGAGCCCCTGGCCGAAGCCCTTCGTCTGGTCCGCGAAGTCGAGCTTGGCGAGCAGTGCCCCCACGTAGAGGACGAGCAGCGGTGCGGCCGTAAGGACGAAGAGGGCCGAGGCCATCGCCGCGAACTTGGCGCGTACGTAGTCGCTGTGCTCGATGGGGCGGGAGAAGTAGAGGGGGACGGTCTTGAAGCGCAGGTCGCGCGAGACCGTCTGGGGGGCCTGGGCGGCGAGATAGAGACTGATCACGGCCTGCAGCACGATCGCGTAGCGGGTGTAGTCGAGGGGGAGGTCGTTGGCCTTGGTGGTCACGGCGACCGCCACCATGATCGCTGCGGGGACGCACATCACCGCGAAGAGGATCATGGGCAGGACCTTGGACTTGGCCGAGCGGCCGAGGCCGTACGCCCCGCGCAGGCTCTGGGAGAAGAGCGAGCGGCGGGCGTAGGCGCGGCCCAGGCGCGGGCCGTCGTAGTTGCGATAGCCGATGTTGTGGATCTGGCTCTGTTCGCCGGCGTGTGCCGGGGGCTGCTCAACCGCCATGGCGGACCGCCTCCTTCCGCTCTTGCTCGTCGGACTGCTGGGACTGCCCGGACGGCTCGGGCTGTTCGGTCTGCTCGGACTGGAAGACCTCTGCGATGTGGTGCCTGCGCTGTTCCATCCGGACCAGGCCCAGGCCCAGGTCGGCGACGAGATCGCGGACCAGGTCGTACGTCTCCTCGCCCGTCGCTTCGAGCAGCACGGTGTGCCCGGCGCCGGGCAGGCCGCTGCCCTCGTGGGTGGAGACCCCGCGGCCCTGCAGCGCCTCGCGGAACACCTTTGTGCCGTCGGGGTGTTCGTCGGTGTCCGTCACCTCGACGGCCAGCGTCGTGGTGGTCTGGGTGAAGTCGGTGGTGGAGCTGGACCGCAGGAGCTTGCCACCGTCGATGACGACGACGTGGTCGCAGGTGCGCTCCAGCTCGCCGAGCAGGTGCGAGGTGACCAGGACGGAGATGCCGAAGTCCGTGTGGACGCGGCGGATGAGGCCGAGCATCTCGTCGCGGCCCACGGGGTCCAGGCCGTTGGTCGGTTCGTCAAGGAAGACCAGGTCGGGGTCGTGGACGAGGGCCTGCGCGAGCTTCACGCGCTGCTTCATGCCCGTCGAATAGCCCCCGATGGGGCGATAGCGCTCCTCGTAGAGACCGACGTGCCGCAGGGTGTCCGCGGTGCGCTCGCGGGCCGCGGTGGGCGGCAGCCCCGACATGCGCGCCATGTGGACGACGAACTCGGTGGCCGACACGTCGGGCGGCAGACAGTCGTGCTCGGGCATATAGCCGACGCGCTCACGGATCTGGCCGCCATGGGTGGCGACGTCGAGGCCGAGCACAGCGGCGGTGCCCTCCGTGGCGGGGGACAGACCCAGCAGGATCTTGATCAGTGTGGACTTGCCGGCTCCATTGGCTCCGACGAGTCCGGTTACACCGGGCCCGATATCCATGGAGAGCCGGTCAAGAGCGGTCACCCTCGGGAACCGCTTGCTCAGGCTTTCGGTCGCGATCACAGTCACGTTTCGAAGGTAGTGGCGCAGGCCACATCGAGCGTCAGACCAGGGTGCTGTCCTCGTATCACTCTCGGGTATTACGGGCCCGTAAGGGTCGTCCTGAGGTCGACCCCTGGGGGACAGCCCTTGGTCTACCCCGGAGTCCGGCCCGGCTCGTGCGCAGCTCTTGACGTAGCCGCTGAGCATTGTCACATTCATCAGTGTCAAGTTACGAACGCGTACTGCGATGGACCGGACACGGACGGGACGGTGGCATGACCTCAGCAGTGGCAGGCGAACTCTCCGCGGAACTGCGGGGGTTCAGGGAAGTGCAGACCCTCGCGTATGAATGCGCGGAGGCGGTCGCGGCGCAGCTCAAGCCGGGCGTGACCGAGCGCGAGGCGGCGCGGATGCAGCGTGAGTGGCTGCGGGAGCGGGGCGTGCGGGACTGGTTCCACCTGCCCTTCGCCTGGTTCGGGGACCGCACGGCGTTCGTGAACTTCCGGATACCGCTGCAGTTCTTCCCCACCAACCGCCGACTGGAGCCGGGGATGCCCTTCATCCTCGACATGGCCCCGGTCTACAAGGGATACACGGCGGACATCGGCTACTCGGGCTGTCTGGGCCTGAACCCCCTGCACGACAAGCTGCTCTCCGACCTGGAGGCGCACCGCGAGCTGCTCCTGCGCGAGGTGCGCGAGCGGCGCACGCTGCGCGGGATCTACGAGGACGTGGACCGGCTCATGGTCCGCCAGGGCTATGCGAACCGCCATCGCGCGTATCCCTTCGGCGTCATCGCGCACAAGATCGACCGGGTCAAGGAGCGCCGCAGGTCGCCGCATGTCTTCGGCTTCGGCACGCAGTCCCTCAAGGGCCTGGCGAGCGACGCGATCCATGGCCACCGGGACGGCTGGTCCCCGCTGTGGTCGCCGTACAAATTCTCCGACCACCCACCCCGGCCGGGGCTCTGGGCGGTCGAACCGCACCTCGGATTCAGGGGTACGGGCGCGAAGTTCGAGGAGATCCTGGTCGTCACCGACTCCAAGGATCCCGAGCAGAGCGCTTTCTGGCTGGACGACGATCTGCCGCATGTGCGGCGCTGGGCTGAGGAGAGGGCCGCCGCATGACCGCGCAAGGAATCACCAAGGGGATCGAAGGCGCCCGCGAGCGCTGGGTGCGTACGGGCGGAGTGGAGCTGTGCGTCGCCGAGCTGGGCGACCCGACGCAGCCCACGGTGCTGCTCGTACACGGCTATCCGGACTCCAAGGAAGTGTGGTCGCAGGTCGCCGAGCGCCTCGCCGACCGCTTCCATGTCGTGCTCTACGACGTGCGCGGCCACGGCAGGTCGACGGCTCCGCAGCCGCTGCGCGGCGGCTTCACCCTGGAGAAGCTGACCGACGACTTCGTGGCCGTCGCCGATGCGGTGAGCCCGGACAAGCCGGTGCATCTGGTCGGCCACGACTGGGGTTCGGTGCAGGCCTGGGAGTTCGTCACGGTCAAGCGCACCGAGGGGCGCATCGCGTCCTTCACGTCGATGTCGGGGCCCTCGCTCGACCACTTCGGGCACTGGATCAAGAAGCGGATGACCCGGCCCACGCCGCGCAAGGTCGGCCAGCTCCTCGGCCAGGGCGCCAAGTCCTGGTACGTGTACATGCTGCACACGCCGGTGCTCCCCGAGCTCGCCTGGCGCGGCCCCCTCGGCAAGCAGTGGCCGAAGATCCTCCAGCGCATGGAGAAGGTACCTGCCGGCGACTACCCGACCTCGTCGCTGCCGTCGGACGCCGCGCACGGAGCATGGCTCTACCGCGACAACGTCCGCGCGCGGATGCGCAGGCCCCGCGCCGACGCCTACGCGCACGCACCCGTGCAGCTCATCACGCCGTCCGGCGACGTGTTCCTTTCGGAGCGGCTCTATGACGAGCTGGAGCAGTGGGCCCCTGAGCTGGTGCGCCGCAGCATCCCGGCCAAGCACTGGGTGCCCCGCACCCGGCCGGACCAACTGGCCGCCTGGATCACCGACTTCGTCACCAGCAATGAGGACGGCGTGCCCGTGAACGACAGCGCGGCCACGGGGAAGCACGCCGATCGCTTCGGCGGTCAGCTGGTCCTGGTCACGGGCGCGGGCAGCGGCATCGGCCGGGCCATCGCCTTCGCTTTCGCCGAGGCGGGCGCGCGCGTGGTGGCCGTCGACCGGGACGCGGAGAGCGCGGCGCGCACGGCGGAGATGGCCCGCCTGGTCGGGGCTCCCGAGGCCTGGGGCGAGACGGTCGACGTGACCGACGAGCAGGCCATGGAGAAGCTCGCCGAGAAGGTCGCCAGGGAGTACGGCGTCGTCGACGTCCTGGTGAACAACGCGGGGATCGGTCTCTCCGGCTCATTCCTCGACACGAGCACCGAGGACTGGAAGAAGGTCCTCGACGTCAATCTGTGGGGCGTGATCCACGGCTGCCGGCTCTTCGGCAAGCAGATGGCCGAGCGCGGCCAGGGCGGCCACATCGTCAACACCGCGTCCGCGGCGGCATTCCAGCCGTCCAAGGCCCTGCCCGCCTACAGCACCTCCAAGGCGGCGGTCCTGATGCTGAGCGAGTGCCTGCGCGCGGAGCTGGCGGGCAAGGGCATCGGGGTCTCCGCGATATGCCCGGGGCTCGTGAACACGAACATCACGTCGACCGCCCGCTTCGCCGGGGTCGACGCCGAGGAGGAGAAGCGCCGCCAGAAGAAGGCCTCTCGCCTGTACGGCCTGCGGAACTACCCGCCGGAGAAGGTCGCCGACGCGATCCTGCGCGCGGTCGTCAAGAACCAGGCCGTGGTCCCGGTCACCCCGGAGGCCCGTGGCGCCCACCTCATGTCCCGCTTCACGCCCAAGGCCCTGCGTGCGATCGCCCGATTGGAGCCGCCGCTGTGAGCACGGAGAAGAGCACTGACACGAGCACCGGCACGAGCGCCGACCTGAGCACCGGCACGAGTGCCGGGGAGCACTACGCGATCGTTCCGCGCCGGGTTTCGTTCGACTGGGAACAGACCCCGCTGCACTGGATACCGGACGAGCCCACCGCCACCCACGTCATCAACGTGCTGCATCTGCTTCTCCCGGCGGGGGAGCGGTGGTTCGTGAAGGTCTTCAAGGAGGGCCTGCCCCTGGTCACCGATCCGGTGCTGCTGGGGGACGTCAAGGGGTTCATGGGCCAGGAGGCCACGCACAGCGTGCAGCATGCGCACGTGCTCGACCACCTGGCGGCGCAGCGGCTCGACACCGGCGCGTTCACCAAGTACGTCGACCTCCTCTTCGAGAAGCTCCTCGGTGAGAATCCTCCGTTGGGGGCTCCGATACCGACGCAGGAGTGGCTGCGCTTCCGTCTCGCGGTCGTGGCGGCGATCGAGCAGTTCACGGCGGTCCTGGGGAACTGGGTGCTGCATGCCGAGGGCCTGGACCACGCGGACGCCGACGAGGTCATGCTCGATCTGCTGCGCTGGCACGGCGCGGAGGAGGTCGAGCACCGCTCGGTCGCCTTCGACATGTACGAGCACTGCGGCGGCGACGGCCTGTCCCGCTATGCCCGCCGCATCGCGGGCATGACGGTCACCGCGCCCGTGATGCTCTACCTGTGGATCTGGGGCACCGCCTACTTGATGCGCAGGGACCCCCAGCTCGCGGGCCGCCTTCGCTACTCCCTGACCGAGCACAACAAGGCGGTCAGGAAGGGCCTGCTGCCCACCTGGCGGGAGCTCGGTACGGCCATACCCCGCTACCTGCGGCGGTCGTACCATCCCTCGCAGGAAGGCTCGCTGCGCAAGGCCGTCGAATATCTGGCGGTGTCACCCGCGGCTCGGGCCGCGGCCGCTGCGGTCGGCCGAGCGGCCATCGCCTAGCACGAGGGTTTACGGAGGCGGGGAGCGTGGACGAGCAGTCGGGCGCGGGACGGGGGCCGGTGGATCACCACGGCACCGAGCCCAGGCCGGTGGAGTACCGCATCGAGGACCTGGCGCACCACAGCGGCGCCACGGTCCGCACGATCCGCGCCTACCAGGACCGCGGCCTGCTCCCCCGGCCCGAGCGGCGCGGCCGGGCCAACGTGTACGGCGACGCGCACCTGGCCCGGTTGAGACAGATCGCCGATCTGCTCGACAGGGGTTACACCCTGGCCTCCATCAAGGAGCTCCTGGAGGCCTGGGACGCGGGCCGGGGGCTCAGCGGCGTCCTGGGCCTCGCCGCCGAGGTCGAGGGGCCGTGGACGGACGAGAAGGCCGACCGGATGACCCGGGCGGAGCTGGACGCGGCGTTCGGCGGCGACCCCGACGAGGCGGCGGTGGCCGACGCGGTCGCGCTCGGCGTGCTGGAGCCCATGCCGGGCCGGGACGACGAATTCCTGGTGCCGAGTCCTCAAGAGCTGGCGGTGGCGGTGGAGTTGCATGCCGCCGGTGTTCCGTTGTCCGCGATCTCGGGCCATTTGCGGGAGTTGAGGGGGCAGGTCGAGCACATAGCGTCCCGTTTCCTGGAGTTCACGACCGAGCATGTCTTCGCGCGCTATCTCGGGCACAACCCACCGAGCGAGGCGGACGCGGCGGAAGCCGCCGCTCTCGTGCGACGCCTGAGGCCGCTCGCCCAGCAATCGGTCGATGCCGAACTGGCGCGCGCGATGCGTCTGTTCGCCACCCGCCACCTTCAGCAGCACCTCGCGCACGGACAACCCGCCCAACGCACGGATGAGCCGCTTCCGGTGGCACTTCCGGCATCGACAATGCAGGCCGTCGAGGCGCTCGTTGGGTGGGAGAGCGCTGCCGCGTTCATCGCCGCGGCAGCCGAACGAGAAGTACAGGCCAGGACATTGGATGCACTTGCCGCAAGTCATGCCAAAAGTGGAGTTGTTGACCAAAAGGCGTGAATAGTTTGGGCGTTGTCCACAGAATCGCCAATTCCCCTGTGGATAACTGGACTTGGCTGTGGATCAAACCTGTGGACGAAAAGTGATGGATGAAAAGTCGGTGGACGAAAATCAAGTGCGGGAAGAACGGTTCGGGGCGAGGCTGAATGGATGAATAGAGAACCCCCCTCCACCGAAGCAATGGACGAGCGACGCACCGTGAAGGTGTCGAAATACCTCTCCAAGCACCTGCGTCACGAGCCCGAGCGCATCGGACTCACGCTGGACGAGAGCGGCTGGACGGACATCGACGCCCTCATCGCCGCGGCGACGGCACACGGCTTCCGCTTCACCCGTGCCGAGCTGGAGCACGTGGTGGCCGTGAACGACAAACAGCGCTTCGCCGTTCAGGGCGGCCGGATCCGCGCCAGCCAGGGCCACTCCATCGACGTCGACCTCAACCTGCCTACGGCGACCCCGCCCGCCTATCTCTTCCACGGCACGGTGGCCCGCAACATGGCCGCGATCCGCGCCGAAGGCCTGCGGCCCATGAACCGCCATGCCGTGCATCTCTCACCCGACCGCGAGACCGCCACCCGCGTCGGCGCCCGCCGCGGCCGGCCCGTCGTGCTCTCCGTCGACGCGGGCGCCCTGCACCGCGACGGACAGGTGTTCCAGGTCAGCGCCAACGGCGTATGGCTCACCGCCGCCGTGCCCCCGGGTTACATCCGCTTCCCGGACCAGCACTGACCCCCTGGCTGAGCAGCGGGTTCAGCTGAAAGCCGGACCGGCCCGCGGGGCATACGCTCTGATACATGAGTTTGCGTCTGAGCACCGTGATCCTGCCTGTCCGCCGCTGGCACGAGGGCGGCAAGGAGCGTTGGCAGCGGGCCGAGGAACTCGGCTTCCACACCGCGTACACCTACGACCACCTCTCCTGGCGGACCTTCCGGGACGGTCCCTGGTTCGGCGCGGTGCCGACCCTGACCGCCGCCGCGGCCGCCACCGACCGGCTGCGCCTCGGCACTCTGGTCACCTCGCCGAACTTCCGGCACCCGGTGACCCTCGCCAAGGACCTGATCACGCTGGACGACGTGTCCGACGGCCGCATCACCCTCGGCATCGGCGCGGGCGGCAACGGCTTCGACGCCACCGCGCTGCTCAAGTCCGGTGAAGAACCCTGGACCCCGCGCGAGCGGGCCGACCACTTCGGCGAGTTCCTGCCCCTGCTCGACCGCCTTCTTACCGAAGACGTCGTTTCGTACGAGGGCGAGTACTACTCGGCGTCCGAGGTGCGGAACATCCCGGGCTGCGTCCAGCGCCCCCGGCTCCCCTTCGCGGTGGCCGCCACCGGACCGCGCGGCCTGAAGCTCGCCGCGCGCCACGGACAGGCGTGGGTGACCACGGGCGACCCGAAGCTGTTCGAGAACGGCACCCCGGAGCAGTCACTTCAAGCCATCCGCGGGCAGGCCGAGAAACTGGCCACGGCGTGCGACGCGATCGGCCGTGACGTCGCCGAGCTCGACAAGATCCTGCTTACCGGATTCACCCCGGGCGGTCCCCTGGACTCCTTCGACGCGTTCGTGGACTTCGCCGGCAACCACGCTGAGCTGGGCTTCAACGAGATCGTTCTGCACTGGCCGCTGCCGGGGACCGCGTTCGAGGCCGACGAGAAGATCTTCGAGCGGATCGCCACGGAGGCCCTCGTCCAGCTGGGAGGCGGCACAGCAGAGGTGTAAAGGCACTCAGATGTGCGCCCCAGCGCACGCCCGTGCACGTATGTGCGGGACAATCGATGGCGTGACCTCAGCTACCCCACGGCCCAAGCCCCCGGCCGCCCCCGTCCCCCACCGGCCCAAGGCCCGGCTGATCGCCACGGACCTGGACGGCACCCTGCTGCGTGACGACAAGTCCGTGTCCGACCGCACCGTCGCGGCACTGGCCGCCGCCGAACGGGCCGGGATCGAGGTCTTCTTCGTCACCGGCCGCCCGGCCCGCTGGATGGACGTCGTCAGCTCCCACGTCCACGGCCACGGCCTCGCCATCTGCGGGAACGGCGCCGCCGTGGTCGATCTGCACGACGGATCGGGCGGCCATCGCTTCGTGAAGGTGCGGGAGCTGCGGCGCGCGGACGCACTCGACGTCGTCCGCCTCCTGCGCGCGGCGGCCCCCGGCACGTCCTTCGCGGTCGAGCGGACCGGCGGACTGCACCACGAGCCGACGTACCCGCCCCTGCACCTGGAGCCCGGCGAGCGCATCGCCCCCGCGGAGAAGCTCCTCGCCGAGGACTCCGACAACGCCACCCAGCCCATCCTGAAGGTCCTCGCCTTCCACCCCGAGATCGCGCCCGACGACTTCCTCGTCATGGCCCGCGCGGCCGTGCGCGGACAGGCCGAGATCACCCGGTCGAGCCCTAGCGCCCTCCTGGAGATCAGCGGCCCCGGCGTCTCCAAGGCCAGCACCTTGGAACTGTGCTGCGCCGAGCGCGGCATCACGCCCGCGGAGGTCGTCGCCTTCGGGGACATGCCCAACGACATCGAGATGCTCACCTGGGCGGGTACGTCGTACGCGATGGGCAACGCGCACCCGGACGTGCTCGCCGCCGCATCGGGACGCACGGTCGCCAACAACGAGGACGGCGTCGCGGTCGTCATCGAGCGGATCCTGAGCGAGCAGCAGGACGAAGACCAAGCAGCCCGCTAGAGCGACACTCCCCGCTCGTCCAGCCACTCGGCCGGATCCACCCCGGACCCCAGATACGGCGTGAGCCGCACCTCGAAGTGCAGGTGCGGCCCCGTCGAGTTGCCGGTGGTGCCCGCCTGCCCGACCCACTGCCCGGGATCCACCCGGTCCCCCTGGTCGACGGTGACGGCGGCCAGATGCGCGTACTGCGTGTAGTAGCCGCCCTTGTGCTTCACCAGGACCTCGATGCCGAAGCCTCCCCCGCACGACACGGACACCACCCGGCCCGCTCCGACCGCCCGTACCGGCGCCCCGATGCCGACCGCGAAGTCCTGCCCGGTGTGCCGGTGCGACCACCGCGCACCCGCGCTGTCGAAGCCCGCCGACAGTTCGTAGGTCTCCACGGGCGTCACCCACGCGCGCGTGGAGTCCGTCTCCGGCTGGTCCAGGCGTACGGCGCCCCTGCACTGCCCGGCGGCGACCGACCGGTCGGCCTCGCCCTGCAGCGTCCACCGCGCCGTCTCCAGCTTGCTCTCGATCCCGCGCTTCAGCTTCGTGAGGCGCTCGTTGCGCCGGTCCAGGCTGCGTCTGGCCCGGTCCGCCGTGCGCTTGGCGTCCGCGAGCCTGGCGGCGGCCCGCTGGGTCTTGGTGACGGCGTTGGTGACGGCGAGGTCCGCCTGCCACAGCAGCCGCTGACCTCGCATCAGCTCTTCGGGGCTGTCGGCGAGCAGGAGTTGAGCGGTCTGGGGGAGGCCGCCGCCGCTGCGGTACTGGGCGCTGGCCATCCGGCCGAGGTCTCCGTGCAGCACATCGACCGCGTGCCGCTCCTTGGTGAGGAGCCGGTCCAGCTTCCGGACCTTCGCGTGCTGCACCTCGGCGGCACGCTGCCCCGCTTCGTAGCGCACGGTCGCCGCGGACGCCTCCTCGTAGAGCCGGGCCACCTCGGCGCTCGTGCCCGGCCCGTCGTCCGGCTCGTCGGAGGCGTCCGTGGCGTCGGCGGGCGTGGGGCACAGGAGCGCGCACAGCAGTACCGACACGGTGAAGAGCGGGTGGTGGGTACGGCGGTGGCTCAAGCGCATGTCAGGGATCGTTGCCCTGCCCCCGTCGCCGGGTCCTGCCCGACTCGTACACCCGGGGCACCCGATGCCCCGAACGGACCACTGCCGTACGCCCGAACAGGGCTCCCGGGGAGGCCGGTTCACCATCGCCGCCCCCGTAGAGGGCCGGTTCAGTAACGCCCTCCCCGTAGAGGGCCGGTTCAAAAACGGCTCCCCGTAGAGGGCCGCTTCAGTACGGCGCCTGCCACACCACCGTCGTACCGCCGCCGTCCTCCCCGATGCCGGACCCGTACCAACTGTCCCCGCCGAGCGACTCCGCACGCCTCTTGAGGTTCTTCAGGCCGCTGCGTCTGCCGCCCCGCGCGATGCCCACCCCGTCGTCCGACACCGTCAGGCGCACGCCCTGCTGACCGTCGGGGAGGGCCACCGTCCCGTCGACGACGACGTCGATGCGGTCGGCGCCCGCGTGCCGGAAGGCGTTGGACAGCGCCTCCCGAAGGGCCGCGATGAGGTTCTTGCCGGTGAGCTCGCCGACCACCGTGTCCACGGGGCCCACGAAGTGGTGCGAGGGCTTGAAGCCGAGCGGCACCGCGGCCATGTTGATCTCGCGCAGGACACGCGTACGCAGACCGGAGGGAGCCTCGGCCGGGCCCTGCTGCAAGGCGAAGATCGCCGTCCGGATCTCCTGGATCGTCACGTCGAGCTCGTCGACGGCCTTGCCCACACCCGTCTGCACCTCGGGCACGACGGACCTGCGCTGGGCGCTCTCCAGCATCATCCCGGTGGCGAACAGCCGCTGGATGACGAGGTCGTGCAGGTCCCGCGCGATCCGGTCGCGGTCCTCGTACACCGCGAGCCGTTCACGGTCGCGCTGGGCCTCGGCCATCATCAGCGCGAGCGCGGCCTGCGAGGCGAACTGGGTGGCGAGGGTCCGCTCGGTCTCGCTGAACGGCCGTGCGCCACGCGCGCGTGGCGTGACGAGCGTCCCCACGACACGGCCGTCGCTCTGCAGCGGCAGCATCATGACGGGACCGTACCCACGGGCGAGGTCGGTCATGACGCGCGGATCCGTGGCCGCGTCGTCGAGGAACACGGAGTCCCCGGCGAGCAGGTCGGTGATGATCCGGCTCTCCGGGGGGATGATCACGCCGAGCATCCCGGAGGGTTCGTCCGAGGAGACGGCGACGATCTCCATGCCTCCCTCGTCGTCGGGCAGGAGCACGATCCCGGCGGCCGAGTCGGCGAGATGGCGCGCCTGTTCGGCGACCACGGCCAGCGCTTCCTCCGCGTCACTCCCCGAGAGCAGCGCCGTGGTGACCGCCACGGAGCCATCGATCCAGCGCTCACGCTGCATGGCGGCCTCGTAGAGGCGGGCGTTGCCGATGGCGATGCCCGCCTCCGTGGCGAGCACGCGGACCATGTGGACGTCGTACTCGTTGAAGTCGCCGCCGCCCCGCTTCTCGGTCAGATAGAGGTTGCCGAAGATCTCGCCCTGGACGCGGATGGGAACGCCGAGGAAGGTCCGCATCGGCGGGTGATGGGCGGGAAAGCCGCACGAGCGCGGGTCGGCCGACAGATCCGCGAGGCGCAGGGTCTCCGGATGGTGGATGAGGGCGCCGAGCAGCCCTTTGTGTCCGTCGGGCAGGTGCCCGATCCGCTTGGCGGTCTCCTCGCCGATGCCGAAGTAGACGAAGTCGGAGAGCCCCTTGCCGTCTTCGGAGACGACTCCGATCGCCGCGTAGTGGGCATCCGCGAGCTCGGCCGCCGTCTCGCAGATGCGGTCGAGCGTGGTGTGCAGTTCGAGTCCGGCGCCGACGGAGCGCATCGCCTCGAGGAGTTGCGGCACGCGTGCGGTCAGCTCGGGGGAGAGCCCCTGGAGGCCGCGGGTCGCCTGCTTCGCCGCCTGGATCGGGTCCGATGTGCCGTCGGGTGGCGGAGAGGCGGCGGAGGCCGAGGGGGCTGACATGCCTTTGAGAGTAGTTAGTCCTATTTGGCGAGGAAAGTCGGCGCCGCTGTCCGGCAAGGGCTCCACCCTCACACCACGCGCCCGCAGCCCCGTCCCGGCGCCCCTACCCGGCCGCCCTCACCAGCAGATCCGCCGCCCGCTCCCTCTCCAGCATGCGCCGCAGCGGCCCCTCCACCACCACGAGATCCGCGTAGGCCCCGCGCTGCACCACCTGGCCCGCGTCCAGGACGATCACCTCGTCCACCGCGTCGAGCCCGGCGAGCCGGTGCGTAATGAGCAGGGTCGTACGCCCCGCCGTGGCGGCGAGGAGATCGTCGGTGAGGGCGTCCGCGGTCGGCAGGTCGAGGTGCTCGGCCGGCTCGTCGAGGACGAGGACGGGGAAGTCGGCGAGCAGCGCGCGGGCCAAGGCGATGCGCTGCCGCTGGCCGCCCGAGAGCCGGGCCCCGTGCTCGCCGACCAGGGTGTCGAGCCCCTCGGGGAGCGAGTCGGTCCACTCCCGCAGCCGGGCCCGCGCGAGGGCG
Source organism: Streptomyces sp. NPDC057302 (assembly GCF_042667685.1). Classification (NCBI taxonomy): domain Bacteria; kingdom Bacillati; phylum Actinomycetota; class Actinomycetes; order Kitasatosporales; family Streptomycetaceae; genus Streptomyces; species Streptomyces sp. NPDC057302. The sequence continues at coordinate 7,797 of NZ_JBHUZJ010000047.1, read as the reverse complement.
CCCCGCAGTTCGTCGTCGCTCGCGCCCTTGCGCGCGATGAGCAGGTTCTCGCGTACGGAGCTGTCGAAGACGTGCGCGTCCTGCGCGCAGAGGCCGACGAGTTCGCGCACGGTGTCGCCGTCCAGCGTGGCCGCGTCCGTGCCGCCCAGGCTGTACGTTCCTTCGCTCGCCCCCAGGAAGCGCAGCAGCACCTGGGCGAGCGTCGTCTTGCCGGAACCCGACGGACCGACCACCGCGATGCGCCGCCCGCGCTCCAGCGTCAGACCGACGCCGTCGAGAGCATCCCGTTCCTGCCCCTCGTACCGGGCGTGCAGCCCCTCGACACGCAGCGGGAAGGGCGTCTGCGGGCGCTGTGCCGGGACGGCGGGCTCGGGTACGGGTTCGGGGGCGTCGAGGACCTCGTAGACGCGCTCGGCGCTCTTCCTGACCCGCTGGCGGTACTGCACGGCGAGGGGCAGTCCGGTGACCGCCTCGAAGGCGGCGAGCGGGGTCAGGATGACGACGGCGAGCGCGACGCCGCTGAGCCGCCCGTCGTGCACCGCGGGTACGCCGACGAGTGCGGCGGCGACCACGGTGAGACCGGTGGCGAGCGCGCCGAGACCGTCGCCGAGCGCGGTGGCCGTGGCGGTCCTGGACGCGATCCGGGTCAGGTCGGCGTCGGCTTCCTTCGCCTTGGCCGTACGCCGGGTCAGCGCGCCGGCGACCGTCAACTCGGCGGTGCCGGTGAGGAGATCGGCCACGCGGGTGGCGAGCACCCCGCGCGCGGGGGCGAGCTTGCGCTCCGCCCTGCGGGCGACGGCCCCGGAGAGCAGCGGTACGCCCACCCCGGCGAGCAGCAGACCGGCGGCGAGGACCGCGCCCGCCTCCGGCAGCAGCCAGGCGGTGAAGCCGACGGCTCCCGCGCCCACGACGGCCGCGGACGACGCGGGCAGCAGCCAGCGCAGCCAGTAGTCCTGCAAGGCGTCCACGTCGGCGACGAGGCGGGAGAGGAGGTCCCCGCGGCGGGTCTTCCTGAGCCCGGCCGGGGCGAGCCGCTCCAGGCGCCGGTAGACGGCCACGCGGGTGTCGGCCAGCATGCGCAGGACCGCTTCGTGCGAGACGAGGCGCTCCGCGTAGCGGAAGACGGCGCGGCCCATCCCGAAGGCACGCGTGGCCGTCACGGCGATCATCAGGTACATCACCGGGGGCTGCTCGGACGCCCGGCTGATCAGCCACCCGGAGGTGGCCATGAGCCCTACGGAGCTGCCGATGGCGAGGGAGCCCAGCAGAAGGGCGAGCGCGAGCTTGCCCTTGCGTGCCTGTGCGGCATCCCGCACCCGGGCAAGGACATCGGCCTTCCGCCGGGGACTCTCCGCCGCGGCCACCGAGGTACCCGGCACCTCCAACGAGGCACCCGGCACATCCGAGGACGCACCCGAAAGCCCCGAGGGCGCGTCGTCCGCCGCCCGGCTGCCCGGCACCACCACGTCGCCCAGCGGCTCGGCAGCCGCCGTCCGCGCTAGGGCCGGTACGTTCGGCTCGGCAGCCGCCCTCCGCGCGAGGGCCGGTACGTTCGGCTCCGGCTGGCGGCCACGATCGGCCGAGGCCTCCAGCCGCACGACCCGGTCCGCGACACCCAGCAACGCGGGCCGGTGCACGATCAGGAGCACGGTCCGCCCCACGGCCAACCGCCGGACCGCCTCGACGACCCCCGCCTCGGTCTCGCCGTCCAGAGCCGCGGTCGGCTCGTCCAGGAGCACCACAGGCCGGTCGGCGAGAAACGCCCGCGCCAGCGCGAGCCGCTGCCGCTGACCGGCGGAGAGCCCGGCCCCGTCCTCACCGAGCAGCGTCTCCACACCGCCCGGCAGCGCGGAGACGAACTCCCAGGCGCCCGCCGACCGCAGCGCGTCCCGCACCGAGGCGTCGTCCGCGTCGGGCCGCGCCAGACGTACGTTCTCCGCGATGGAACCCGCGTACAGGTGCGGCCGCTGCGGCACCCAGGCGATCCGCTCCCGCCACCGCTCCGGTGCGACCTCGGCCAGGTCCACGCCCCCGACGCACACCCGCCCGTCGGCAGGCTCGACGAACCCGAGGATCACGTCCAGGAGCGTCGACTTGCCCACTCCGCTGGGCCCGACCAGAGCCACGGTCTCGCCGGACTCCACCGTGAACGACACCCCGGAGACCGCGTCCGACGTCCGCCCCGGATACCGGACCGTCACGCCCTCCACGCTCAGCGCACCGTCCGGCGCCGCACCCGTCCCGGCGGCCCGCACCGGAGCCTCCAGAACCTCGAAGATCTCCTCGGCGGCCGAGAGCCCCTCCGCCGCCGCGTGGTACTGCGCACCGACCTGGCGCAGCGGCAGATAGGCCTCGGGCGCCAGGATCAGGATCACCAGACCCACGTACAGATCCATGTCGCCGTGGACGAGCCGCATCCCGATCGTGACCGCGACCAGCGCCACCGACAGCGTCGCGAGCAGCTCCAGGGCGAACGACGACAGGAAGGCGATGCGCAACGTCCGCATCGTCGCCTGCCGGTACTCGCCCGTGATCTGCCGGATCGACTCCGCCTGCGCCTTCGCGCGTCCGAACACCTTCAGGGTCGGCAGACCCGCCACCACGTCCAGGAAGTGCCCCGACAGGCGGGAGAGGAGCCGCCACTGACGGTCCATCCGGTTCTGGGTCGCCATGCCGATCAGGATCATGAAGACCGGGATCAGCGGCAGCGTCACGACGATGATCGCCGCGGACACCCAGTCCTCGGTGACGATCCTCGCGAGCACCGCCACCGGCACCACCACCGCGAGCCCCAACTGCGGCAGATAGCGCGAGAAGTAGTCGTCGAGTGCGTCCACGCCCCGCGTGGCCAGCGACACCAGCGATCCCGTCCGCTGCCCGCTCAACCAGCCCGGACCCAGCTGCCCCGCCCGCTCGAGCAGCCGTCCCCGCAGCTCCGACTTGACCGCCGCGCTCGCCCGGTGTGCGGCGAGCTCGGTCAGCCAGGCGACCAGCGCGCGCCCCGCCGCGACCACCGCGAGCAGGACGAACGGCGTCCCCAGGTCACCGAGGGCGAGCCCCTTCTGGAAGGCCCCGACCACGATCTCGGCGATCAGCATCGCCTGGGCGACGACGAGGCCTGCCCCGGCGATACCGAGGACCACCACCGCGATCAGGAAGAACCGAGTGGCACGGGCGTACCGGAGCAGACGCGGGTCGATCGGTTTCACGTGAAACACACCCTCCGAAGAAACCGAGGAACGGGAAATCAGTGGCCGAGATCAGCAAGCGGACGCCTCAGTGCGTCGCCAGGAATCAGTGTGCCGCCAGGAGCTCACTGTGCCGCCAGGCGATCAGTGTGCCGCCAGGAACTCAGTGCGCGGAATCCGCGATGTGCTGCGTCCCGATCCGCTTGCGGAACACCCAGTAGGTCCACGACTGGTAGAGCAGCACGATCGGCGTCGCGATGCCCGCGCACCAGGTCATGATCTTCAGCGTGTAGGGGCTCGACGAGGCGTTGGTGACCGTGAGGTTCCACTCCTCGTTCAGCGACGACGGCATGACGTTCGGGAAGAGCGTCAGGAAGAGCATCGCGACGGCGGCGGCGATCGTGATGCCCGACAGCGCGAACGACCAGCCCTCGCGCCCCATCTTGATCGCCCCGATGGCGCCGACCAGCGCGACCACGGCCACGACCATCGCGACCATGCTCTTGCCGTCGCCGTTGTCCGCCTGCGTCCAGATCAGGAACCCGAGCGCAAGGACAGCGGTCACCAGACCGAGCCCCAGCGCGAGCTTCCGGGCCCGCACCCGGATGTCGCCCACCGTCTTGAGCGAGGCGAACACCGCGCCGTGGAAGGTGAACAGCGTCAGGGTGACCAGGCCGCCCAGGATCGCGTACGGGTTGAGCAGGTCCCAGAAGGTGCCCACGTACTCCTTGTGGGCGTCGATCTTGACGCCGCGCGTGATGTTGGCGAAGGCCACGCCCCACATCACCGCCGGGATCAGCGAGGTCCAGAAGATGGCCTGCTCCCAGTTGCGCTGCCACTTCTCCTCGGGCCGCTTCGCCCGGTACTCGAAGGCGACACCGCGCACGATCAGGCAGAGCAGGATGATCAACAGCGGCAGGTAGAAGCCGGAGAAGAGCGTCGCGTACCACTCGGGGAAGGCCGCGAAGGTCGCGCCGCCCGCCGTGAGCAGCCACACCTCGTTGCCGTCCCAGACGGGACCGATGGTGTTGATGAGGACCCGCTTCTCGGTCCGGTCGCGGGCGAGCAGCTTGGTGAGGACGCCGATCCCGAAGTCGAAGCCCTCCAGGAAGAAGTAGCCGATCCACAGGACGGCGATCAGCACGAACCAGACGTCGTGAAGTTCCATATCGATCAACTCCCTCAGTACGAGAAGGCCATGGGCCGGTCGGCGTCTTCATCACTGTCCGAGCCCGATCCGGCTCCCGGACCGCCGATCTTGGTGGGCGGGTTGAGGTCGGCCTCGGTGAGCTCGGGCGGCCCCTGCTTGACGTACTTGAGCAGCAACTTCACCTCGATCACGGCGAGGATCGCGTAGACCGCGGTGAACACGACCAGCGAGGTGATCACTTCACCCTGCGAAACCCCCGGCGAGACCCCGTCCCTGGTCTTCAGGACGCCGTAGACCACCCAGGGCTGACGCCCGGTCTCGGTGAAGATCCAGCCCCAGGCGGTGCCGATGAGGGGGAAGATCAGCGTCCACTGGGAGAGCCGCCACCACCAATTGCCGAGCTTCGGCGTCAGCTCCCTGTTCTTGGTGAGCATCAGCTTGGGCACGTCGTCCTCGCCCGTGCGGTGCTCCGGAGCGAGCCAGAACTTCCTCCGCGTGAGGTAGAGCCCGGCGGTGCACAGGATCATGGAGACCCCGCCGAAGCCGATCATCCAGCGGTAGGACCAGTAGGCGGTGGGGATGTTGGGCCGGTAGTCGCCGGGCCCGTACTTCTCCTGCGCTTCCTTGTTCAGGTCGTTGATGCCGGGGATCTCGGCGCTGAAGTTGTTCTTGGCGAGGAAGGACAGTATTCCGGGGATCTCGATGGCCACGTCGTTGTGCCCCTTGGACACATCGCCGTACGCGAAGAGCGAGAACGGCGCCGGCTTCTGCGACTCCCACAGGGCCTCGGCGGCCGACATCTTCATCGGCTGCTGCTCGTACATGACCTTGCCGAGGGTGTCGGCGCTGACCACGGTGAGCAGGGTGCCGACGAACGCGGTCACCAGGCCGAGCCGCATCGACATCCGCATGGTGCGGATGTGCTGCTTCTTACGGAGGTGGAAGATCGCGATGCCGGTCATGAACGCGCCGCCGACCAGGACGGCCGCCGAGATGACGTGGAAGAAGTTGACCAGCGTCGTCTCCTGGAAGAGCACCTTCGAGAACTCGGTGAGCTCCGCGCGCTTGGTGCCGTCCCGGTCCACGATCTTGTAGCCGACCGGGTGCTGCATAAAGGCGTTGGCGGCGATGATGAAGTACGCCGACGCGATGGTCCCGGCGGAGACGATCCAGATCGTGGCGCAGTGCAGCTTCTTGGGGAGCTTGTCCCAGCCGAAGATCCACAGGCCGATGAAGGTCGACTCGAAGAAGAACGCGATGAGGGCTTCGAAGGCGAGCGGGGCCCCGAAGATGTCACCGACGAAGCGCGAGTAGTCGGACCAGTTCATGCCGAACTGGAACTCCTGGACGATGCCGGTGACGACGCCCATCGCGATGTTGATCAGGAACAGCTTTCCCCAGAACTTGGTCGCCCTGAGGTAGTGCTCCTTGCCCGTGCGCACCCAGGCCGTCTCCAGGATCGCCGTGAGGGCGGCCAGCGAGATCGTCAGGGGGACGAACAGGAAGTGGTAGACGGTGGTGATGCCGAACTGCCATCGCGCCAATGTCTCGGGCGCCAGAGCCAGATCCACGTCGACTTCTCCTTACGGCCGTGATCACATCGGCAGTTTGCCCCTTTAATCCCACTTACCTTGGGACTAACCGGGACACGCTTGTGAACGCGTTCACATTCACAAGCATTATGTCGTACCGGTTCCGAGCAGGGACAGGGGGTCCCCCTTACTGAAGGGAACCTCACACGGACACGGCGAAGGGGGCCGAGGGCAGCGTCCCCGGCCCCCTTCGTCACGGCACTACAGCTCCTTGCGGAACGCCTCCGCCACCTGAAGGAAGATGTCGTTGGCCTCGGTCTCGCCGATCGTGGCCCGCATCCCCTCGCCCGCGAACGGCCGCACGACCACACCGGCCTTCTCGCACGCCGCCGCGAAGTCGGTCGTACGCTCCCCGAGCCGCAGCCACACGAAGTTCGCCTGCGTCTCGGGCACCGTCCAGCCCTGCCCGCGCAGCGTCTCGACCACCCGCGTGCGCTCGGAGACCAAGGAGCCGACCCGGCCCATCAGCTCGTCCTCGGCCCGCAGCGAGGCCACCGCGGCGTCCTGCGCGAGCTGGCTCACCCCGAAGGGCACCGCCGTCTTGCGCAGGGCGGCCGCCACCGGCTCGTGGGCGATCGCGAAGCCGATGCGCAGGCCGGCGAGGCCGTACGCCTTGGAGAACGTACGCAGCACGGCGACGTTCGGACGGTCGCGGTAGAGCTCGACGCCGTCCGGCACCTCGGCGTCCCGGTTGAACTCGCGGTAGGCCTCGTCGAGGACCACCAGGATGTCGCTCGGCACCCGGTCGAGGAAGCGCTCGAGCTCGGCCCTGCGCACCACCGTGCCGGTCGGGTTGTTCGGGTTGCAGACGAAGATCAGCCGCGTCCGGTCGGTGATGGCCTCGGCCATCGCGTCCAGGTCGTGGACGTCCCCCGGCGTCAGCGGCACCTTCACCGACGTGGCACCGCTCACCTGCGTGATGATCGGGTACGCCTCGAAGGAGCGCCAGGGGTAGATGACCTCGTCCCCCGGGCCCGCCGTGGCCTGGACCAGCTGCTGCGCGACGCCGACGGAACCGGTGCCCGTCGCCACGTGCGACACCGGCACCCCGAAGCGCTCGGCGAGCTCACTCATCAGGCCGGTGCACGCCATGTCCGGGTAGCGGTTGAACGTGCCCGCGCTGGCGAGCACGCTCTCCATGACGCCCGGCAGGGGCGGGTAGGGGTTCTCGTTCGATGACAGTTTGTAGGCCACCGGACCATCGGCAGCGGCAGGCTTCCCCGGCTTGTAGGTGGGGATACCCTCCAGCTCGGCACGCAGCCTCGGGCTCGTCTCGCTCACCGCAGTCCTCCTCTTGAACACCTGAAAACCTGGACACCCTGACTTCAATACTCCTCACCTTATGAGGATTCAGCTCTGCTGCGAATGGGTCAGGGGTATTGGTTCCGGCAGGCGCACGGCGAGGGGGGAGCGCTCCCTGCCCCAGCGCGCGCCGGTGGCTCACTCCGTGGCGCGCATCACCCGTGAAGGTGAGTTGAGACCTCTTCGAGACCTCGCTCATTTGGCAGGCCCGTACGCGACGACAATGGACCGTCTGCCTCTACACCCACCAACTCCCTTGCAATCCAAGGTCGTTGACCCGATTTGGCCATGCAGAAACGTGCCTGTCAACGAGTGAATATGCGTCCGCACTACCCACCCTCATGAGCCCTACTATCGGCTCGCCATGACAGCAGCAGGGAACCACCAGGTGAGCCGAGCGGAGACCGCCCGCCGGGGCAACCGGCAGAGTCGAGCGGGCATCAGAGACGTCGCCGCCGCCGCCGGTGTCTCCATCACGACTGTCTCCGACGCTCTTAACGGCAAAGGGCGGCTCCCGGACGCCACCCGACGCCATGTCCGCGAGGTCGCCGAACGGCTGGGCTAT
>NZ_JBHUZJ010000046.1:0-70162 GCF_042667685.1 Streptomyces sp. NPDC057302 | reverse complement strand
CCCAAGAGACTGGGGGCGCCCTCATCCACGTACCGATCAGTAAGAGCGGGTCTACGGATCTAGGGGTCTAGGGGTCTACGGGTCTACGGGTCTACGGGTCTACGGACCTACGGACCTACCTACCGGTCCCAACCCCCGCCGATCCCGCCCCCGTTCTCGTTCCCCCCGATGACATCCGGCGGCAACGAGATGTCCGGCCAGGGATCGCCGCCACCGCCGCCCCCATCGCCCCCACCGTTGTCGCCGCCCCCGCCGTTGCCGCCGCCATTGCCGCCGCCCGGCTTGTCGTCCTCGTGGGGCCGGTCCTTGTCCTTGTCCTTGCCGCCGTCCGGGATGTGGATGGTGTGGAAGCCCGGCGCGGGCTTGCCCGCGAGCGCCCCGCTCATCGCGTCCCGCCAGATCGGACCCGGCACCTCACCACCGAAGACCTTGTCGTACGGGACTCCGCCGATGGTGATGTTCACCATCCGCCGCTTGTGCTGCGGGTCGCCGACCCACACCGCGCCCGACATGTTCGGGGTGTAGCCCACGAACCAGGCGGCGTAGCGGAAGTCGGTCGTACCGGTCTTGCCCGCGCTCGCCCGGGAGCCGAGGCCGGCCTGCTTGCCCGTTCCGTCCTCGACCACGCCCTTCAGGAGGGTGTTGATCGTGTCGGCCGTCTTCACCGACATCGCGCGCGAGCACGTCGACTTCGGCACCGGCAGCGTCTTGCCGCCCGGAGCGGAGATCGACTCGAACGCGATGGGCGAGCAGTACTTGCCGCGCGCCGCGAACGTCGCGTACGCGCTCGCCATCGTCAGCGGCGACATCTCCTGGGTGCCGAGCGCGATCGACGGCGCTTGGTCCAACTTCCTGCCGTCGGCCCGCTCGACGCCCATCTCCTTGGCCATCTTCGTCACCGGGCAGATGCCGATGTCGCCGATCATCTCCACGTAGTAGGTGTTGACCGACTTCGCGGTCGCTTCCCTCATGTCGTACGGGCCGACCTCGGTCTCGTTCTCGTTGGTGAGCTTCGCGCCGCCCGAGTTCACCCACTTCTTGCCGTCGCACGCCGAGACGCTGCTGGGGTACGGCATCTCGTACGGAGCTCCGTAGCTCTTCGTCGGCGGCATGCCGCCCTCCAGGGCGGCCGCGGCGACGATCGGCTTGAACGTCGATCCCGGCTGGTAGCCCGCGCCGCCGCCCATGGCGTCGTCCACGGACAGGTTGAGCGTGGTCTCGTCCTTCTTGAAGCCGTAGGGCCGCGACTGGCCCATGCCCAGGATCTTGCCGGTGCCCGGCTCGACGATGGTGGCCGCGGTCGCCACGTCGTCGGACTGGTTGACGTGATCCTTTATCGACGCCTGCACGGACTGCTGTGCCTGTGGGTCGAGGGTCGTCTTGATCCGCAGACCGCCCTGGTCCCAGACCTTGGCGCGGGCCTCCCTGGTCTTGCCGAAGGTCGGTTCGGCGAGGAAGACCTTCTTCACGTAGTCACAGAAGAACCCGGCGCCGCTGACCGACGTGATGCAGCCGTTCTGGGGCGTGCTCACCTTCAGGCCGAGCGGCTTCTTCTTCGCCGCCTCGGCCTCCGCCTGCGTGATGTCGTGCGTCTCCGCCATGCGCTGCAGCACCGTGTTGCGGCGCTTGGTGGCTTCCTCCGTGTCGTTCACGGGGTCGTACCGGCTGGGGGACTGCACGATGCCGGCGAGCATCGCGGCCTCCTGGACCTGGAGGCTCTTGGCGGGCTTGGAGAAGTAGCGCTGGGCCGCGGCCTCGACTCCGTAGGCCTGCTGACCGAAGTAGGTGATGTTCAGGTAGTTGTTGAGGATGCGCTTCTTGCCGAGCTTGTCCTCGACCTGGATCGCGTACTTCAGCTCGCGGATCTTGCGCCCGAGGGTCTGCTGGGTGGCCTCGGCGACCTTCGACGGGTCGTCGCCCGCCTCCTCGACGAAGACGTTCTTCACGTACTGCTGGGTGAGCGTGGACGCTCCCTGGGAGACGCCGCCGCTCTGCGCGTTCTGGTTCAGCGCGCGCAGGATGCCCTTGGCGTCGACCGCGCCGTGCTCGTAGAAGCGCGAGTCCTCGATCGCGACGATCGCCTTCTGCATGTACGGCGAGATCTGCTTGAGCGGCACCACGGTGCGGTCACGCGAGTAGACCGTGGCGATGGAGCCGCCCTTGTTGTCCAGGATCGTGGTGCGCTGGCTCAGCGGCGGCTGCTTCAGGTTGGAGGGGATCTCGTCGAATCCCTCGACCGATCCCTTCGCCGCGAGGCCGAGCGCGCCGGCCGCGGGCAGGGCGATACCTGCCAGCACGGCTCCCGCGAGCACGCTGACACCTAGGAACTTCGCTGCCTGCTGAGTTGGTGACAGACCACCGCCCGAGCGCTTCTTTCCCATGGGGGCAGCCTACGTTCTGATTCGCCGGACACGCCTCAATGCCTTGGCCTAAGCTGCTATCAACTGTCACAGCAGTGCGGTTTGGCAACAACCCCTCCGTCGGTCCCGAATCCCGAGTGGGGTCTCCCTCTGCCCTTTTCGGGCTAGGGAAAGTGTGTCCGAATTCGCCTCATGCGGCATTCGATGCCCGTTGTGACTCAGCTGAAGTGCCCGCATTTGCCGGGTTAATCACGCATGTCGCCAGCTCACTCCGTCGGGTGATCTGCCGCTTACGCATAGTCCGTTCGGGCCATTCAAGATTGGGCCCGAAGGGGGTGTTGCGCTGTGCCCACCTTCCGTAACGTCCTCAACTGGCGGCGGTGAATATGCCGCTGCCGCCGTGGGGGAGCCTCGATTCGGGAGAGGACGGCGCCGGTATGGGCTGGGTAACCGACTGGAGTGCGCAGGCGGCCTGCCGCACTACCGATCCAGATGAACTGTTCGTTCAAGGAGCAGCGCAGAACAGGGCCAAGGCGGTGTGTACCGGTTGCCCGGTGCGCACGGAGTGCCTGGCCGACGCGCTGGACAACCGCGTCGAGTTCGGCGTGTGGGGTGGCATGACTGAGCGGGAGCGCCGCGCATTGCTGCGCAGGCGTCCCACAGTCACCTCGTGGCGCCGTCTGCTGGAGACGGCGCGCTCCGAGTACGAGCGTGGCGCGGGCCTGCTGCCCGTGGACTTGGAGGACGACGAGACGTACGAGAGCTACGCGGCAGTGGGCTAGCGCCCGTCGGGTCAGCCCGTCCGCCGCGTGGCGGTGGGGAAAGCCCCGATGGGGACTGCCCCCACCGGCCGCGTGGCAGTGGGCCGGTCCCGCATCGGCCGCGTGGCAATGGGCCGGTCCCGCATCGGCCGCGTGGCAATGGGCCGGTCCCGCTGCTCAGGCAGCTCCGGCCGGACCACCATCAGTACCGGCCGCGAGCCGGTCCCCGATGGCCCGAAGGCCTGCCAGGTCGTGCACATCGCCCGGCAGCGCCGTCACTTCGGCCACGGCAACCTCGGGGTGAAGCGCGGTGAAGCGATCGCGCGTGCGCTGTTCGCGCGCGAGCAGCTGCATGCGCTCCGCGTGCAGTCGCAGCAGACCGGCGGTCAGCTGCGCCACGGGCGGATGTGCGTCCGCGTCCGTGCGCGTGTCGGTCTCACCGGGGCGTGCGTCCGTGTCATGCGGGCGTGCGTCATGGGGTGCAGAAGGTACGAGTTCAGAAGGTGCGAGTTCAGAGGGCGCCGCGGAGGTCGCCTCAGAGAGTGCTTCAGAGGTTGCTTCAGACGGTTCGGGGGTCTCGGAACTGCCGGGGGCCTCAGGAGAGTTGCCGGGAGCCTCGTGGGAAGCCTCACGGGAGTTACGCAGTCCAACCTTCCCGTCCACCTGATCCACAATGCGGGTCTCTTCAAGATTTTCCGCGGCGGCAAGTGCCCGCTCGGCCGAGAGCTGGGCGGCGCCGCTGCCGTGCACCCGGTTCAGCACGAGGCCGGCGAGCGGCATGTCGTCGGCGGCCAGGCGCTCCACGAAGTACGCCGCCTCGCGCAGCGCGTCCCGCTCCGGCGACGCCACCACGAGGAACGCCGTGCCCGGCGCCTGGAGCAGCCGGTACGTGGCGTCCGCGCGGGTACGGAATCCGCCGAACATGGTGTCCATCGCGGCCACGAACGTCTGCACGTCACGCAGCAGTTGCCCGCCCAGGAGCTTGCCCAGGGCCCCCGTCATCATCGACATACCGACATTCAGGAACTTCATCCCGGCCCGGCCGCCCACCTTCGCCGGGGCCATGAGCACCCGGATCAGCTTCCCGTCCAGGAAGGAGCCGAGGCGCTTCGGCGCGTCGAGGAAGTCGAGGGCCGAGCGCGAGGGCGGCGTGTCGACGACGATCAGGTCCCACTCGTCGCGGGAGCGCAGCTGCCCCAGCTTCTCCATCGCCATGTACTCCTGCGTGCCCGCGAAGCCCGCCGAAAGTGACTGGTAGAAGGGGTTGCCGAGGATCGCGCTCGCCCGCTCCTTGTCAGCGTGCGCCTCGACGATCTCGTCGAAGGTGCGCTTCATGTCGAGCATCATGGCGTGCAGCTCGCCGGTGCCTTCGCCGGTGCCTTCGCCGACGCCCTCACCAGCACCTGCGCCGGTGGGTCCGCCGACGGCCTTGACCCGGCGCGGGACGTTGTCGAGCGAGTCGATCCCCATGGACTGGGCGAGCCGGCGCGCCGGGTCGATGGTCAGGACGACGACCTTGCGGCCCCGCTCGGCCGCGCGCAGCCCGAGCGCCGCCGCCGTGGTCGTCTTGCCGACGCCTCCGGAGCCGCAGCACACGACGATGCGGGTCTTCGGGTCGTCGAGAAGGGCGTCCACGTCGAGCGTGCGGGCCGGGTCCAGGGGGCGTGTCGTGTCGGGGTCCCGTGCCGGGTCCGTCGTGTCCGCGTCCCGTGCCGGGTCCGAGGCCGTGCGATCCCTGGTCATGCGATCCCTTGCTTCCGCAGTTCCGCGGCGAGGCCGTAGAGCCCCGCCAGATCCATTCCCCCGGCCAGCAGCGGCAGTTCGTGCAGGGGGAGGCCCAGCCCGCCCAGGGCGGCCCGCTGGGAGCGCTCCAGGGCATGCCGCTCGGCGTACTCGGCGGCCTGCTCGAGGAGCGGATCGACCAGCCGCTCGGCGACACCGCCGCGCCGGGCGCCGCCGAGCCCGGCGGCGGACAGGGACTTCGCGATGGCCGTACGAGGGGTCTTGCCGAGCCCGAGCTCCAGCGAGGCCTCGTCGAGCAGCGCGGGCCGCACCATGTTCACCATGACGCGCCCCAGGGGCAGCTTCGCGGAACGCAGCTCGGCGATGCCGTCCGCGGTCTCCTGGACGGGCATCTCCTCGAGCAGCGTCACCAAGTGGACCGCCGTCTCCGGAGACTTCAGGACACGCATCACGGCCTGCGCCTGATTGTGTATCGGGCCGATCTTGGCGAGCCCCGCCACCTCGTCGTTCACGTTCAGAAAGCGCGTGATGCGGCCGGTGGGCGGCGCGTCCATCACCACGCAGTCGTACGCGTAGCGCCCGCTCTTGTCCTTGCGGCGTACGGCCTCGCAGGCCTTGCCGGTCAGCAGGACGTCCCGCAGCCCCGGCGCGACCGTGGTGGCGAAGTCGATGGCGCCGAGTTTTTTGAGCGCGCGTCCCGCGCCCCCCAGCTTGTAGAACATCTGGAGGTAGTCGAGCAACGCCAGTTCAGGGTCGATGGCGAGGGCGTACACCTCCCCGCCCCCGGGAGCGACGGCGATCTTCCGCTCCTCATACGGCAGCGCTTCGGTTTCGAAGAGCTGCGCGATGCCTTGTCTGCCCTCGACCTCCACGAGGAGGGTGCGCTTGCCCTCCGTCGCGAGGGCGAGCGCGAGTGCGGCGGCCACCGTGGTCTTGCCGGTACCGCCCTTGCCGCTGACGACCTGGAGCCTGCTCACACTTCCGAGCCTAACCAGTCGCCGTCCGGACTAAGCAGGAGGCCACCGTGAGCAGCGCCTCACAACGGCTACAGTCGGCCATATGACCAAGTTTGAATACGCGACCGTGCCGCTGCTCGTCCATGCCACGAAGCAGATTCTGGACACCTGGGGCGAGGACGGCTGGGAGCTCGTCCAGGTCGTGCCCGGGCCGAACAACCCTGAGCAGCTCGTGGCCTACCTGAAGCGGGAGAAGCAGGCATGAGCGGCGCCGTCGAGGCGAAGCTGGCCGAGCTCGGCATGACCCTGCCGGAGGTCGTGCCGCCGATCGCCGCCTACCAGCCGGCGATCCAGTCCGGTGTGTACGTCTACACCTCGGGCCAGCTCCCGATGGTGGAGGGCAAGCTTCCGATGACCGGCAAGGTCGGCGCGGAGGTGACTCCCGAGGAGGCCAAGGAACTGGCCCGCACGTGCGCGCTGAACGCGCTCGCCGCGGTGAAGTCCGTCGCCGGTGACCTGGACCGCATCGCGCGCGTCGTGAAGGTCGTCGGCTTCGTGGCGTCGGCCCCGGACTTCACGGGCCAGCCCGCCGTGATCAACGGTACGAGCGAGCTGCTCGGCGAGGTCCTCGGCGACAAGGGCGTGCACGCCCGCAGCGCCGTGGGCGTGGCGGTCCTGCCGCTGGACGCGCCCGTCGAGGTCGAGGTCCAGGTGGAGCTGACCGAGGCGTAGTCACCGCCTTGCCGGTTGCCTCGCGGTCGCCTTGCCGACCGCGTGTCGGCTGCTCTGTCGGCTGCCTTCTGGCACCCGATAGTTGCCTCTCGAACATCAGCCCACTAGGGGATAGCCTCCGCCCATGGCTAATGGGCAGTGGTACCCCCCGGAGTGGCCCGACCGTATCCGTGCGCTGAGCAGCGGCGAACTGACTCCCGCGACTCCGCGCCGGGCGGCCACGGTCATGCTCCTGCGGGACTCCGTGGCGGGCCCTGCCGTACACATGCTGCGCAGACGCGCCTCCATGGCCTTCGCCGGAGGCGCGTACGCGTATCCGGGCGGTGGCGTGGACCCGCGCGACGACGACCACCTCGTGCGCTGGGCGGGCCCCTCCCGCGCGACGTGGGCGCTGCGCCTCGGCGTGGACGAGCCGGGCGCCCAGGCGATCGTGTGCGCCGCCGTCCGCGAGACGTTCGAGGAAGCGGGCGTACTGCTCGCGGGGCCCACCCCGACCAGCGTCGTCGGCGACACCACGGGCGACGACTGGGAGGCGGACCGCGAGGCCCTGGTGGCCCGCGACTTCTCCTTCGCGCAGTTCCTGGACCGCAGGGGCCTGGTCCTCCGGAGTGACCTCCTTGCCGCATGGGCACGCTGGATCACCCCGGAGTTTGAGCCGAAGCGCTACGACACCTTCTTCTTCGTGGCGGCACTCCCGGAGGGGCAGCGCACCCGCAACGCCTCCACGGAGGCCGACCGCACGGTATGGATCGCCCCGGGGGAGGCCACGGCGGGGTACGACAAGGGCGACCTCCTGATGATGCCGCCGACCATCGCGACCCTGCGCCAGTTGCGCCCCTACGGATCGGCCGCCGACGCCCTCGCGGGCGCCCCGGAGCGCGATCTCACCCCGGTCCTGGCCAAAGCGCGCTTCGAGGACGGCGAGTTGGTGCTGTCCTGGCCGGGCCACGACGAGTTCACCAAGCACATCCCTACGGGGGGCTCCGCATGACCACGGCCGTGCCCGCCGGTGGGCCTCGCAGCGGCCCTTGCGGCGTGCCCTCCACGAACCGGACGGGAGTCACCCCCGCATGACCGAAGCCGCCGCCCTTCCCGGGCAGCCCCGGGGCGGGGTCCTCAGCGGTCCCGCGACCGCCCGCGCGGTCAACGTCCTCGCGCCCAACGCGTCGGCGATGACGCTGGACGGAACCAACACCTGGATCGTCTCCGAGCCCGGTTCGGGGCTCGCGGTCGTCATCGACCCGGGCCCGCTGGACGACGTACACCTCCGGAACGTCATCGCCACGGCAGAGAAGGCCGGGCAGCGGGTCGCGCTCACCCTCCTCACCCACGGCCACCCGGACCACGCGGAGGGCGCCGCCCGCTTCGCCGAGCTGACCGGCTCCAAGGTGCGGGCGCTTGACCCCGCGCTGCGCCTCGGCGACGAGGGCCTGGGCGCGGGTGACGTGATCACCACGGGCGGCCTGGAGCTCCGCGTGGTCCCGACGCCGGGCCACACCGCGGATTCCCTCTGCTTCCATCTCCCGGCCGATCAGTCGGTCCTGACGGGGGATACGGTCCTGGGCCGCGGTACGACCGTCGTGGCGCACCCTGACGGCCGCCTGGGGGACTATCTGGACTCCCTGCGGCGGCTGAGGTCCCTGACGGTCGACGACGGCGTCCACACGGTCCTGCCGGGCCACGGCCCGGTCCTGGAGGACGCGCAGGGCGCGGTCGAGTTCTACCTGGCCCACCGCGCGAACCGCCTGGCCCAGGTCGAGACGGCCGTGGAGAACGGCTACGAGGCACCATCGGCGGTGGTCGCCCACGTCTACGCGGACGTGGACCGCTCCTTGTGGCCGGCGGCGGAACTCTCGGTACGGGCGCAACTGGACTACTTGCGGGAACACGGCTTGATCTAGCGGCAACAGGCGAGACGCACCGCACCCACCTGTACCGCAGCTCCGCGCCGGACGTCCCCTGCCCGCCCACCCGCATTACCCCGCGGGGCAATGCGGGTGGGCGGGAAAGCCTGTGCGGAAGCACGGATGGGGCCCAGCCTCAAAGAGGCGGGACCCCATCCGCGTACGAAACAGCGTCAGCGAAACAGCGTCAGCGCGACCGCTTGGCCAGCCGCTCCACATCCAGCAAGATCACCGCGCGCGCTTCCAGCCGAAGCCACCCGCGCCCGGCGAAGTCCGCCAGTGCCTTGTTGACCGTCTCGCGGGAGGCGCCGACCAGCTGGGCCAGCTCTTCCTGCGTGAGGTCGTGCACGACGTGGATGCCCTCTTCGGACTGCACGCCGAAGCGGCGCGACAGGTCCAGAAGGGCACGGGCCACACGCCCGGGCACATCGGAGAAGACCAGATCGGACATCTGGTCGTTGGTCTTGCGCAGGCGCCGGGCCACGGCACGCAGCAGCGCCGCGGCCACCTCGGGCCGTGCGTTCAGCCAGGGCTGGAGGTCGCCGTGGCCGAGGCCGAGCAGCTTGACCTCGGTGAGTGCGGAGGCGGTTGCCGTCCGCGGGCCCGGGTCGAACAGCGAGAGCTCACCGATGAGCTCGCCGGGGCCGAGCACCGCGAGCATGTTCTCGCGGCCGTCGGGTGAGGTGCGGTGAAGCTTCACCTTGCCCTCGGTGACCACGTAAAGGCGGTCTCCGGGGTCACCTTCATGGAAAAGCGCATCCCCGCGCGCGAGCGTCACCTCACTCATGGAGGCGCGGAGCTCCGCGGCCTGTTCGTCATCGAGCGCCGCGAAGAGCGGGGCGCGCCGCAGAACGTCGTCCACGAGTTCTCTCCTTGTCGACCTGCATCAGGGGACCGTGGTCCCCATTTTGCCGGACCGTCCAAACAGTGTGATCAGTCACAAGTCTGCCGCACTGGCGTCGCATGCTGTGCGGGAGGGGGCCAATTGGGGGCCGATCCATAGGGTCCAGGGCGGATGTCAGTGTCGGGCTCTAGGCTGGCCGAGTGTCCAAAAAGCCGGTGAGAGCACAGGCCAGACAGGCTGAGAACCTATCAGCCCGCCTGGATTCCGCTGTGGGCGAACATACTTCCACCGAGTCAGAGAATGCGACAAAAGGGACAAGGGTGCCACCGGTGAGCAAGCCTTCGGAGAAGAAACCGGCCACCGCGGGCGCGGCGAAACCGGCCCCCGCCAAGAGGGCCGCCCCGGCCAAGAAGGCTGCCCCGGCGAAGAAGGCCACGGCCACCCCAGCCAAGAAGGCCACCCCCTCCAAAGCGATCCCCAAACCCAAAGCCAAACCCAAAGCCAAAGCCAAGCCCGAGTCCCACGCCTCCCTCGTCCGGCGGGCCCGCCGCATCAACCGCGAGCTCGCGGAGGTGTACTCGTACGCCCATCCCGAGTTGGACTTCGAGAACCCCTTCGAGCTCCTCGTCGCCACGGTCCTCTCCGCGCAGACCACCGACCTGCGGGTGAACCAGACGACCCCGCGCCTCTTCGCCGCGTACGCGACCCCGGAGGACCTCGCCGCCGCCAACCCCGAAGAGGTCGAGGAGTTGATCCGGCCGACCGGGTTCTTCCGGGCGAAGACGAAGTCGATCATGGGGCTCGCCGCCGCCCTGCGGGACAACCACGGCGGTGAGGTCCCCGGCCGTCTCGAAGACCTGGTGAAGCTGCCCGGCGTAGGACGCAAGACCGCGTTCGTCGTGCTCGGGAACGCCTTCGGGGTCCCCGGGATCACCGTGGACACCCACTTCGGGCGGCTCGTCCGCCGCTGGAAGTGGACGGAGGAGACCGACCCGGTGAAGGTCGAGGCCGCCATCGCCGACCTCTTCCCGAAGAGCGAGTGGACGATGCTCTCGCACCGCGTGATCTTCCACGGCCGCCGGATCTGCCACTCCCGCAAGCCCGCCTGCGGCGCCTGCCCGATCGCCGATCTCTGTCCGTCGTACGGAGAGGGCGAGACCGACCCGGAGAAGGCGAAGAAGCTCCTGAAGTACGAGATGGGCGGCCTGCCGGGCCAGCGCCTCAAGCCCCCGCCGGACTACCCGGGGAAGGCCGCGCCCCCGCTGGGCGCCGCATGAGCGAGGAACCAACCGAGGGTCCACAGGCGTTGTCCACAGTTGGACGGGGGTGCCGATGACGCACGCGAGCGACACGAGCGAGACAACCGACACGAGCGATACGCACATGAGCGATGGCAACGGCTTTCACGGGGCAGGCAGGGCGGGCGACCCCGCCCGCCTGGACAGCCCCGACGGGCACGCGCGCCTCAGCACCGAGGGGCTTCCCGCCTGGCTGGATCCCGTCGCCCGAGCCGCCGCGACGGTCCGGCCGACCCAGCTCAGCCGCTTCCTGCCCCCGGAGAGCGGCGCCGGGCGCCAGTCCGCCGTGCTCGTCCTCTTCGGGGAGGGCGCGAGCGGCCCCGAGATGCTCCTGATGGAGCGTTCGGGGAGCCTGCGCTCGCACGCGGGACAGCCCTCCTTCCCCGGCGGCTCCCTCGACCCCGAGGACGGCGATCCGCTGACGGACGGCCCCTTGCGCGCCGCCCTGCGCGAGGCCGAGGAGGAGACCGGGCTCGACCCCCGGGGCGTCCAGCTCTTCGGCGTGCTGCCCAAGCTCTTCATCCCGGTGAGCGACTTCGTGGTGACCCCGGTGCTCGGCTGGTGGCGCACGCCCACCCCCGTCGGCGTCGTCGATCCGGCCGAGACGGCCCGGGTCTTCACGGTCCCCGTGTCCGATCTCACGGATCCCCGCAACCGCGCGACGACGGTTCATCCGAGCGGCCACCAAGGCCCGGCGTTCCTCGTCGAATCCGCTCTGGTCTGGGGTTTTACGGCCGGAGTGATCGACCGAATTCTGCACTTCGCAGGCTGGGAGCGCCCCTGGGACCGCACCAAGCAGGTGCCGCTCGACTGGCGCGCATGACAAGGTTGCGGGGACGTGGCGACCGCGATGCGAGGCGAGGATTGAATCGGTGAACGTGCTGGACATCCTGTTGGTGGTCGCCGCCGTGTGGTTCGCGGTCGTCGGCTACCGCCAGGGATTCGTCGTCGGCATCCTGTCGGTGATCGGCTTCCTGGGCGGCGGGCTCGTCGCGGTGTACCTGCTGCCCGTCATCTGGGGCGCCCTGACGGACGACGAGGGAGCGGTGAGCACGACGGCCGCCGTCGTCGCCGTGGTCATCGTGATCGTCTGTGCCTCCATCGGCCAGGCGTTCACCACCCACTTGGGCAACAAGCTCCGCCGGTACATCACTTGGCAGCCCGCCCGCGCCCTGGACGCCACGGGTGGCGCGCTGGTCAACGTACTGGCGATGCTCCTCGTCGCCTGGCTGATCGGCTCCGCCCTCGCGGGCACGACGCTGCCGACGGTCGGCAAGGAAGTACGTAACTCCAAGATCCTGCTCGGCGTTTCGCGCACGCTGCCCAACCAGGCCGACACGTGGTTCGCCGACTTCTCGTCGGTCCTCGCGCGCAACGGCTTCCCGCAGGTCTTCAGCCCGTTCTCGAACGAGCCCATCACCGAGGTGCAGGCCCCCGACCCCAAGCTCGCCAAGAGTGAGGTCGCCACGAAGGCCAAGCGCTCCATCGTGAAGGTGCAGGGCGAGGCGCGCGGCTGCGGCAAGGTCCTCGAAGGCACCGGCTTCGTCTTCGACGACCGCCGCGTGATGACGAACGCGCACGTGGTCGGTGGCGTGGACGAGCCGACGGTCCAGATAGGCGGAGACGGCAGGACGTACGACGCGAAGGTCGTGCTCTACGACTGGGAGCGCGACATCGCCGTACTGGACGTGCCGACCCTCCAGGCGCCCGCGCTGAAGTTCACGTCGAAGGACGCGGTCAGCGGTGACAGCGCGATCGTCGCCGGCTTCCCGGAGAACGGCCCGTACGACGTCCGCCCCGCGCGCGTGCGCGGTCGCATCACGGCCAACGGCCCGGACATCTATCACCGGGGCACCGTGCGCCGCGATGTGTACTCGCTCTTCGCGACCGTCCGCCAGGGCAACTCCGGCGGCCCGCTGCTCACGCCCGACGGCAAGGTCTACGGCGTGGTCTTCGCGAAGTCACTGGACGACCCCGACACCGGCTACGCACTCACCGGCGACGAGGTCCGCAAGGACATCGAGGCAGGCCGCAGCGCCAACCAGGAGGTCGACAGCCAGGGGTGCGCGCTGTAGCCGGGCGCGGTCGGGAGAGCGGAAAGCCAGGCAAGCGGAGAGCCAGGCAAGCGGAGAGCAGGCGGATCAGTCGCGCGTATGCCTCAGCCGCGCCGAGACCCAACGGGCCCTGCGGCGCAGGATGTGGGGAATGCCGATGTCTTGAGCAGGGCCTTGATGGCCCGGATCGTGCGGAGCGCCCCTCTCACGGCTGTTCAGCGCTGTGGCCGAGCGGCGATTGCGTGCTACGTCACTGTAGTCGTGCGTCCAGCCCATACCCCGACGTGTGCCCGTGCCCCAAGGTCGGTAATCGCGCCCACGGGCCCCAATTGGCCTATGCGGGAGGCAATTGGCCGTTCGACGGACAGGTGTTCGCCTGATCTCGGGGGAGGGCCTCCCGGTCTACCGGTCCGGCTCGGGATCCTTCAGCCAGTTGACCAGCTCGGTCGAGAAGGCGACGGGGTCCTCCTCCTGCGGGAAGTGCCCGAGACCGTCGAACAGCCGCCACCGGTAAGGCGCTTCGACGTACTCGCCGGAGCCAGCCGCGCTGCGCGTGCGCATCACCGGGTCCAGGGAGCCGTGCAGATGCAGCGTGGGCACCCGCACGGGGCGCTTCATGCGCCGGTTGAACTGGATGCCGTCGGGGCGGGCCATCGACCGCACCATCCAGCGGTACGGCTCGATCGAGCAGTGCGCCGTCGAGGGGATCGTCATGGCGCGGCGGTACGTCTCCACCGCCTCGTCGTCGGGAAGGCGCGGCCCCGACCAGTCCCGCACCAGACGCCCCACCAGAGCCGAGTCGTCCGCGACGAGTTGACGCTCCGGCAGCCACGGCCGCTGGAAGCCCCACACGTACGAACTCGCGGCGCTCTGCTTGCGGTCCGACAGCATCGCCGAGCGCCAGCGCCGCGGATGCGGCATCGAGGACACGGCGAGGCGGCGCACCAGCTTGGGCCGCATCACGGCCGCCGTCCACGCGAGGTACCCGCCCAGGTCGTGCCCGACGAGCGCGGCGTCCGGCTCGCCGAGCGACCGGACGACGCCCGTGATGTCGAGCGCGAGGTTCGCCGGGTCGTAACCGCGCGGCGTACGGTCGCTGCCACCCACGCCCCGCAGGTCCATCGCGACCGCACGGAACCCCGCGTCGGCGAGCGCCACCATCTGATGCCGCCAGGTCCACCAGAACTGCGGAAATCCGTGCAGCAGCAGCACCAGCGGCCCGTCGCCCATCTCGGCGATGTGGAAGCGGGCGCCGTTGGCGGCGACGTCCCGGTGGGTCCACGGTCCTTCGATGCGTACGAGTGACGTCGGTTGGGCCGGATGGGGGGCGGGCGTGGCAGGGTCCGTCATGAAGACGAGCGTGCCACAGCCGAAGCCTTGTCACCGACACGGTCGAGGGTGGCACCTGTGGAGTGCGCGGGGCTGACCGAACGCGGGTGCGGCTTGACGTTCTGGAGTACGGCAGCCGTCTGCTTGGCCGAAGCGGCGGCCTTCTGCGGGCCCTTGCCCTTCTTGGCCTTCTTCGCGAAAACGACGCCGATCAGCGCGAGCACGCCTGCGACCAGCACGTTCGCCGCGAAGGACAGCACGAAGCAGATCGCCATGTTCCAGCCGCTCCACGTGCGGATGCCGTACGCCAGGGCGAAGCTCAGCATCGGCAGCGAGAAGAGCAGCACCGCCCCAGCGGCGGCGAACGCACCACCGCCGACCGCACCCCGCTTGACGTCCTGCCGCAGCTGGGCCTTGGCCAGCGCGATCTCGTCGTGCACCAGCGCGGACAAGTCGCTGGTCGCCGTGGAGACCAGCTGCCCGAGGCTGCGTTCGGTGCCGACGGGCCCGTCGGGTGTGCTCATCGCTTCTCCCCTTCTCCGTGAATCTGCGTAGGTCTGCGTAAGCGTGCTCACATACGTCTGTTCAGATACGACCGCCCAGCTCAGTCTGCGCAGTCAAGTCTGCTCAGATCATGCCGGACCGTCGTCATCGGTGCGTGCCCCGGCCGACACTTCGGCAAGCCTGCGGTGTTCGGCCGCCTTCTTTTCATGGATCGCGGCCATCCGCAGGTGGTACTCCGGCTTGTCCTGTTCGTACACGTCCGGGATGCCGTCCAGGTCGTCGTCGCGCTCCTCGTCGTCGTACAGCGTGCGGTAGCGGGCGTTGCGCATCTTGAGCAGGATCCCGGAGAGCACGGCCGCGATGAGAGAGCCCATCAGGACGGCTGCCTTGATCTCGTCGGTGAGCAGCGGGTCGTCGGTGAAGGCGAGTTCGCCGATCAGGAGCGAGACGGTGAAGCCGATGCCGGCCAGGGAGGCGACCGCGAAGACGTCGGGCCAGGCCAGTTGGTCGTTGAGCTCGGCCTTGGTGAACCGCGCGGCGAGCCAGGTGCCGCCGAAGATGCCGACCGCCTTGCCGACCACGAGGCCGAGCACCACACCGAGCGTCTCCGGCCGGCTGAATACGTCCCCGATCGCGCCGCCCGACACCACGACACCGGCGCTGAACAGCGCGAACAGCGGTACGGCGAGTCCCGCGGAGAGGGGCCGCACCAGGTGCTCGATGTGCTCGCCCGGCGAGTGCTCCTCGTCCTCGCGGCGGCTGCAGCGCAGCATCAGACCCATCGCGACACCGGCGATCGTGGCGTGGATGCCGCTGTTGTACATCAGGCCCCAGATGACCAGGGCGAGCGGAACGTAGACGTACCAGCCGCGTACGCCCTTGCGGAGCAGCAGCCAGAAGACCGCGAGGCCCAGGACCGCGCCGCCGAGGGCCGCGAAGTCGAGGTCGCTGGTGAAGAAGACCGCGATGATCAGGATGGCGAAGAGGTCGTCGACGACGGCGAGGGTGAGCAGGAAGGCGCGCAGGGCGGACGGCAGCGAGGTGCCGATGACCGCGAGGACGGCGAGCGCGAAGGCGATGTCCGTGGCGGTGGGCACCGCCCAGCCGTCCATGGAACCGCCGCCGACGGTGTTGACCAGGACGTACACGAGGGCGGGTACGGCCATGCCGCAGAGCGCGGCGACGACGGGGAGCGCGGCGGCCTTGGGGTCGCGCAGATCGCCCGCGACGAGCTCACGCTTGAGCTCGATGCCGGCGACGAAGAAGAAGACGGCGAGCAGTCCGTCGGCCGCCCAGTGCTGGATGGAGAGGTCGAGGCCGAGGGCGCCGGGCCCCAGGTGGAAGCCGCTCACGGACGCGTACGAGCCGCCGGCGGTGTTGGCCCAGATCAGGGCGGTGACGGCGGCGGCGAGGAGGAGGACACCGCCGACGGTCTCGGTGCGCAGCGCGTTCGCGACGAAATTCCGCTCGGGCAGCGAGAGCCGTCCGAGAACCTTGCGGTTGTTGTTGCTGGGTGCGGGCGCGGCCACGGGGGTCGACCTCCGGTCGGGTAGGCAGGACGAATCACATGCCGACCAGACTTCCCGGCGCACCTAGGTACTTCTTCTCGCGTTGTCTCGCGTCGTCCCACGCCGTTCTTGGCGCGACGTTGACGCGATCCTTAGCGTACCTAACATGCGACCGGACCTATCCGGTGATCGTCACTTTATGCGCAAGAGGGGCACCCGGCGCGGTGCCGGATGCCCCTCTGTGACGCGGATCAGACGCGGATCAGACTCGGGTCTGACTCAGCTCTGACTAGTCCTCGCTCGGCGCGGCAGGCAGCTTGGTCTGGATCAGGTCCATCACGGAGGAGTCCGTGAGCGTGGTGACGTCACCCAGCTCGCGGTTCTCGGCGACGTCCCTGAGCAGGCGCCGCATGATCTTCCCGGACCGGGTCTTGGGCAGCTCGGCGACCGGCAGGATCCGCTTCGGCTTGGCGATCGGTCCGAGCGTCGTGCCCACGTGGTTGCGCAGGTCCGCCACGAGACCCTCGTCGTCGGCGTTGGCCGTGCCCCGCAGGATCACGAACGCGACGATGGCCTGACCGGTGGTCTCGTCCGCCGCGCCCACGACGGCCGCCTCGGCGACCGAGGGGTGCGAGACGAGCGCCGACTCGACCTCGGTGGTGGAGATGTTGTGCCCGGAGACGAGCATGACGTCGTCCACGCGGCCGAGGAGCCAGATGTCGCCGTCGTCGTCCTTCTTGGCGCCGTCACCGGCGAAGTACTTGCCCTCGAAGCGCGACCAGTACGTGTCGAGGAAGCGCTGGTCGTCGCCCCAGATGGTCCGCAGCATCGAGGGCCACGGCTCGGTCAGGACGAGGTAGCCGCCACCGCCGTCCGGCACTTCGCGCGCCTCGTCGTCGACGACGGTCGCGGAGATGCCCGGCAGGGCGCGCTGGGCGCTTCCCGGCTTGGTCGCGGTCACGCCGGGCAGCGGCGAGATCATCATCGCGCCGGTCTCGGTCTGCCACCAGGTGTCCACGATGGGGCACTTGTCGGCGCCGATGTTCTTGCGGTACCACATCCACGCCTCGGGGTTGATCGGCTCACCGACCGACCCGAGGACCCGCAGGCTGCTCAGATCGAACTTCGCGGGGATGTCGTCGCCCCACTTCATGAACGTACGAATCGCCGTCGGCGCCGTGTAGAGGATCGTCACGCCGTACTTCTGGACGATCTCCCAGAAGCGCCCCTGGTGCGGGGTGTCGGGCGTGCCCTCGTACATGACCTGCGTCGCGCCGTTCGCCAGCGGGCCGTACGTGATGTACGAGTGCCCGGTGACCCAGCCGATGTCGGCCGTACACCAGTAGACGTCGGTCTCCGGCTTGAGGTCGAAGACGGCGTGGTGGGTGTACGCGGCCTGCGTGAGGTAACCGCCGGACGTGTGCAGGATGCCCTTGGGCTTCCCCGTCGTGCCGGAGGTGTAGAGGATGAAGAGCGGGTTCTCCGCGTCGAAGGCCTCGGGCGCGTGCTCGGCGGACTGGCGCTCGGTGAGCTCGTGCCACCACACGTCGCGGCCCTCGGTCCACGCCACGTCCTGGCCGGTGCGGCGCACGACGAGGACGTGCTCGACGGAGCTGTCCTCGCGCGCGACGGCGTCGTCCACCGCGGGCTTCAGGGCAGCGGGCTTGCCCCTGCGATAGCCGCCGTCGGAGGTGATGACGACCTTGGCGTCGGCGTCCTTCACGCGCTTGGCGATGGCGTCGGCGGAGAAGCCGCCGAAGACCACGGAGTGCGCGGCGCCGATGCGGGCACAGGCCAGCATCGACACGACGGCCTCGGGGATCATCGGCAGATAGACGGCGACGCGGTCGCCCTGCCGGACGCCCAGCTCGGTCAGCGCGTTGGCCGCCCGGCTGACCTCGTCCTTGAGCTCGGCATAGGTGATGGCCCGGCTGTCACCGGGCTCACCCTCGAAGTGGATCGCCACGCGGTCGCCGTTCCCGGCCTCCACATGGCGGTCCACGCAGTTGTACGCGACGTTGAGCTTGCCGTCCGCGAACCACTTCGCGAAGGGCGGGTTCGACCAGTCGAGCGTCTCGGTCGGTTCGGTGGACCAGGTCAGGCGGCGGGCCTGCTCGGCCCAGAAGCCGAGCCGGTCAGCCTTGGCCTGTTCATACGCCTCCGCGGTGACGTTGGCGTTGGCCGCCAGGTCGGCCGGCGGCGCGAACCTTCGCTCTTCTTTAAGAAGGTTGGCCAGGCTTTCGTTGCTCACGACATCTCCCATTCCCAGGGTGTCCGTTGTGTCCAAAGCCACAGCTCATCAGACGTATACCCCTGGTGACAAGAGCCTGCCGAAAATTGGTTTAGACCTTTACTCGGGCAGGTGGCTCCTCGCGCGGTGTTCCTTCGTGCGGTGACGGTGTCACCTGGTCGAATACGGCGTCCTGACTCTCGGTCAGCAGATACGCCTGAGCCTCGCCGACATGGAAGTACATGCCATGCAGTTCGAGGGAACCCTCGGCCATCCGCCGAGCCACCGAACCGTGGCCGCGCAGGTGCTCCAGTTGCTGCACCACGTTGGTCAGGCAGAGCTGCTCGACCGCGTCGGCGGGCGCCCGCCCGGCCAGCCGCGCCCAGCCCTCCTTCTGGTGCGCCGCCATCCGGTCCAGGCTCGGCATTCCGTGCCGCAGCCAGCGCTTCAGGGGAGTCTGGGCGCCCCCGGGCGGGGTGTTGAGCAGCGCCTGCATCGCGCCGCACCCGGAGTGTCCGCACACGGTGATGGACCGCACCTGCAGTACGTCCACCGCGTACTCGATCGCCGCGGCCACCGAGTCGTCCCCGCTCTCGGCGCCCGGCAGCGGCACCAGATTGCCGACATTGCGTACGACGAAGAGGTCGCCGGGGCCGCTCGACGTGATCATCGAGGTGACGAGCCGGGAGTCCGCGCAGGTCAGGAAGAGCTGCGAGGGCTGCTGTCCCTCGCGTGCGAGGCGGGCCAGCTCGCCGCGCACATGCGGGGCGGTGTTCCGCTGGAACGCGCTGATGCCGCTGGCCAGTTGATGCCCGCTGGGCCGGCCCGCGCCCTGCGGGGCCTCCTGGGGGCGGTCGCAGTGGTGGTTGCGCCAGGCCGTCCAGGGCCGGCAGCAGGAGTGTGAGGCACTTGCGGGCTCGGCGATCCGCGTCCCCGCGCGTCCGGTCACCTCGACGGTGCCGCCCTGCGCGGTGTGTGCGTCCTGCCAGCAGTGCAGTGCTTCGTACGCCGCGTGATCCATGAAGGAACCGTCCAGCTCGACGATGATGGCTGCCCCTTGGGGGGCGAGGTGCAGCGCCCTGCTGAGGCGCGGCACGGCGAGGAAGGTCAACTGGCCGCGCACGCGCACGTGGTGGACCCCGTCCTCCTCGGTGTGGGTGATCCGGGTGCGGGCCAGGCGGTGCAGCGCGACGGCCACGGCGACGGCGACGCCGAGGGCCACGCCTTCGAGCACTCCGAGGAAGACGACGCCGAGGGTCGTGGTCGTGTACGCGAGGATCTCGCGGTGGCGGGTGATGGTGCGGATGTGGTTCAGGCTCACCATCTGGATGCCGACCGCCATCACGAGCGCGCCGAGCGCGGCGAGGGGGATCAGCTCGAGCAGGGGGACCATCAGCAGGGCGGCTACTACTACCCAAACGCCGTGCAGCATCGTGGA
Source organism: Streptomyces sp. NPDC057302 (assembly GCF_042667685.1). Classification (NCBI taxonomy): domain Bacteria; kingdom Bacillati; phylum Actinomycetota; class Actinomycetes; order Kitasatosporales; family Streptomycetaceae; genus Streptomyces; species Streptomyces sp. NPDC057302. Next base: position 50,501 of record NZ_JBHUZJ010000046.1, on the reverse strand, counting down.
GTTCCGGCTGACGGCGCCGGCCCGCACATTGGCCACACTGCGTACGGCGACCCCGGCGACGGGCAGCCCGCCGAGCACTCCGGAGACGGCGTTCGCGGCGCCCTGGCCGAGCAGCTCACGGTTGAGGTCGGAGCGGCCGCCGGCGCGCGGCCCGGGGCGGCCGGAGGAGAGCTTGTCCACGGCGACGGCGCCGAGCAGTGACTGGACGCTGCAGACGAGCGTGACCGTGAGGACGGCGGCGATGAGCCCGAGCACGGGCCCTTCGGGCAGGCCCGCGAGGGCGTGACTGCGCCAGGACGGCAGATCGACCTTGGCCACGCTCAGCCCGGCGAGCGCGGCGACGGCGGTCGCCGCGGCCACGGAGACGAGGGGGGCCGGCACGACACGGAGGGCTCTGCCCACCCGGCCGGGAATCCGCGGCCAGAGCAGCAGCAGCGCCAGGGTCAGCGCGCTGATCGCCAGCGCGGCCGACTGCGCGTCGGCCAACTGGGCGGGCAGCGCACGGAGGTTGGCGAGCACGGAGCTCTGAGGGGTGCCGCCGAGCACGATGTGCAGCTGGGCGACGGCGATGGCGACGCCGATGCCGGCCAGCATGCCGTGCACGACGGCGGGGCTGACGGCGAGCGCCGAGCGGGCCACGCGCAGGCAGCCGAGGCCTAGTTGGGCGATTCCGGCGAGGACGGTGATGGCGCAGGTGGTCCGCCAGCCGTACTGGTGGATGACGTCGGCGGTGACGACGGTGAGTCCTGCGGCGGGGCCACTGACCTGTAGTGGCGATCCGCCGAGCCATCCGGCGACCAGGCCGCCGACGGCGGCGGCGACGAGGCCCGCCTGGAGCGGTGCTCCGGTGGCGAGCGCGATGCCGAGGGACAGCGGCAGGGCGATCAGGAAGACGGCGATCGACGCGGAGACGTCGGCGCCCGCGATGCGGAAGTTACGGAACTTGCCGAACTTTCCGGGCGGCGGGCCGTGGGGCTCGTGGTCGCGTGAGGCGTGGGCCGAGTCGGTGGCATGGGTGGGGACGCAGGCAGACATGGTTTCCCGTCTCCTCCGGGGCAGCGCGGTCGCGGAACAGGGGGTCCTCCGGTGGTGCCCGGAGGTCGGGTCGCGGCCGTGGGTCACGGCGTTGCAGCGGCGGGATATCTCAACTCTCGGTAAACGGATCGTAATGGAGAGTAAAGGTATTGGATAGACAAATGGTGCAAATAGGTCAGTAGATCACCCTGAAGGGTGATTAAAGCTATTCATCGGCTTGTCGGACCGTCGTACTCATGCCCCCGTGCGACGTTGGCGGCGCTATGGGTCATTTCCGGGCAATTAGGTCCTAAACAGTCCGGTCGTGGCCCCTGAAGCGCCCCCCGTGGGCTCCCTGCAGTGCTCCTGCAGCCCGTGCCCCGGTTCGAAGCCGACTGAAGGAAGAAGGTGGGCGGAAGATGGCCGCCACCCAGAGGATCCAGCGGATCGCCGCGGGCATCACCGCCCTCGTGGCATGTGTCGCGTCACTGGCCGGTTGCTCGAACGGCGACACCGGCGCCAAGGAAGGCACGCACGGCGCCAAGAAGGCGTCCCCCGCACCGGCCCCCAAGAGCGCGGTTCGCATGATCGGTGACGGCTCGACCGCCTTCACCGGCCGACAGCCGCACCTGCCCGAGCCCGCGCGTCTGAGACCCGGCCAGAAGCCGCCCCAGTTCGTGGTCTTCTCCTGGGACGGTGCGGGCGAGGACAGCCAGAAGCTGTTCTCGCACTTCCGCAAGGTGGCCAAGCGGAACAACGCCACGATGACGTACTTCCTCAGCGGCGTGTACATGCTCCCCGAGGCGAAGCGGAAGCTCTACGAACCGCCGCAGCACCTGGCCGGCAGCTCGGACATCGGCTTCAACGACCGCAAGGGAATCAAGGACACCGTCGAGCAGCTCCGCGGCGCCTGGCTCGAGGGCAACGAGGTCGGCACCCACTTCAACGGCCACTTCTGCGGCACCAGCGGCGGCGTGGGCCAGTGGTCGGTCGCCGACTGGAAGAGCGAGATCAACCAGGCCAAGTCCTTCGTGAAGGCCTGGAAGACGAACACGGGCATGAAGAAGGCGCAGCCACTGCCCTTCGACTACGACAAGGAACTCGTCGGCGCCCGCACGCCCTGCCTCGAAGGCCAGAAGAACTTCATGCGGGCGGCCCGGGACCTGGGCTTCCGCTACGACACCAGCGGCGTCAACAACCAGGTCTGGCCCAAGAAGAAGGAAGGCCTCTGGGACCTGTCGATGCAGCTCGTCCCCGTTCCGGGCCGCAAGTTCGAGACGCTCACCATGGACTACAACTTCATGGTGAACCAGTCGGGCACGACGTCGCAGGGCGACCCGGACAAGCACGAGTACTGGGGCGACCAGATGCGTGACGGCCTGCTCCAGGGCTTCGACCGCGCCTACAAGGGCAACCGCGCCCCGCTGATCATCGGCAACCACTTCGAGTCCTGGAACGGCGGCACGTACATGCGCGCCATCGAGGAGACGATCGAGTCGGTCTGCACCAAGCGCGAGGTGCGGTGCGTCTCCTTCCGGCAACTCGCCGACTGGCTCGACGCCCAGGACCCGAAGACCGTCGAGCGCCTCACCAAGCTGCCGCAGGGCAAGACCCCGAAGGAGGGCTGGGCGTCCTTCCTCTCCGCCCAGCCCGCACCGGCCCCCAAGGGCGTCCCGGGCGCCCCGGCGGTCAAGCCGTAGCGACGGCTCGCTCGCTGAGCACGAAGTCGGGGTCGACCTGGGCAGCCAGGTCGGCACCCGTCCGTTCGTTGCCCCAGCTCTGCGCGTTCTTCAGGTGGAAGTGGACCATCTGACGGGTGTAGCGGTCCCAGTCCCTGCGCTCGTACGCGGTGTCGACGGCGCTCTGCAGCGCGCGCAGGGAGCGGCGGTTGGCGTCCTCCAGGAGTTCGAACCGGGGCGGGCGGCCCTTCTCCATGGAGCGCACCCAGTCCGAGTGCCCGACCGTCACCAGGAGGTCGTCGCCCACCTGCTCGCGCAGGAAGTCGATGTCGTCCTGGCCCTGCACCTTGTTGCCGACGACCTTGAGGTCGATGCCGAAGTCCCGTGCGTATTCCTTGTACTGGCGATAGACGGAGACCCCCTTCCGGGTCGGCTCGGCCACCAGGAACGTCATGTCGAAGCGGGTGAACATGCCGGAGGCGAAGGAGTCCGAACCCGCGGTCATGTCGACGACCGCGTACTCGTCGCGCCCGTCGACCAGGTGGTTCAGGAACAGCTCCACCGCCCCCGTCTTGGAGTGGTAGCAGGCGACACCGAGGTCGGCTTCGGTGAACGGCCCTGTGACCATCAAACGCACGGCTGCGTCGTCGAGTTCCACCGGCCGGGCGCACGCGTCGTACACGGGATTGTCCTCGCGCACCCGCAGGATCCGCGAACCCTCACCGGGCGGCGTCGTCTTGATCATCGTGTCGCCCGAGGCGATCCGCGGATTGGACCCCCGCAGGTAGTCCTTGATGAGAGGGAGGCGTGCGCCCATGGCGGGCAGCTCGGCGGCGTCCGCCTCGTCGAGACCGAGCGCGGGGCCCAGGTGCTGGTTGATGTCGGCGTCCACCGCGAGGACCGGTGCTCCGGTGGCGGCGAGGTGGCGGATGAAGAGCGAGGACAGCGTGGTCTTGCCGCTGCCGCCCTTCCCTACGAAAGCGATCTTCATGTTCACCAAGGGTAGTCGTACGATCACGTGTCGTATCGATGCGGCGTGAAGAAGACCACTCCTTCGTGGGGGGAGCGCCAGGGGTGCGTAGGGTCGTACTCATGAGTACGACAGCCGATCCGCTCGCGGCCCTGGGCGCACTGCCCGGCGTGGCCGACTCCGTGGACTCCGTGCGCAAGGCCGTGGACCGGGTCTACGGGCACCGGATCATGAGGCGCCGCAGCAACGAGATCACCTCCGAGGCGGCGCTGCGCGGCGCTCGCGGCTCGGCGGCGCTCTCCGGTGCCGATTGGGCACTGGAAGAGGTACGCCGGCGCAGCGACTTCAGCGGCGACGGCGAGGCTCGCACGGTCGGCGCTGCCCTGCGGCTCACCGCGGAGGCCGGCCAACTCCTGTCCATCTGGCGGCAGTCGCCGCTGCGCGTCCTCGCGCGCCTCCACCTGGTCGCCGCCGCGGAGAACGACGAGGCGGCGGGACGGCCGCGCCTTGCGGGCGATCCGGTCGACGAGCCACTGGTCGAGCTGGCCGTGCCGGACTCCGACGAGGTGGCCGGCCGTCTGGAGGGGCTCTCGCAGCTGATCATCGCGGGCGGCTCCGCGCCGGCCCTCGTGACGGCGGCCGTGGTGCACGGCGAGCTGCTCAGCCTGCGCCCCTTCGGCTCGCACAACGGCCTGGTGGCGCGGGCGGCCGAGCGGATCGTCCTGGTGGGCAGCGGGCTCGACCCGAAGTCGGTCTGCCCGGCGGAGGCGGGGCACGCGGAACAGGGGCGGGCGGCGTACGTGGGGGCGCTCGACGGCTACGCGTCCGGGACACCGGAGGGCATGGCCGCCTGGATCGCCCACTGCGGGCGTGCGGTCGAACTGGGTGTCAGGGAGTCGACGGCGGTCTGCGAGGCCATGCAGCGCGGCGCGGCCTGAGGCGCTTCCGCTTCGACACAGGGATGCGGCGGTACGAGAACTCGTACCGCCGCTGGCATGTTCACCGGGTTACCAAGCGTCCTCGTAGTTTGCCCATCAGGTCAGGAACTTAGCCCGTTACCTGGTGCGGCTGGCCCGTAATCGACGGGTCGACGTCGCGTGGGTGCTCGGTGTTCATGCTTCGGTCCGTGGGGCCTTGGTTGCGTTTAAAGGTAATCCTCTCGGATGTCCTTGGTCTCGCGGGCCGTTGACTCCTTTGTACTCCTGTCCTGGAGTAAGCGGAAGTGCTGGCACTACTTCTTTACTTTTAGGTTCAAACAAGGGTGAATCGGGCGCGTGTGGTGCGGCGACGGCTCACGAACCACACGAGCCCCGCCGTGGCCGCTGCGGCGCTCACGGCCGCCACCGCGACCAGCGCGGGCCGGGACGGCTTCTGGCGCCGCTCCTTGAGCGGGACCGGGCGGTGGAAGTCGAGAATCGGCCACCCGCGCGCGAGGGCCTCGCGACGCAGCGCTCGATCGGGGTTGACCGCGTGCGGATGCCCCACGGACTCGAGCATGGGGAGGTCGGTCGCCGAGTCGCTGTAGGCGTGGCAGCGGTCGAGGTCGTACCCCTCGGACTGCGCGAGCTCCTTGATCGCGGCCGCCTTGGTGGGGCCGTAGGCGTAGTACTCGACCTCGCCGGTGAAGCAGCCGTCGTCGCCGACGACCATCCGGGTCGCCACCACGCGGTCCGCGCCGAGTAGTTCGCCGATCGGCTCGACGACCTCGGCGCCCGACGTGGAGACGATGACGACGTCCCGCCCCGCGGTGTGGTGCTCCTCGATGAGGGAAGCGGCCTCGTCGTAGATGATCGGGTCGATCAGGTCGTGCAGCGTCTCGGCGACGATCTCCTTGACCTGCTGCACGTTCCATCCGCGGCAGAGCGCGGACAGGTACTCGCGCATCCGCTCCATCTGGTCGTGATCGGCGCCGCCCGCGAGGAACACGAACTGTGCATATGCAGTTCGCAGTACCGCCCTGCGGTTGATCAGGCCGCCTTGGTAGAACGACTTGCTGAAGGTGAGAGTGCTCGACTTCGCAATGACCGTCTTGTCCAGGTCAAAGAAGGCAGCTGTGCGGGGCAAGGAGTGGTTTTCCACGAGCCCGAGCATAGGCGCCCACCATTCGGCGTAAGGTGAGGCGCGTGGGTTTGCCTGAGAAGGCTCTCGGGTACACCATGGAAGTCACGGATCGTTCGCGACCGTGCTAACCCGGTCTGGCTCCTCCCCCCCCGAGTCGGACCGTGGGGACGACCCCCGCTCTCCCCCCCGGCGGGGGTCGTCGCATGTCCGGATGGGTTTTCCGGACCTCTTCAGACCCTGATTCGATCGCCTGCCGCCTCCCGGCGGCCATTTTGGCGATCTTTTCCTATGGCCAAGATTCGTCACTGTGTGTAGTCGTCAGGCTGCGCTGTGGAAGTCTCCGAGATGTCACCGGTATGGGTGATGGGGATATTCACAGCCCCCGCGTTGTCCACAGTTATTGACCAAGATCCACACGTTATCCGCGACCGCTGCACGCTGATTCCGCTGGTTCTGCACGCGAAGTTCATGGCCGGATTGCTTTGGCCGACTCATCGCTGATGTGGAGCGCGGCATTCAACGGGCTTGCAGTGAGAGGGGGCTGAGGATCGTGGCTGGAGTGATTACGCGTGATGGGCCGCCGTCGTCCGATGGACGGCATGGCGGACCGCTGATCGTCACGGAAGATGTGGACCTGCTGGACGACCTGTTGCGGCTGTGCGCCGCGGCGGGCGCGCGGCCCGAGGTGCAGCACGGGGTTCCGGAGCGCAGGGGCGGCTGGGACGCGGCGCCGCTCGTCCTCGTCGGGGACGACGCGGTGGACCGGGTGCGAGGAGCCGGGCGCAGGCGCGGGGTCGTGCTCGTCGGCCGGGATCAGGATGATTCCGGGGTCTGGCAGCGCGCGGTGGAGATCGGCGCCGACCATGTGCTGGTCCTGCCCGACGGCGAACGATGGCTGGTGGACCGCATCGCCGATGTCGCCGAGGGCGTGGGCAGGCCCGCGCTCACGGTGGGGGTGCTCGGCGGCAGCGGCGGAGCCGGCGCCTCGACGCTCGCCTGCGCGCTGGCCGTCACTGCCGCCCGTGCGGGGCGGCGCACGATGCTGGTGGACGCGGATCCGCTGGGCGGTGGGCTCGACGTGCTGCTCGGCGGCGAGGCCGCCGACGGGCTCCGCTGGCCCGCCTTCGCGCAGTCCAGGGGCCGGGTCGGCGGGGGCGCGCTGGAGGAGTCGCTGCCCGAGCTGCATGCCTTGCGGGTCCTGAGCTGGGACCGGGGCGATGCGGTGGTCATCCCGCCCGAAGCCATGCGGGCGGTGATCGCCGCGGCCCGCAGGCGGGGCGGCGTGGTGGTCGTGGATCTGCCGCGCCGCGTGGACGAAGGAGTGGCCGAAGCCCTGGCCCAGGTGGATCTGGGGCTCCTGGTGGTGCCTGCGGAGCTGCGCGCGGTGGCCGGGGCCCGGCGGGTCGCTTCGGCGGCGGGGATGGTGCTGAGGGACCTGCGGGTCGTGGTCGGCAGGGGCGGCGCCGCTCGCCCCGGGAGCGGCGGACTCGACGGGCCCGGCTGCTTCGACGCGGAGGAGGTCGCGCGGCTGCTCGGGCTGCCGCTCGTCGGGGAGCTGCCACGGGAGCCGGGGCTGCTGGCCGCGCAGGCCGGAGGGATGCCGCCGGGTGGTGTCGCGCGCGGGCCGCTGGCGCGGTTCTGCACGGCCTTCTGGGAGCGCGTTCCGGTCGATGCCACCGGAGGCGGCTCATGAGCGCCGTCGTCGGGGCCAGGATGCTGGACGGGGTGCGCCAGTGGCTCGCGGAGAACGGCACGGAGCCGACCCCGGCCCGCGTCGCCGAGGCGCTGCGGGCCCAGGGCAGGGTGCTCGGCGACACGGAAGTCCTGGGAGCTGCCGCGCAGCTGCGCTCGGAGCTGGTGGGCGCGGGCCCCCTGGAGGCGCTGCTCGCGGACGACTCGGTGACCGATGTGCTGGTCTCCGCGCCCGACCGGGTGTGGGTGGACCGGGGCGGCGGCCTGGAGCTGACCGGGGTTTCCTTCAGGGACGCGGCGGCGGTGCGGCGGCTCGCCCAGCGACTCGCGGCCGTGGCCGGACGCAGACTGGACGACGCGAGGCCCTGGGTGGACGCACGGCTCCCGGACGGGACCCGCCTCCATGCGGTGCTGCCCCCGGTCGCCGTCGGTTCGACCTGCCTCTCCTTGCGTGTCGTACGGCCACGGGCCTTCACCCTCGCGGAACTGACCGCGGCGGGGACGGTGCCGCCGGGCGGGGACCGGGTACTGCGGGCACTGCTCGACGCCAGGCTCTCGTACGTGATCAGTGGCGGGACGGGCTCGGGCAAGACGACGCTGCTGAGCGCGCTCCTCGGCCTCGTCGGGCCGGGCGAGCGGATCGTGCTCGCCGAGGACTCGGCGGAGCTGCGCCCCGACCACCCCCACGTGGTGCGCCTCGAAGCCAGGCCCGCGAACCAGGAAGGGGCGGGCCGGGTCGGCCTGGACGACCTGGTGCGACAAGCGCTGCGGATGCGCCCCGACCGGCTGGTCGTGGGCGAGGTGCGCGGTCCCGAGGTGGTCCACCTCCTGGCCGCGCTGAACACGGGGCATGAGGGCGGCTGCGGCACGGTCCACGCCAACACCGCGAGCGACGTACCGGCCCGTCTGGAGGCCTTGGGCACGGCGGCCGGGCTCGACCGGATCGCGCTGCACAGCCAGTTGGCGGCCGCGCTGTCGGTGGTGCTCCATCTCGCGCGGGACCGGGCGGGACGGCGGCGGATCGCCGAGGTGCATGTCCTGGAACGCGATGCGTCAGGCCTGGTGGTGACGGTGCCGGCGCTGCGGTGGGGCGAGAGGGAGTTCGTCCGGGAGCGGGGTTGGGAGCGGCTGGACTCGCTTCTGGCAGGCGGCGGTTGGAGTGAGGGGCGATGAGCGTGACGGGGGTGGCGGCGGTCGTGTGTGCGGGAGGTGCGGCCTGGCTGACGGTCGGGCGTGACCGCGGGCTGCGGCGGGCGCGGGCGGCGCTCGCGAGTGGCGGCGGGGCCTCACCGGGGGATGCGGCGTGGCGGCGGGCGACGGCCCGCGTCACTGGCCGGGTGGGGCACGAGTGGTGGGCGCTGGCCGCAGGCGCGGTGATCGGGCTGCTCGGGGAGTCGGTGGTGCCGCTGGTCCTGGGGGCGGCTGGGGTGCCGCTGATACGGCGTGTGCTGCGGGCCAGGGACGCGCGGCTCGAAGGGGAGCGCAGGGCCGCCGCGGTGATCGCGCTGTGCGGGGTGCTCGCGGGGGAGGTGCGGGCAGGACGGCAGCCGGGGGAGGCGTTGAGGTCCGCGGCCGACGGTGGCCTCGGGGTGGTCGATGCCGGGGCCAAGGCCGGGGCCGGGCTTGGTGGGGCGCGGGCCGGGGTGCTGGCGGCGGCGCGGTTCGGCGGGGATGTGCCGGGGGCGCTCGAGGAGGCGGCGCGGGGTCCGGGGGCGCAGGGGCTGCTGGGGCTCGCGGCGTGCTGGCGGGTGGCGGTGGACCGCGGCGCCGGGTTCGCGGCGGGGCTTGAGCGGCTGGAGGGAGCGCTGCGGGCGGAGCGGGATCAACGCGCGGATCTGCGGGCCCAGTTGGCGGGGGCCAGGTCGACGGCGGTGATGCTCGCGGGACTTCCGGTCCTCGGGCTGCTCATGGGGAGCGCGCTCGGTGCGGCGCCGTTGCGGGTGTTGCTGCACACGGGGGCGGGGCTCGGATGTCTGGCGGTGGGCGGGGTGTTGGAGGGCGTCGGCGTGTGGTGGGCGCTGCGGATCGTGCGGGGGGCGGAGGAGCGATGAGTGTCGTTGTCCACGAGCTGGGGGTGGCCGTGTGGGGTGCGGCGGCCGTGCTGTGGCTGGTGTCGGCGGCTCTCGCGGCGCGGCGTGATCGGGCGGTGCGGGGGCGGTCGGGGGTCGTACTGGGGGCGGTCGTGCGGTCGCCGAGGGGTGTGCCGATGTGGCGGTTCCGGTGGCGGGACGCGGGGCCGGGGTGGCTTGCGGTTACCGGGGCGGTGAGCGCCGGGTGGGTGCTGGTGGGCGGTGTTCCGGGGTGCCTGGTGGGGGTGGGTGCCGGGTACGGGGTGTGGCGATGGCGGCGTGGGCGGGGCGTCCGTGCCGCGGAGTTCGACACCGCGGAGGCGGCTCGGCAACTGCCCTTGGCCGCCGATCTGTTGGCGGCCTGTGTGGCTGCGGGTGCGGGGCCAGTCGTGGCCGCCCAAGCCGTCGGCGACGCGCTGAAGGGGCCGGTCGGGGAGCGGCTCGCCCAGGGAGCCGCGGAGGTGCGGCTCGGTGGTGAACCGGTCGACGCGTGGCGGGGGTTGGGCGCGATACCGGGCGCGGGAGCGCTGGCTCGCCTGCTGGAGCGGGCGGGGGAGTCGGGGGCTCCGGCGGCGGAAGCGGTGGCGCGTCTTGCCGCGGACTGCCGCGCGGAACGGGGCCGTACGGCGACGGCGGCCGCGCGCAGGGCCGGCGTCCTGATGACGGCGCCGGTGGGGCTGTTCTTCCTGCCCGCGTTCATCGCGGTGGGCGTGCTGCCGGTGTTGATCGGCCTGGCTGGTGGCTTGGTCAGCGGCATCTGAGCGGCATCTGAACGGCTCGGTGTCCGAGTGGCCCGACGGCTGACCGGCTGGACGGGCGAGTAGCTGGACGGCGTCCGCGCGAGGCGTGGCCGCCGCGACCTGAACGAACTGAAATTACACGGGGGTTGAGATGTGGGGACAGTGGGGACAGCTGTGTGCGCGGGCGTCGCGGTGCAGGGCGCGAGCGGTGCGAGGGGACGCGGGGATGGTCACTTCGGAGTACGCGATGGGTCTCATCGCAGCGGTGGGGTTCGCCGGACTGCTCTACAAGGTGGTGACGAGCGGGCAGGTCAGGGCGGCGCTGCAGGCGGTCGTGGAGAAGGCGCTCGATGTCCAGTTCTGAGCGGGCGCGGGGCGGTCGACGCCGCCGCGGGGACCAGGGGTTCGTGACGGCTGAGGCGGCCGTGGTGCTGCCCACGCTGGTGCTGTTCACGATGGCCCTGGTCTGGGCTCTGCTGGCCGCGTCCGCGCAGATCCAGTGCGTGGACGCGGCACGGGCCGGGGCGCGGGCGATGGCCCGGCAGGACCCCGAGAGCGCGGCCGTGGAGGCGGCTCGGCAGGCGGCGCCGCGTGGCGCGTCGGTGGCCGTGCGGCGGGACGGCGACCTGGTGCGGGTGGAGGTCGTGGCGGACTCGCCGGGGCCTGGCGCACTGGGGCTCGGGCTGCGGCTGCGGTCGGAGGCGGTGGCGTCGGCGGAGGAGACGGCGGGGGTGGGCGCGTGAGGCGGCGGACCGGGTCGCGGACCGCCGGGGCCGCGTCGGACCGGGGAGCGGCCACGGTGTGGGTCGTCGTCGTGATGGCCGTGCTGTGCGTGGTCTGCGGCGCGGTCCTCGCGATGGGGCAGGTGATCGTCGCCCGCCATCGCGCGGGCGGTGCGGCCGACTTGGCGGCCCTCGCGGCGGCGGACCACTGGATGGAGGGCCGTGCCGGGGCGTGTGCCAGGGCCGGCCGGGTGGCCGAGGCGCAGGGGGCGCGCATCGTGCGGTGCGCGGTGCGCGGCGAGGTCTCGGATGTCACCGCCACGGCCGGCCTCGGCCCGTTCGTGACGGAGGTCAGATCCCGGGCGGGCCCGGCGGGACCGGTCGCTCCGGAGCCGGAGCCGGAGCCAGAGCCGGAGCCGAAGCCGGTAGCGGCGGCTGAGGCGCGCGTCGGGTGGCGGGCGGCCGGGGGGTCGGTGCGAGCCGCCGGAGGGCTGCGAGGCCCCGCTGAAGCGGCTGCCGGGCGTCGTACGAAGCCCGAGGTGAGGGCGGGGCGCTCTGCCGCCGGACGGAGGGGCGCAGGCCCCCCTGCGGTCGGCGGCTGCGCCTCAGGGGGCGGGTGCGTCCTTGAGCAGGGTGGAGAGGAGGCGGACGGCGCCGCGTTTGTGCAGGGGGTCGTTGCCGTTGCCGCACTTCGGGGACTGGATGCAGGAGGGGCAGCCGGCCTCGCACTCGCAGGAGGCGATGGCCTGGCGGGTCGCGGTCAGCCATTCGCGGGCCGTGTGGAAGGCCCGCTCGGCGAAGCCCGCGCCGCCCGGGTGGCCGTCGTACACGAAGACGGTCGGCAGGAGCGTGTCCGGATGCAGCGGCACGGAGACGCCGCCGATGTCCCAGCGGTCGCAGGTCGCGAAGAGCGGCAGCATGCCGATGGACGCGTGCTCGGCGGCGTGCAGGGCGCCACCGAGGATCTCCGGATTGACGCGGGCGGCGTCGAGTTGGTCCTCGGTGACCGTCCACCAGACCGCACGGGTGCGCAGGGTGCGGGGCGGCAGGTCCAGCTTGGTCTCGCCGAGGACCTCGCCGGTGATCAGCCTGCGGCGCAGGAAGGAGACGACCTGATTGGTGACTTCGACGGAGCCGTAGCAGAGGCGGCCGGAACCCCAGGGGATCTCGGTGTCCGTCTCCAGGACGGAGATGGCCGTGGTGTCGCGGGCGGTCGTGGAGTACGGCGGTCCGGCTTCCTCGACCAGGGCCACCGAGTCCTCCAGGTCAAGGCGCCGCACGAGATACGTACGGCCCTGGTGGAGGTGGACCGCGCCCTCGTGGACGGCGCTGTGCGCGGCGGACGCGTCGACGGTGCCGAGCAGCCTGCCCGTGCCCTCCTCGACGATCTGGATGGGCTTCCCGCCCTCGCCGCGGATGTCGGCGAGATCGGCGGCCCGCTCCCTGCGGGTCCAGTGCCAGGCCTTCGTGCGCCGACGCAGCAGCTTCGCGGCCTCCAGCTGCGGGAGCAGTTCTTCGGTGGCCGGGCCGAAGAGGGCCAAGTCGTCGTCCGTGAGCGGAAGTTCGGAGGCCGCCGCGCAGAGGTGGGGCGCGAGGACGTACGGATTGTCGGGGTCGAGGACCGTCGACTCCACCGGCTGCTCGAACAGCGCTTCGGGGTGGTGGACCAGATACGTGTCCAGCGGGTCGTCGCGGGCGACCAGGACGGCCAGCGCGCCCTGCCCGGAGCGCCCGGCCCGGCCCGCCTGCTGCCAGAGCGAGGCGCGGGTCCCCGGATAGCCGGAGATGATCACGGCGTCCAAGCCGGAGACGTCCACGCCGAGTTCGAGGGCGGTGGTGGCCGCGAGGCCGAGGAGTTCGCCGGAGTGCAGGGCGCGCTCAAGGGCTCGGCGTTCCTCGGGGAGGTATCCGCCCCGGTAGGCGGCCACGCGGCGGGCGAGGGAGCGGTCGACCTCGGAGAGGCGCTCCTGGGCGATCACCGAGATCAGCTCGGCGCCGCGCCGGGAGCGTACGAAGGCGACCGAGCGCACGCCCTGGACGGTCAGGTCGGTCAGCAGGTCCGCGGTCTCGGCGGTGGCGGTGCGGCGGACGGGGGCGCCCTTTTCGCCGTGGAGTTCGGTGAGCGGGGGTTCCCAGAGGGCGAAGACGAGCTCGCCGTGGGGCGAGGCGTCGTCGGCGACCTCCTTCACGGGAAGTCCGATGAGGCGTTCCGCTGAGGCGGCGGGCTCGGCGGAGGTGGCGGAGGCGAGGAGGAAGACGGGATCGGAGCCGTAGCGGGCGCAGAGGCGGCGCAGGCGGCGCAGCACCTGGGCGACGTGCGAGCCGAAGACGCCCCGGTAGGTGTGGCACTCGTCGATCACGACATAGCGCAGGGCGCGCAGGAAGGAGGACCAGCGAGGGTGGGAGGGGAGTATCCCGCGGTGCAGCATGTCGGGATTGGTCAGCACGTAGTTGGCGTACTGACGTACCCATTCGCGTTCTTCGACGGGGGTGTCGCCGTCGTACACGGCGGGGCGGATCGCGTTGCCGAGGGGCGCCGCGAGCTCGCGCACGGCGCGGCGCTGGTCGGCCGCCAGGGCTTTCGTCGGGGCCAGGTACAGCGCGGTGGCGCCGCGGCCGTTGGGGGCCTCGGAGCCGTCCAGGAGGGCCGAGAGGACGGGGGTGAGGTAGGCCAGCGACTTTCCCGAGGCGGTGCCGGTGGCGACGATGACCGATTCGCCGTCCAGGGCGTGCTCGGCGGCGAGTGCCTGGTGGGCCCAGGGGTGCTCGATTCCGGCCGACTGGACCGCGGCGACGACTTCCGAACGGATGCGATCAGGCCAGACTGCATATCGTGCCTCGCGCGGGGGCAAGTGCTCCGTATGAGTGACGCGCGAAGCACGGCTCGGCCCCGCGGTCAGCCGGTCCAGGACCGTCCGTGGAGACGTGCGTATCGGGGCGCCCGTGGAGGGTCCTCCAGGCGGAGAAATGTTGGCCATCGGCACCGAGTGTGTCACTGGCGGGATGGACAATGGTCCCAAGGCGTCGTGCACGCCTACCGGTAAGTGATTGAATGCCATTGCGGCTGGCGATCCGTCCTGGGGGCTCTGCCGAGGTGTCCCGAGGGATGACCGCTCGATAGCAAGGTGCTGGAGGATCCGTGGACCTGTCCCTGTCGACCCGTACCGTCGGCGATCGTACGGTCGTCGAGGTCGGTGGCGAAATCGATGTATATACCGCGCCCAAGTTGCGCGAACAGTTGGTCGAGTTGGTGAACGACGGCAGTTTCCACCTGGTCGTCGACATGGAGGGCGTGGACTTCCTCGACTCCACCGGACTCGGCGTGCTGGTTGGCGGACTGAAGCGGGTGCGTGCCCATGAGGGCTCGCTGCGCCTGGTCTGCAACCAGGAACGCATTTTGAAGATCTTCCGCATCACCGGCCTGACCAAGGTGTTCCCCATTCACACCTCGGTCGAGGAAGCGGTCGCGGCCACCGACTGAGAGCCGGATGCTCCGGGCCGGCTGCTTGTTCGGCCCGGGGGTGGCAGAACAGCAGGGGACCGGGCCCTCGGCCCGGCCCCCTGACAGCACGCGCGTATGTCCGAGGGGGATGCATGGCCACCGTTGAACTCCGCTTCAGCGCGCTGCCCGAGCACGTCAGGACCGCCCGGCTCGTGGCGGCGGCGGTCGCGCGCAGGGCCGGAGTGGACGAGGCCGTTCTCGACGAGGTCAGACTCGCCGTCGGCGAGGCCTGCACCCGCGCCGTCGGGCTGCACCAGAGCAACGGCGTATCGGCGCCGGTGCGTGTCGCCCTGATCGAGGACGAGAAGCAGTTCTCCATCGAGGTCGGCGACGAGGCTCCCCACGCGACGTCCGGCGACCGGCAGCCCGGATCGGGGCCCGGCACGGGCGAGGATCTGGACGCCGAGGGCGAGGACGAGATGGGTCTCGCCGTCATCAGCGGCCTCGTGGACGACGTGGAGGTCACGTCGGGCGAGGGCGGCGGTCTCATCCGGATGACGTGGCCGACGCCTCCAGTGCCCCTTCTCTGACCCGTAGAGCGCCCTTTGGGCGACGCGACAGCGGTACCAAGGTCTTGCTCCCGACCCGGGAGCAGGGCCTTTTTCCTTTGTGGATCATTGCCTCGGTCAATTGCCTTGGGACTTCCGGCCGTCGTCAACGGTTTTGGGGCATTACCGCTTTCGGGGTCAGTCTGCGGTCGCGATCATTTGCTGGGGAGCAATCTCGAGCCAATTCCGTTTGCGGCGCTCTGTTTTGATCAGGTTCCGCTCCCTACAATCCGTCCACATCTTGAGCTCACCCCAGGCGTCAAGGAGGACGAATGGCGGGGCTTTCTACCCCTCATCAGTTTGACCACACCTCAACCTTCGCAGCAGCAGTACTGACCGACGACAACCGCCTCATCGTGATGGTCATCGCGGCCGTCGCGGTCGCGGCCCTCGCGGTCGCCTGGGTGCTGGTACGCCAGGTTCTGGCGGCCACCGAGGGCACCGACAGCATGAAGAAGATCGCGAAGGCGATCCAGGAGGGCGCCAATGCCTACCTCGGCAGGCAGCTGCGCACTCTCGGTGTTTTCGCCGTCGTGGTGTTCTTCCTGCTCCTGCTGCTGCCGGCAGACGACTGGAATCAGCGCGCCGGCCGATCGATCTTCTTCTTGATCGGTGCGGTGTTCTCGGCGACCACCGGCTATATCGGCATGTGGCTCGCCGTACGCAGCAATGTTCGTGTGGCGGCAGCCGCACGAGAAGCCACGCCCGCGGAAGGTGAACCCGAAAAGGATCTCACCGCTGTTTCGCACAAGGCCATGAAGATCGCTTTCCGCACCGGCGGCGTCGTCGGCATGTTCACGGTGGGGCTCGGACTTCTGGGCGCCTCCGCTGTCGTGCTGGTCTACGCGGCCGACGCGCCGAAGGTCCTCGAGGGCTTCGGCCTCGGGGCGGCGCTGATCGCGATGTTCATGCGTGTGGGCGGCGGCATCTTCACCAAGGCCGCCGACGTCGGCGCCGACCTGGTCGGCAAGGTCGAGAAGGGCATTCCGGAGGACGACCCGAGGAATGCCGCGACCATCGCCGACAACGTGGGCGACAACGTCGGCGACTGCGCGGGCATGGCCGCCGACCTCTTCGAGTCCTACGCGGTGACCCTGGTCGCCGCGCTGATCCTCGGCAAGGTCGCGTTCGGCGACGCCGGACTCGCCTTCCCGCTGATCGTTCCGGCGATCGGCGTCGTGACGGCGATGATCGGGATCTTCGCGGTGGCGCCACGGCGCTCCGACCGCAGCGGGATGACCGCCATCAACCGCGGGTTCTTCATCTCGGCGATCATCTCGCTGGTGCTCGTGGCCGTGGCGGTCTTCGTCTACCTGCCGTCGTCCTACGCCGACCTGGACGGCGTCACGGACGCGACGATCGCGGGTCACGCCGGCGATCCGCGCGTTCTCGCCGTCGTCGCGGTCGCGATCGGCATCGTCATGGCCGCGCTGATCCAGCAGCTCACCGGCTACTTCACGGAGACGACCCGGCGCCCGGTGCAGGACATCGGCAAGACGTCCCTCACCGGCCCGGCCACCGTCGTCCTCGCCGGAATCTCGATCGGGCTCGAATCGGCCGTCTACACCGCGCTCCTGATCGGGCTCGGCGTGTACGGGGCGTTCCTGCTCGGCGGTACGTCGATCATGCTCGCCCTGTTCGCGGTGGCGCTCGCCGGTACCGGCCTGCTCACCACGGTCGGCGTGATCGTCGCCATGGACACCTTCGGTCCGGTCTCCGACAACGCGCAGGGCATCGCCGAGATGTCCGGTGACGTCGAGGGCGCCGGCGCGCAGGTCCTCACCGACCTGGACGCCGTCGGCAATACCACCAAGGCCATCACCAAGGGCATCGCCATCGCCACGGCCGTTCTCGCGGCCGCCGCGCTCTTCGGCTCGTATCGCGACGCCATCGCGACCGCGGCCAAGGACGTCGGCGAGAAAATGGGCGACGGCGCTCCCATGAACCTGGTGATGGACATCTCGCAGCCCAACAACCTGGTCGGTCTGATCCTGGGCGCCGCGGTCGTCTTCCTCTTCTCGGGGCTTGCGATCAACGCGGTGTCGAGGTCGGCCGGAGCGGTGGTCTACGAGGTGCGGCGGCAGTTCCGCGAGCACCCCGGGATCATGGACTACTCCGAGGAACCGGAGTACGGGCGCGTCGTCGACATCTGCACGAAGGACGCGCTGCGCGAGCTGGCCACGCCAGGTCTGCTCGCCGTGCTCACGCCGATCGCGGTCGGCTTCTCGCTCGGCGTCGGCGCGCTCGGCTCGTTCCTGGCGGGCGCGATCGGCACGGGCACGCTGATGGCGGTCTTCCTCGCCAACTCGGGCGGTGCCTGGGACAACGCGAAGAAGCTCGTCGAGGACGGCCACCACGGCGGCAAGGGCAGTGAGGCCCATGCCGCGGTGGTCATCGGCGACACCGTCGGTGACCCGTTCAAGGACACCGCGGGCCCGGCGATCAACCCGCTCCTGAAGGTGATGAACCTGGTGGCACTGCTGATCGCGCCCGCGGTCGTCCAGTTCAGTTACGGGGATGACGCGAGCGCAGGGGTCCGGGCGGTGATCGCGGTGCTCTCGATCCTGGTGATCATCGGCGCGGTGTACGTGTCCAAGAGGCGAGGCATCGCCGTGGGAGACCAGGAGGAAGGTGGTGCGGAGCGAGTAGGTAACTCGGCTGACCCGGCCGTGGTTTCGTAACACCGGGTCAGACTCTGCCCAACACACGGGCGGGCGGCGCGTTTTGACGCGGCGTCCGCCCTTTGTGCGCCCGGTGAATCTCTCGTGAGCCTTCTCTCGCGCTCTCTGCTTGGTGCAAATGGCTTCAATAGGGGTGGTACCGGGCCCCCGGCATGCGGTTGTAACCCAGTTGGCGTGTAAGTTCCGGGGCCGAGAGCCATGGAAGGGACCAATCCGGTGAACAAGAAGCTTGCAGCCGCACTGTCCGGCGGTGCGGTACTGGTACTGGCGCTGTCGGGCTGCAGCGACGACGGCAACGAGAAGCTGGACTCCTGGGCCAAGGACGTCTGTGACTCGGTCCAGCCGCAGTCGAAGAAGATCGCGTCGGCCAATGCCGCGATCCAGAAGGAGACCTCGGACAACAGCTCGCCGGAGGACGTCCAGAAGACCGACTCCAAGGCGTTCCAGGACATGTCCGACGCCTACAAGGCGATGGGCGCCGCGGTGAAGGACGCGGGCGCCCCGCCGGTCGACGGCGGTCAGAAGAAGACCGACGACGCGGTCAAGGAACTGAACGCCATCTCCAAGTCGTACGGCGACCTGAAGAAGAAGGTCGACGGCCTGGACACCAAGAACCAGGCGGACTTCGCGGACGGCCTGAAGACGGTCGCCGGGGAGCTGGACAAGCTCAGCAAGAGCGGCAACGAAGCCCTCGAGAAGCTCCAGGAGGGCGAGGTGGGCAAGGCGATGAGCAAGCAGGACAGCTGCAAGTCGGCCAGCGCCACGCCTTCCGCCGCCTAGGGGTTGCCCCTCCGCTTTGCCCGCTGCCCTGGAGCCTTGGGGAAGACCCCCGGCGCCGGGGCAGCGGTGTGTCCAGCTGTGCCCGGCGGCTTTGGGGGACTGTGCCCACCCGTTCCGCCGTGCGGAACGCCTGCCCACAGCAGGGGACGGCTAGTACCGGCGTATCGGGTCACAATGAGGGGGTGAGTACTGCTAGCACCCCCCTGCCCTCGTCCGATCGTGCCGACGTCCTGGCCCAGTTGCGCGAAGCCCTCCTGGCGGCCGACTTCACCGCCGACGGGCTGCTGGAGCTGCTCGGGGCGCCCGCCTACACGGCGCTCGCGCGCAGCGAGACCGTTCCCGCGCTGCGGGCCACCCGTGGCGAAGGGCCGCTGGAGACGCTCGTACGGCTCTTCCTGTTGCAGCGCTCCGTGCCGCACGCGCGCGTGGCGGCCGTTTTGCCGGTCGGCCCCCTACAGGAGAGCGGTTGGCTCTCCGCGGCGGACGGCGAGGGTGCGCTGAAGGCGACGGTGGACGTGCGGCCCTACGGCGGACCGAGCGGCGAGGACTGGTTCATCGTCTCGGACCTGGGGTGCGCGGTCGGTGGCGCCGGCGGCATCGGCAGCCATGACGAAGGGGTCGTACTCGGCGTCGGCGGCGCGTCCATGACGCTCGCCGGGCTCACCGTGCGCACACCGGTGGCCGCCGCTCTGGACCTCGGCACCGGCTCCGGGATCCAGGCGTTGCACGCCGCGCACCACGCGACCCGGGTGACCGCGACCGACCTCAACCCCCGGGCCCTGCACATCACACGGCTCACCCTCGCCCTGTCGGGTGCCCCCGACGCGGACCTGCGGGAGGGCTCCCTCTTCGAACCCGTGGGCGAGGAGACGTACGACCTGATCGTGTCCAATCCGCCCTTCGTGATCTCGCCCGGGGCGCGGCTCACCTACCGCGACGGCGGGATGGGCGGGGACGATCTGTGCCGGTCGCTCGTTCAGCAGGCGGGGGAGCGGTTGAACGAAGGGGGGTACGCGCACTTCCTCGCCAACTGGCAGCACGTGGACGGCGAGGAGTGGACCGAGCGGCTCCGGTCCTGGGTGCCGCGCGGGTGCGACGCGTGGATCGTGCAGCGCGAGGTGCAGGACATCACGCAGTACGCCGAGCTGTGGCTGCGGGACGCCGGGGACCACCGGACGGATCCGCAGGAGTACGCGGCGCGGTACGACGCGTGGCTCGACGAGTTCGAGGCCCGCAAGACGCACGCGGTCGGATTCGGGTGGATCACGCTGCGCAAGACAGGAGCGGGCGCCGGAGCCGGTGCCGTCGAGCCGTCCGTGACCGTGGAGGAGTGGCCGCACCCCGTCGAGCAGCCGCTGGGCGAGACGGTGCGGGAGTTCTTCGCGCGCCAGGACTTCCTGCGCACGCACGACGACGCCGCGCTGCTCGCGGGGCACTTCAAGCTCGCGGACGAGGTCGTGCAGGAGCAGGTCGGGCTGCCCGGAGCCGAGGACCCGGAGCATGTCGTGCTGCGCCAGCACCGCGGGATGCGGCGGGCCACCAAGGTGGACACCGTGGGCGCCGGATTCGCCGGTGTGTGCGACGGGACGCTGAGCGCGGGGCGGATCCTCGACGCGATCGCCCAACTGGTCGGGGAGGACCCCGTATTGCTGCGGGACCGCACGCCCGCGCAGATCCGGCTCCTCGTCGAACAGGGATTCCTGGTGCCGGTCGCTTCGTAGGGACGCCGAGCGGCGGCCACCGGGCCGTTGGCGGTACGCGTACGGCGTGTCTCGTACGTTTCGGGGACATCGGTCCCTCGTTGTGGGTGGGATGGATGGGCGTCGGCGCCCGCTGGACGTACATCGAGAAGCTGGACTGTGCGAACTGTGCGAACCGGCTCCGGGGCGACCAGATCCAGTCGAGTTGGGGCGGCACCGGCCGGTGATTCGGGCCGGGCGCCCGCCGTTAACCCGGGGTTCGCGCCCCGGCTTCCCGGGCGTGCCAGGTTTCCGAGCCGGGAACTCAACTCGGGGAGGCAATGCCATGGAGAGCGGACCAGCGATCTTCGCGGGCACGGTATTCGCGCTGTTCGGAGCGGGGCTGCTGCTGTGGACCGGGGCGCGCGTGGCACACCGCGCGCCCGTCGCCGACGGTGTGAGCCCCGTCGCATCGGCGACACTGGCGGCGATCGCCGGATCGGGCGCACTGGTGCTCGGAGTGTGGTGTTTCACTCGGCTCTGACCGGAAGCGGCCGGTGGCCGCGGGGCGCGTACGGGCCGAAGGCCCGGCGTCGGCGCCGAGGCGGTGGTGAACCCGGTGGTGAAAGGGCGGGTCGCCACTCCGGGCGGCAGGAATGGCGGTAGTCGGGTTACCGTTCGAGTGGCCGTTGCGGGCTTTTCCCGTTTGACACGGGGGCGGGATGTACCGTCACACTCCGCAGCGTCAGCGCAACGCAAGCGCACCGAGCGAGGCCACGCAGCACGGCCACCGAGTACCGACCGGAGAGAAGAGCGAAGTTGTCCCCGACCAGCGAGACCGCAAAGGGCGGCCGCCGACTCGTCATCGTCGAGTCGCCTGCCAAGGCGAAGACGATCAAGGGTTACCTCGGCCCCGGCTACGTAGTCGAGGCGAGCGTCGGGCACATCCGCGACCTCCCCAACGGCGCGGCGGAGGTCCCCGACAAGTACACCGGCGAGGTGCGCCGGCTCGGCGTGGACGTCGACAACGACTTCGAGCCCATCTATGTCGTCAACTCCGACAAGAAGGCACAGGTCAAGAAGCTCAAGGACCTGCTGAAGGACTCCGACGAACTCTTCCTCGCCACCGATGAGGACCGCGAGGGCGAAGCCATCGCGTGGCACCTCCTCGAGGTCCTGAAGCCCAAGGTCCCGGTCAAGCGCATGGTGTTCCACGAGATCACCAAGGCCGCGATCCAGGAGGCCGTCGCCAGCCCCCGCGACCTCAACAAGCGCATGGTCGACGCCCAGGAGACCCGCCGCATCCTCGACCGTCTCTACGGCTACGAGGTCTCGCCGGTCCTGTGGAAGAAGGTCATGCCGCGCCTGTCGGCGGGCCGCGTCCAGTCCGTGGCGACCCGCCTCGTCGTCGAGCGTGAGCGCGAGCGCATCGCCTTCCGCTCCGCCGAGTACTGGGACCTGACGGGCACCTTCGGCACCGGCCGCACCGGTGACGCGTCCGACCCCTCGCAGCTGATCGCGCGCCTCACCACGGTCGACGGCAAGCGCATCGCGCAGGGCCGCGACTTCAACTCGGTCGGACAGCTCAAGTCCGACACGCTGCACCTGGACGAGACGAACGCCCGTTCGCTCGCCGCGGCGCTGGAGAACACCCGGTTCGCGGTCCGCTCCGTCGAGTCCAAGCCCTACCGCCGCTCTCCGTACGCGCCGTTCCGTACGACGACGCTCCAGCAGGAGGCCAGTCGCAAGCTCGGCTTCGGCGCGAAGGCCACGATGCAGGTGGCCCAGAAGCTGTACGAGAACGGCTTCATCACCTACATGCGTACGGACTCCACGACGCTGTCCGACACGGCGATCACCGCCGCACGCGCCCAGGTCACGCAGCTGTACGGCAGCGACTACCTGCCGGACAAGCCCCGCACGTACGCCGGCAAGGTCAAGAACGCGCAGGAGGCGCACGAGGCGATCCGCCCTTCGGGTGATCGTTTCCGCACGCCCGCCGAGACCGGTCTGACCGGCGACCAGTTCCGGCTCTACGAGCTGATCTGGAAGCGGACCGTCGCCTCCCAGATGAAGGACGCGGTCGGCAACTCCGTCACGGTCAAGATCGGTGGCACGGCCGCCGACGGCCGCGACGCCGAGTTCAACGCGTCCGGCAAGACCATCACCTTCCACGGCTTCATGAAGGCCTACGTAGAGGGCGCGGACGACCCGAACGCCGAGCTCGACGACCGCGAGCGCAGGCTCCCGCAGGTCAGCGAGGGCGACGCGCTGTCCGCCGACGAGATCTCGGTCGACGGCCACGCGACCAAGCCGCCGGCCCGCTACACCGAAGCCTCGCTGGTCAAGGAGCTCGAAGAGCGCGAGATCGGCCGCCCGTCGACGTACGCGTCGATCCTCGGCACGATCCTCGACCGCGGCTACGTCTTCAAGAAGGGCACGGCCCTGGTGCCCTCCTTCTTGTCGTTCGCCGTCGTCAACCTCCTGGAGACGCACTTCGGGCGGCTCGTCGACTACGACTTCACCGCACGCATGGAGGACGACCTCGACCGCATCGCGCGGGGCGAGGCCCAGGCCGTGCCGTGGCTGAAGCGGTTCTACTTCGGCGAGGGCGACGACGCGGGCGCCGCCTCCAGCGCGGGCAACGGAGACGGCGACCACCTCGGCGGGCTCAAGGAGCTGGTGACCGACCTGGGCGCGATCGACGCCCGGGAGATCTCCTCCTTCCCCGTCGGCGACGGCATCGTGCTGCGCGTCGGCCGCTACGGCCCGTACATCGAGCGCGGCGAGAAGGACGCGGAGGGCCATCAGCGCGCCGACGTGCCCGACGACATGCCGCCGGACGAGCTGACCGTCGAGTACGCCGAGGAACTGCTCGCCAAGCCGAGCGGTGACTTCGCGCTCGGCACCGACCCCACGTCGGGCCACGAGATCATCGCCAAGGACGGCCGCTACGGCCCGTACGTCACCGAGGTGCTCCCCGAGGGCACCCCGAAGACCGGCAAGAACGCGGTCAAGCCGCGGACGGCGTCGCTCTTCAAGTCCATGTCACTCGACACGGTGACGCTCGCGGACGCCCTGAAGCTGATGTCCCTGCCGCGCGTGGTCGGGGCGGACGCCGAAGGCGTGGAGATCACCGCGCAGAACGGCCGCTACGGCCCGTACCTGAAGAAGGGCACGGACTCGCGGTCCATCGAGACCGAGGACCAGCTCTTCAACATCACGTTGGAAGAAGCCCTCGCGATCTACGCCCAGCCCAAGCAGCGCGGGCGGGCCGCCGCCAAGCCGCCGCTGAAGGAGCTCGGCGAGGACCCGGTCAGCAAGAAGCCGGTCGTCGTCAAGGACGGCCGCTTCGGTGCGTACGTCACGGACGGCGAGACGAACGCGACGCTGCGGGCCTCCGACAGCGTGGAGGACATCACTCCCGAGCGGGGCTACGAACTGCTCGAGGAGAAGCGGGCGAAGGGTCCGGCCAAGAAGACCGCCAAGAAGGCGGCGAAGAAGGCCCCGGCCAAGAAGACCGCGGCCAAGAAGACGGCCACCAAGAAAACGGCCGCAAAGAAGACGACGGCCGCGAAGAAGACCACTACGAAGACAGCGGCCGCCAAGAAGACGGCTGCTTCGGCCGCGCAGGCGTCCGACTCCGAGTAGGCAGCCGCGTACGTGGCCTCGTGCCGCGCTGTGAATGTGTGAACCGAAGGGGCGCCCGTTTGTTCGGGCGCCCCTTCGGAGTGTCACACCGTGCGGATAGGCTGGACGGATGACGCGTGCCGAGCAGCCAACGGTCGGAAACCCGGCCCCCGACGACGCCCTGGTCGCAGATTCCCGAGAGCGTGCTGTCCGCGCCTTGCTGCGCGTACCGCAGTTGAAGCGCCTCTGGAGCGCCCAGCTCGTCGGAGGTGTCGGCGATGCACTCGCCCTCCTTGTCCTCGTGGTCCTCGCGCTGCAAGCGGCCATCGCGGAGGGCGCGTTCGGGGGCGGCTATCGAGGGGTCGCGTTCGCGGTCACCGCTGTCTTCGGGGCACGCGTTCTCGCGACGCTCCTCTTCGGGGCGGTGCTTCTGGGGCCGCTGAGCTCGATCACCTCACCGGACGGGCCGCTGGACCGGCGCTGGACGATGCTCGTGGCGGACGGCCTGCGGGTCGGGCTGCTCATCGTCGCGCCGCTGTGGATCGACTGGACGCCGGACAACGCCCTCGCGATGCTCCTCGTCACCGCCTTCGTGATCGGAGTCGCCGAGCGCTTCTGGACGGTCTGCCGGGAGAGCGCGGCGCCCGCGCTGCTGCCCGCGCCGCCCCTGGAGGGCGCGACGGTGCGGCCGCTGCCGGACCACATGGACGCACTGCGGCGCCTGTCGCTGCGTACGGGATTCGTGGCGCTGCCCCTCGCGGCCGCCGCGCTCGTCGCCGTCACCCTGGTCGGGAACCTGCTCGGCGCCGGACTCGACTGGTTCGAGGTGCACCAGGCCGGACTGGGCTCGTTCGTGGCCGCGGGCCTCTTCGCGGCCTCGCTTTCGATCGTCTACTTCCTCGAACTTCCCGCCACGCAGACGCCACGCGCGCGTAGCCCGCTCGAAGGACTGCGCAGGCCGCGCACCGGCAGCGGCACCGACAAGGGCCGCACCGGCGCGATCCCGCTGCTCGTCGCCGCCTGCGCCGCGATCGCGGGGGCCGTCGCGGCCTCCGTGGCGGTCGCCGTGCTGCACGCCAAGGACCTGGACGGCGGGCCCGTCACGTACGGCCTGATCGTCCTCGCGCTGACCGGCGGCACCGCCGTCGGCATCCGGACCTCGCCGTCCCTGCTGCCCACGCTCCCGCGCCGCCGGCTGCTCGCGCTCGCGATCGCCCTCACCGGTGTCGCACTGCTCGCCGCGGGCCTCGTGCCCGACGTGACGACCGTGCTGCTGCTCCTGGTGCTCACCGGCGTCGCCGCGGGCGTCGCCGCGCACACCGGGCACGCGCTGCTCGACCAGGAGGTCGAGGAGTACCGCAGGGCGCGCACGACGGAACACCTCCAGGCGGTCGTCCGCCTCTTCGTCGCGCTCGGCGCGCTGGTGGCCCCCGTGGTCGCGGCGGCCATCGGGCCGCACCGCTTCGTCAACGGCAAGTTCGTGTTCGACCACGGAGGCGCCGCCTTCACGCTGATGCTGGTGGGCGCGCTGCTCCTGCCGGTGGCCGCGCTGGTGCTCGCCAAGATCGACGACCGGCAGGGCGTTCCGCTCCGGCACGACCTGCGGGACGCGCTGCGCGGCGGCGACGACCCGGCGCAGGGGATCGCGGCCACGGGCTTCTTCATCGCCCTGGAGGGCGGCGACGGCGCGGGCAAGTCGACGCAGGCCGAGGCGCTCGCCGAGTGGATCCGGGCCAAGGGCCACGAGGTCGTCGTGACGCGCGAGCCGGGAGCCACGCCGGTCGGCAAGCGGCTGCGGTCGATCCTGCTGGACGTGTCGTCGGCCGGTCTCTCGCACCGCGCCGAGGCACTTCTGTACGCCGCCGACCGCGCGGAGCACGTCGACACGGTCGTACGCCCGGCCCTTGAGCGGGGCGCGGTCGTCATCTCCGACCGGTACATCGACTCGTCCGTGGCGTATCAGGGCGCGGGGCGCGATCTGTCCCCGACCGAGATCGCCCGCATTTCGCGCTGGGCGACGGATGGGCTCGTGCCGCATCTGACGGTGCTGCTCGACGTGTCTCCGGAGGCGGCCCGCGAGCGCTTCACGGAGGCTCCCGACCGCCTCGAGTCGGAGCCCGCCGAGTTCCACACGCGCGTGCGGTCCGGTTTCCTCACCCTCGCCGCGGCCGACCCGGGCCGCTACCTGGTGATCGACGCCGCTCAGGAGCCGGAGGCGGTCACGACCGTGGCCCGGCACCGGCTCGACCTGATGCTGCCGCTCTCCGAGGCCGAGGTGAAGGCGCAGGAGGAGGCCCGCAAGGCCGCCGAGGAAGAAGCGCGCCGCAAGGCCGAGGAAGAAGCCGCGCGCAAGGCCGAGGAGGAGCGGGTCGAGCGCGAGCGCCAGGAGCAGCTCGCCAAGCTCCGCGCCGAGGAGGAGGAGCGCAAGCGCCGCGAGCTGGAGGAGGCGCAGCGCCGCGAGGCCGAGCGCCAGGCCGAGGAGGCCAGGCAGCGCGCCGAGGAAGCCAAGCGCAGGGCCGAGGAGGAGCAGGCGCGACTGCTCGCCGAGGAGAAGGTGCGCGCGGCCGAGGAGGCGCGGCGCCGCCGCGAGGAGGAAGAAGAGGCCCGGCTTCGGGCCGAGGCCGAGGCGCGGCGCGTCGAGAAGCAGCGCAAGGCCGAGGAGGCGCTGCTGCGGGCCGAGGAGGCGCGGCGGCTGGCCGCGGCTTCGGCGGCTGCCGCGGCTGCTGCTTCGACGGCTTCCACGGCGGTTGCCGCGACCCGGGCGGCTTCGGCTCCGGCTCCGGCGAAGACTCCGGCACCGGCTCCGAAGCAGACTCCGGCTCCGGCTCCGGCAGCGTCCCCTTCGGATGCCGTGCCGGACAACGAGACGACGGTTCCCACTCCCATGGTGAAGCCGGGTGCGCCCGCGCCGAGTACGCCCGCGCCGAGTACGCCCGCGCCTGGTGCCCCCGCTCCTGGTGCGGCCGACGAGACCGCGGTGCTCCCGCCGGTGCGGGACACGACCGGCTCGGAGGAGACCGCCGAGGTGCTGCGGCAGCCGGAGGTCCCCGGTGCGGCCGACGAGACCGCGGTGATTCCCGCCGTACAGGAGGACAAGGTGCCCCCGGGGTACTTCCGCGACGAGCGCCCGGAGCCCTCGCCGGACGGGGGCGGCAACGACCGGACCCGTGAGCTGCCCCAGGTCGATGAGCAGGGAGCTCCTCGGCAGCGGCCGCGCTCGGACTGGGCGGAGGAGACTCCGCTGGACGATCTGCCTTCGCTGGCCGACGAGTTGCTGGGGGAGCCGGAGGACGAACAGGACGGCCGGGGCCGAGGCCGTGGCCGTGGCCGAGGGCGCGACGGACGCTGAGCCCAAGGTGGCAGGAACGCCCGCCCGCAGTGGGCGGGCGTTTCTGCTGCCCTTGGCGGGAGCGGGGCCGCGAGGCGGGCGGGAGCGGCAGCCGAGCCGGCCCGCGTTGTCAGTGGCGTGCTCCACAATGAATTCGACAGGGCGAAATGGCGGCGCGAAGTGACGGCGCGGCGTGATGGAGCGACGTGACGGCGCGCAGTGCGACGCAGGTGCAGGGCGGAGGCGGTGACCTATGACCGTATGGGACGACCTGGTGGGCCAGGAGCGGGTGAGTGAGCAGCTCGGCGCCGCCGCACGGGACGCCGACACGCTGGTCACCGCCGTGGCCACGGGCGCTCCGCGGCCCGAGGCGTCGAAGATGACGCACGCCTGGCTCTTCACGGGACCGCCCGGCTCCGGACGGTCCACCGCCGCCCGCGCCTTCGCCGCCGCGCTCCAGTGCACCAGCCCGGACCGCGCGCTCGGCGGCGCCCCCGGCTGCGGCTTCTGCGACGGGTGCCACACGAGCCTGGTCGGCACCCACGCCGACGTCGAAGTCGTGCGTACGGACCTGCTGTCCATCGGCGTCAAGGAGACCCGCGAGCTGGTCAGGCGGGCCCAGATGTCCCCCGCGGGCGGCCGCTGGCAGGCCATCGTCCTGGAGGACGCCGACCGCCTCACCGAGGGCGCGGGCAACGTCCTGTTGAAGGCCGTGGAAGAGCCCGCCCCCCGCACCGTATGGCTGCTCTGCGCGCCCTCCCTGGAGGACGTGCTGCCCACCATCCGCTCCCGCTGCCGCCATCTGACGCTGCGTACGCCTCCGGTGGACGCCGTCGCGGACGTACTCATCCGGCGTGACGGCATCGAGCCGGACGTGGCCGCGGCCGCCGCGCGCGCCACGCAGGGGCACATCGGCCGCGCCCGCCGCCTCGCGACCGACCCGCGGGCACGCGAGCGCCGCGCCGCCGTGCTCAAGCTGCCCCTGCGGGTGGAGGACATCGGCGGCTGCCTCAAGGCCGCGCAGGAGCTGATCGACACCGCGGGCGACGACGCGAAGCAGGTCGCCGAGGAGGTCGACGTCAAGGAGACGGACGACCTGAAGGCGGCGCTCGGCGCGGAGAAGGGCGGCCGGATGCCGCGCGGCACGGCGGGCATCATGAAGGAGCTCGAGGACCGGCAGAAGCGCCGCAAGACCCGCACCCAGCGCGACAGCCTCGACCTCGCGCTCATCGAGCTGACCGGTGTCTACCGAGACGTGCTCACCCTGCAACTGGGCTCCCGCGTGGCCCTGGCCAACACCGAGGTGATCGACATGCTGGAGCGCCTGGCGCGCGGCACCTCACCCGAGTCCACCCTGCGCCGCATCGAGGCGATCGGCGCCTGCCGCACCGCGCTGGACCGCAATGTGGCGCCGCTGCTCGCGGTCGAGGCGATGGCGGTGGCGCTGCGGGCGGGCTAGGCGCCGTCCGGCGCGGGGAGAGCTCGGGGGCGGCCGGCCCGCGGGATGGACGTGCCCCGATGGACGTGCCCCGCCCCCCGGGGTTGACGGAGTCACCCATACGGGCACCTTGCGTCACCATCCCAACGCGTAGCGTTACGCTCACGTGATGCGCATCAGAGGACTCCGCACCCCCGCGACCGTGTTCTTGGCCGCCGGACTGCTCATTTCCGGCTGCTCGGCCGGGAGCTCGACGGCGGACGCGTCCATGGCCGCGCTGCCCCGCGCCACCCCGGAGAAGCTGTCCCCCTACTACGGACAGAAGCTGAACTGGCGCGAGTGCGGCGTCCCCGGCTTCGAGTGCTCCACGATGAAGGCGCCGCTGGACTACGCGAAGCCCGACGGCCCGGACATCAAGCTCGCCGTCTCCCGGAAGAAGGCCACGGGTCCCGGCAAGCGCCTGGGCTCGCTCCTGGTCAACCCGGGCGGCCCCGGCGGCTCGGCGATCGGCTACCTCCAGTCGTACGCGGCCCTCGGTTACCCCGAAGAGATCCGCGCCCAGTACGACATGGCCGCCGTCGACCCGCGCGGCGTGGCCCGCAGCGAGCCCGTCACCTGCCTCAACGGCAAGCAGATGGACGCGTACACGCAGACGGACATCACACCGGACGACCAGGCCGAGACCGCCGAACTGTCCGACTCCTTCAAGAACTTCGCGAAGGGCTGCGAGAAGCACTCCGCCGAGATGCTGCCGCACGTCTCCACGGTCGAGACGGCCCGCGACATGGACATCCTGCGCGCCGCGCTCGGCGACGAGAAGCTGAGCTACGTGGGCGCTTCGTACGGCACGTTCCTCGGCGCGACGTACGCCGGGCTCTACCCGGACCGCGTCGGACGCCTGGTCCTGGACGGCGCGATGGACCCCTCGCTGCCCGCCCGCCGGATGAACCGCGACCAGACGGAGGGCTTCGAGACGGCGTTCCAGTCGTTCGCGAAGGACTGCGTGGGCCGGTCGGACTGCCCCCTGGGCACGGAGAGCGAGGAGGACGCGGGCAAGCGGCTCAAGTCCCTCTTCGGCGACCTGGACCGCACGCCGATCCCCGCCGGCGACTCCGACGGCCGCAAGCTCGGCGAGGCGCTCGCGACGACGGGCGTGATCGCCGCGATGTACGACGAGGCGGCCTGGCCCCAGCTGCGCACGGCGCTGACCGCCGCGATCAAGGAAAAGGACGGCGCGGGCCTCCTCGCCCTCTCCGACAGCTACTACGAGCGCGACGGCGACGGAACGTACGCCAACCTCATGTTCGCCAACGCCGCCGTGAACTGCCTCGACCTGCCCCCGGCCTTCAACACGGCGGCCGAGGTGAAGAAGTCGCTCCCGGACTTCGAGAAGGCGTCCCCGGTCTTCGGCGAGGGCCTGGCCTGGGCCTCGCTGAACTGCGCGTACTGGCCGGTGAAGGCGACGGGGGAGTCGCACCGCATCGAGGCGGAAGGCGCGGCCCCGATCGTCGTGGTCGGCACCACCCGCGACCCGGCGACCCCCTACCGCTGGGCCGAGTCCCTGGCCGACCAGCTCTCCTCCGGCAAGCTGCTCACCTACGAGGGCGACGGCCACACGGCGTACGGCCGCGGCAGCAAGTGCGTGGACTCGGCGATCAACGAGTACTTGCTGAAGGGCAAGGCCCCCGAGGACGGAAAGCGCTGCTCACAGGGGTGATGCGGGGCCCGGTGCCGCACACACCGGGGGTGTACGAAGCACTCCTGGAAACTGTGTAGACTTGGCGTCGCTGCTGATCGCACCATAGGTGCGGGACGCGTGCCGCCTTAGCTCAGATGGCCAGAGCAACGCACTCGTAATGCGTAGGTCTCGGGTTCGAATCCCGAAGGCGGCTCTGTAGAAGCCCCAGGACTCACTCGCCGTGACCTGGGGCTTTTGCTTTTAACGGATGCGGCGACGTAGCCGAGCACGGGCGGCGCGGCGGTCGGCGGTCTCAGTTCTGGTCTCAGTGGGGCCCGCAGACGGGGGAGCGAAGAACTCTCCCATGCGCCGCATCGCGTCCTTCGAGAGGTGTGATCTGCCCATCACATAGCGCCTCGTCTGGCTGATCTGGGTGTGCCGCAGGATCTCCATGATGGTGGGCATGTCGACGCCCAGCTCGTTCAGGATGGTGCCGGCAGTGTGGCGGCTCCCGTCGTGCAGGCGGCGGTCGTCGATCCCTGGTTCCTTGAGGTCGGCGCGCGGGGTGGGAGGGCGTCCGGTTCACCGCTGCTGAGTTCCTCCGAGAGGTTCACCCCGAGGGCTCTATCTCAAGGCAGATTTGGGCTAGTTCGCCTATCCATCGGTCACGGCGCGGGCACGGTGGACGCCATGGCTACCGAATAGGGGCAAACGGGAGCGCTGCGTGCCGGGGTCGGGTCGGAGAGCGTTGCGAAAGGCCGATTTCGAGCTGCTGGACCAGGCGGAGCCAGCCTGACGACCCGATGGGGTGAGAGTGACGGACGCCACATGCTCGGATTCAGTGGGGCAGGGTGTCGCCTCGACTGCCTCAGGCGTCGTAGTTGTTCTCCTCACCCTCGGGCCCCACTCTGCCGCGCCGGTCGCAGGTGGACACTCGCACGAGGAGCCTCAACAGCGCCTGCTCGGCCAGGACTTCGCAGGTCACCCCTCCGATGGGCAGGTGGTGTGCAACTCAACTACCTGTCAAACGACCATTTATGAACGGAGTTGGTCGCGAGTGTGGCCTTGAGCGGGCCTATGTCGTAGGTGGGACCCGGTAAGCTCGTCCCAACATCTTCTCTCGTGGCGTATTCGCGATCGGTTGACCCGATCGGGGCCGATCGACCCCGCGGCCGAGAGGAGGTGTAGCGCGTGGAAAGCCCGCCGGATGGCGGGGAGCGAAACAACCGGAAAGTCGCACGGAAGGTCTTCGGTTGGCTGACACTCCAGGCACTTGGTGCCTGGTTGCGTCACCAGATCGAAAACCTCTTCTAACGGCGTAAGGCCCCCTGCTGTGAACAGAGGGCCCTCCGGGAGTGACACTCCCACACGCCGGCCCTGCACCCCCGCCTACGGCCTCATGAACCGTGGGGGTCAGGGCCACTTACGTAACTGCTACACGTGGACCGCAGTCCTCAAACGGTGCGGCCGACGGGATCCAACGTCGCGCATTTCCCCGCGTACATCCACCAGTTCTGCCACTTAAAAACCAAGAGTCCCAGGTCAAGTTGGCAGTCGATCTCGTGGCGACACCCGGTCGTGGCAAACAGATGGTACCCCTAAAATGGTCCTAGCGGAGGGAAAGGGGTCGCTGATGGCACGGGGCCTGGCCAACTTCAGCCCGTCGGCGCTGCGGGCGTACCGAACGAACATCTACGCGCGTCCTGGTGTCATGTCGATGACCGCAGAGGAATTGGCGCAGGCGGTTGGTGCGACCAAGGCGCAGATCCTGGCTTACGAGAATGGGCATCGAGTGCCAGATCCTCCAAGACTGAAGGCTCTAGGGCAGGCGTTGGGTATCCACCCCTCGGAGTTGATGGAGCGTCAGGCTGGCACCTCCTGGGATGTTGCCGACGTTCGGCGCGCTTGCGGTCTGCGGGCTCAAGACGTAGTGGATGCTCTGGGCGTATCGCCGAAGAACTACCGCAGGTTCGAGAACGAGGGCATCGTGCCCAGTCGTCGCCCACGCTTCCTGGACGAGGTCGCGGCTCTCTTCCATGTGACACGGGTCAACCTGGAGCGGGCTATCAACAGGACTCCGGCAGTTCAGAAGCGCCAGGAGCGGGCCGCTGAACTGGTCACGGTGCTGGCCGGACGATATGTGTCCATGCCGGGTGAGTGGAAGGGACCAGCATCCGATGACCGAGAGCTGATAGAGCTGGCGGCAGCCTATGGCCGACCTGTGCAGCGCACCCGGCGGGTACTTACCTATGAGCTGGGAGAGCTGCGGCAGAGGCAAGTCCGGGCCGAGCGCGAGCGGGTGATCGCTGACTACGATACGGACCGCGACCGCCAAGCTAACGCACGGCTCGCACTCCATCGGTGGGGCGAGATGTACGAGCGGAAGCTGAGTCAGATACCGCTCCGCCTTGAGAAGTTTCACCGCAATGCGCAGCCGTCGAATATCTGGCAGTTACTTGTTGACCTTCACGACGCGGATGCGGCCGCGTCTCAACGAGGTGAACCCAGCTTCTGGGCTGTAGCGAGACTTCTCTCAGACGACTACGCTCTTCTGCCAGCTCACTTGGTTGAACATCGGAGCCTCGAAACTGTCCCCATCTGCAGGTTGACCATGAACGGCGTGGCCCACGTTGCCAGCTTTTCCGGTTTGTATGCAGAGCTGTATCCGGGAGTGCGTAGGCCGCTTCGCGGCCTTCGGCGATCCGCAAACCCAAAGGCGCGGTCTCACCACGGGGTTGAGGCGTTCTCATTGCCAAATCACCCCGAGCGCTTGGTTGTACCCAGTCCGGCGTTGGAGATGCTGCGAAGTGTTGCGGGTGCTACAAAGGGTTCGGTAGCTGTCGATCTGAGCCCACGAATGCGCCTCACGGTCGGCCTGAATTCCTTGACCGCAGCCCCGCCTGCAGCGCCGGTGGAGCTTGATTTCTCGCGCGTGGACGTATCCGACGAGGATCGGCAGGATGATCCAGAGTCAAAATAGTCCCGTGTCCAAAAGGGACGAGCCGGACTCACCAGTGACGTAGGGGGGGAGCTGTCGGATGATGCGGGGGCGGCTGCGATGATGGGTGTTCACGTGATTCATTGCGTGACTGCCAGCGGCGATGTGGGCATGTCGGTGCCTTGAAATTCCCTTCAAGCTGCACTCATCCCCGACTGCACCAAGCCGGAAGACCACCATGCGGCCTATAGAGACGCCAACGCCAATTACGCGATCTTTGTGTGCATCGCTCGGCATGTGCGCCGTTTGAAGGTGGAGCTTGATGCTATGAACAGCAGCAAGCCCTATGTCCCGGTCCAGTCGTTGACTGTCCTGCAGTCCGCGGTTGGAGCGTTGGTACTGGATGGCACGGTGGTGTAGGCCAACATTGGGGCTGACTACATCTCCATGTGGCCGATCGAGACGGAGAAGAGGGCACGCGAGATCGGGGCTGCGTTCCACGCTGCGACGTGCGGTCTCAAAAAGCTACACATCGCTTTTCCGGGGCAGCGTGAGAGGTCCGTAGCTTCCGAATGAATGTGGACGTTCCCGAACCTGAACCCGACAACTCTATTGCGTAAGTCTGGGGTTCGAATCCCGATAGCGGCTTGCTCTTCTTGCGGGGTGGTGGCGATGGCGGTTGCTTACTTCGGGTCGTTGTTGAATTTTGCCTTGGACCAGTAGTAGCCGAGCAGGGTCAGGGCGAGGGTCCAGGTGAGGGTGAGCCAGCCGTTGTGGCCGATCTCGGTGCCCAGGAGCAGGCCTCGGAGGGTTTCGATGGCCGGTGTGAACGGCTGGTATTCGGCGATGGGCTGGAACCAGCCGGGCATGGCGTCGATGGGGACGAAGGCGCTGGAGAAGAGGGGCAGCAGGATCATGGGCATGGCGTTGTTGCTGGCGGCTTCGGCGTTGGGGCTGATGAGGCCCATGCCTACGGCGACCCAGGTCAGTGCGGTGGCGAAGAGGATGAGCAGGCCGTAGGCGGCGAGCCATTCCAGGAGTGTGGCGTCGGTGGAGCGGAAGCCGATGGCCACCCCTACGGCGCCGACCAGGGTGACGCTGATGACGGCTTGCAGGACGCTGCCGATGACGTGGCCGATGATCACTGAGCCGCGGTGGATGGCCATCGTACGGAAGCGGGCGATGATGCCTTCGGCCATGTCGGTCGAGACGGAGACGGCGGTGCCGACCGTGGTGCCGCCGATCGTCATGAGCAGGATGCCGGGGACGATGTAGGCGATGTATTCGGAGCGGTTGGCGCCGCCGTCGCCGATGCCCGCGCTCATCACGTCGCCGAAGAGGTAGACGAAGAGCAGGAGCAGCATGATCGGGGTGAGGAGGAGATTGAGGGTGAGGGAGGGGTAGCGGCGGGCGTGCAGGAGGTTGCGGCGCAGCATCGTGGACGAGTCGCGCAGGGCGAGGGAGTACGTGCTCATCGGGCTGTCTCCTTTGGGGGGTTGAGGTTGGGGTTGGGGGCGGTGGTGGGGGTTGTGCTGCTGCTGGTCAGGGCGAAGAACACGTCGTCGAGGTCGGGGGTGTGGACCGTCAGTTCGTCCGCTTCGATGCCCTCCGAGTCGAGCCAGTCGAGGATCGAACGGAGCTCGCGCTGGGTGCCGTCGCTGGGGATCTGGAGCGACAGCGCCTCGTCGTCGCGGGTGGCTTCGCGCAACGTGGAGGCGGCGGACTTGTACGTGGTGGGGTCCGTGAAGCGCAGTCGTACGTGTCCGCCGGGGATCAGTCGCTTCAGCTCTTCCGCCGTGCCTTCGGCGGCGATCTTGCCGTCGTTCAACACGGCGATGCGGTCGGCGAGTTCGTCGGCTTCTTCGAGATATTGAGTGGTGAGGAAGACCGTTACGCCGTCCGCCACCAGCTCGCGGATGATGGCCCACATGTTGTGGCGGCTGCGGGGGTCGAGGCCGGTGGTCGGTTCGTCCAGGAAGATGATGCGGGGGTTGCCGACCAGGGTCATGGCGATGTCCAGGCGGCGTTTCATGCCGCCGGAGTAGGTGGATGCGGGCTTCTTCGCGGCCTCGGTGAGGTCGAAGCGCTCCAGCAACTCCGCGGTGACCTTGCGGCCTTCGCGCTTGGGCAGGTGGTGCAGGTCCGCCATGAGCAGCATGTTCTCCTCGCCGGTGATCAGCCCGTCCACGGCGGAGAACTGTCCGGTGACTCCGATCGCCGCGCGTACCGCCTGCGGGTCGGCGGCCAGGTCGTGGCCCGCGACCTGGGCCTGACCGCCGTCTGCCGTGATGAGCGTGGAGAGGATCTTCACTGCCGTGGTCTTGCCCGCGCCGTTCGGGCCCAGCAGTGCGAATACGGAGCCGGCCGGGATGTGCAGGTCGATGCCGTCCAGCACGACCTTGTCGCCGTAGGTCTTGCGCAGGTCGACGGTGGAGATGGCGGCGGGGCGTGGAGGGTCGGCTACGGCGGCTGTTTGATTAGACGTGGGCATGACAGATGAAGGCATGGGGTCCTCCCGATCGAAGGGTGGAGGTGGGGATGGGGGAGTGGAGTGGGGATGGGGTGGGGTGGGGGGTGTGGAGAGGAGGGGAGGGGGAGACGCTGGTGTCGTGGTCAGGCTCGGGCGCGGCGGATGTCGATGTTTCCCCAGCGGGTACGGGCGCGGACCTCGATGGTGTCCTCGGTCTTCTCCGGGGTCTCGGACGCGGTGAGGGTGTTGCGCACCTGTCCGCGGCCCGAGCTGACGTCCAGCCAGGCCGCGGTGCCCTCGCGGATGCCGACGTCGATGGCGCCGTAGCTCGTCTCCAACTGGACCGTCCCGCGGGCCACTTCGGCGACCCGCAGGGTGCCGTGTGCGGTGGTGGCGGTGACCGAGCCCTCGGCGCGCTCAATGCTGATGTCGCCGTTCGCGCCGCTCACGCGCAGGTCACCGAGCGCCGTGCCGACGGTCGTGGAACCGTGCGAGTTCTTCAGGACCGCGGCTCCGTCCAGGATGCCGACGCGCAGGCTGCCGGAGCTGGTGGTGATCTCGGCGGAGCCCTCGACCCGGTCGACGGTGATCGAGCCGTGGGCGGCGGTCAGCTTCAGGGGGCCCGTCGTGTCGAGGCGGACGTCGCCGGACGACGTCTTCACGCGGACCTCGCCGAGCCGGCCCTCGCCGAGCACCTGGGTCCAGGCACCGTTCAGTTCGACGCCGGAGTCCGTGGGCAGTTCGACCGTCACGTCCACCGTTCCGGTGGGGCCGACGAGGTAGCGCTGCTTGGGCGTCTTGATGTGCAGCTTGCCGTTCGAGTACGTGACTTCGGTCTGCTCGGCGGCCCGGACGTCCTGGCGCTTCTTCGGGTCGCGGGGGGCTACTTCCACGACGGTGTCGGCGCGGTCGGCCGCGGCGAACTGGATCGAGCCCGCGTCCACCTGGGCGTTGACCGAGATCGGCTGGGGAGTGTCGAAAGAAGGCATGGCTGTCCCGTCCTCTTGGGTCCTCTTGGGCCCTCTTGAATGTTCGTGGCGTCCCCGCTGGGAGGGGAGGGAACGTGGTGGCGTGGTGTTGTGGTGGCGTGGTGTTGGCCGGCTGGTTCGCGGCTGCTGGTCAGCTCACCCAGCCCGTGAAGCTCTGACCGATGGCCCTTGTCTTCGCAGGGGGACGGGGAGCGGCGCCGCCCGTGTCGACCGCGGCCGATACGGCTCGGGTCAGCCACGCGTTGACCGAGAGGCCCTCGCGGGTCGCTGCCTCCTCGGCGCGGGCCTTGAGGTGGGCCGGCAGGCGGAGATTGACGCGGGCGGTGCCGCCCTCGTCGGCGTCGGCCGGGGTGGGCGCCGGGGCCGGAGGCGGTGCCGGTGCGTCGAGCTGCTCGGTGCGGTCCTCGTGCTGCGGGAGCACCACCACGAAGTCGGGGTCGAGGCCGCGCAGTCGTACGTCGACCGAGCCGGGGGCGAGCTCGCGGGTGATCTCGTCCATCGCGGCGGAGAGCACGTTGAGCATGGTCAGACGGGTCGCCGACTCCAGCGGGGCGGTGAGGCGCTCGGCCAGTTCGCGGGCGTCCTGGCCGCCTGCTTCGGCGGCCACCGCGAGTTCGCGGCGGAGGGTGTCGACATACGGCGTGAGGTCCATGACGCCATCATGGCACCAGTTTGGCGCCATGTGCAAGGGGTGGTGGCGTCGGGTGGGGGGTGGGTGCGCGCGCCAAGCCCTTGACCTGCGGAGACGTCGGGTGCCGGGTGTGAGTCATGTTGGCGCCGGATGCGTTCTTGTGTCTTGTGGAGCGCGAGGTGACGCCAAGCGGTGCCAAGCGGTGCCAGGTGGTGCCATGTAGCGCTAGGTGGTCCTCGAGAGTGTGGCCGGGTCCGGGTTCGGCCGTGCGACCCCCTCGTCCGCACGGGCGGACGCGGGTCCGGCCAGGGGTTCAGTCTGGACCTCTGGGTGCCCAGATTGGAAGATGTTTCTAGAAAGTTGTAATGCACGAGGGCGCGGGTGCGGTACGTGTGGATGCTGGGGCGCCGCGCTTTTTTCAGCGTGCGTATGAGCCCAGGCCAACCAGGCAGTAGACGTACTCGTTGATGGTCGAGCCGTTGAGGGTGTAGCGGTACGAGAAGGCGTACTGCGTCTTGGGGTTGTCGTCGCAGCGGCTCATCTCCGACGTCAGGGGGATCGTCTGGATCACCTCGTAGTGCGCGTCGGACGCCGAGCAGGAGACCTCCTCCACGTCGTTGACCTCCTGCGCGGTCGTCGAGTCCGGCAGGGTGCCGTTGAGGCAGGTGCCCGACTCGAAGGGGGTGGGGGCCTCGCTCGTGGGGGTGGCCGCGGGGGCGGGGGCGGCGTCGGTGGCGGTGCCGGTCGCGGTCTCGTACGGATCGCCGGTGGACGGGGTGTCCGTGAAGGGGTCGCTGGTGTACGGGGTGCCGGTGGACGGGTCGTACGATCCCTGGCTCGTCGAGGAGCCCGGAGCGGCGGTGTCGCTGTCGTCCTCCCCCTGGTTCAGCAGCAGGATGACGACGAGTACGGCGCCGATGGCGCCGAGTGCCGCCAGGCAGCCGCGGGCGGTGGAGCCGGGTGCGGAGCCAGGCCGCGGCGCTGGCGATATGGGTTCAGACACGGGGTCAGTATGATTCAGCCGGGCGTTTTAGTGGAGTGCTTTTCTAGAAAGACACTTTAGAAATTCTGCCGCAGTTCGGTGGAAGTGGTGTGCTCTACGCTGGTGGCACCATGAGCCCCAAGCAACAACGCGGTGAAGAGACCGCCGACCGACTCCTGGATGCTGCGCTCCAGGTCTACGCCGAGGCCGGAGAGCAGGGCGTCACCGTCGGTGCGCTCACCAAGGCCAGCGGTGTCAGCCTCGGCAGTCTCTACCACCACTTCGGCAGCGTGGACGGTCTCATGAACGCGCTGCTGCTGCGCTGGCTCGGACTTCTCCTCGCCGATCTCGGGACTTCCGTGGAGCGGTCCCGTACGGCGCGGACCGGGGTTCGCGCCCTCGTACGGGCCTATCTGAAGTTCATCAAGGAGAACCCGGACGGCGCCCGGCTCCTGCACTCCTCGTACGCCGACCGGCTCGGGATGGCTCAGGCCCGGCAGCTCCGTGACGCCCAGGAAGCCAGGCTGTCCCCGTTGACCGCGTGGATGCAGCAGCACGTCGACTCGGGTGAGGTCGCTCCGCTGCCCATGTCCATGATCGAGGGGCTCGTCCTGGGGCCCGTCGTCGCGACGGCGCGGCGGTGGCTCGCCGGGTTCGATGACGTCGACCTTGATCAGGCCGCGCGGCTTTTGCCCGAGCGGATTATGCGGTCGATCAGTCCCTGAGGCTCTGGTCCCGGGGAGGGGTGGGGGGAGTGAGGGGGGGTGGTCAGTGGCGTAGGGCCTTGCTGATCTCTGCCTTCGGGGTGCCTGACAGGGAGCGGTTGCTGCGGGCCGTCGCGGACTTCGACCGGGCGGCGTCCACGTCGGTGATGTTGAGGACGGCCGTGTCCAGGAGGTTGCCGTCGCTGTCGCGGAAGTTGACGGAGACGGTGTAGTCCGCCTTCTTGTCCGTGCTGTTGGTGGCCGTGATCTTTGCCGTTGCCCGGTCGTCGTCGGACGTGGTGGGGCCGTCGACCTTCACGTCGGCCTTCGCGTCCACGCCGTCCTTCACCTCGGCCATCTTGGAGGCGGCGGCTTCTGTGGCGGAGGAGACGGCTTCGCCCGCCTTTGCCGTCGCGGAGGCGGCTCTGTCCTTGGCCTTGTCCACGTCGCTGTCGGAGCAGGCGGTGGTGGTGAGGGCGAGGAGGGCGGCGATGGCCGCGATGGCCGTGGCGGTGGTGGCGGTGGTGGCGGTGGTGGCGAGGCGGGTGGCTCGGGTGTGGGTCATGCGGACCACCTTCGGGGTGGTGGGGCTTGGGTGCGAGGTGGGGCGGCCGTATGGGCTCTGGGTCGTCCCGTCTGCGGGGGCGCGGGGTGTGCTGCGGTGCGGGTGTGTCTTGGGGGCGGGGCCGCGCCGGTATGTCCGTCCTCGCTATCGTCCGGTGGCCGCGGGGGTTCTTCGGCGGGGGAGTCCAGCGAACCGTGCTCCGGGCAGACATACCGGCACGTCCCCTCGCGTCTCGATGCCGACTGCGGCCGATCGCTGGTTGCTGGCGGGGTGATCGGAGGGGCGGGGAGGGCCGGTGCCGTGTCCGTGCAAGGGGATGCGAGGATGCCGCGATGAGTGGAGATGCTGAGTCGTACGTTCGGTTTCAGTCCCCCTCGCGCCACCAGCGCGGGCATTTCACCGGGGTGTTCGGTCTGGTCAACGGCCTTGCCAGGAACGGGCGGTTGACGGCTGAGCAGGAGCGGTTCCGGCGTACCAACAACGATTGGTACGACAACGCTTATCCAGACCCCTCGACCGTTGATCCCACCATCTACGACCACGACGTGAACCCCCGCGCCGTCGCCTGGTTCAAGGTCACCGCCACTCATCTCATCGAGCGCGTACCCGGCTATCTGGAGATCCTCGACGCGCACGGCATCGAGTGCCGGGTGGTGCGGTCGTCGGATCCTGGGCGGGTCGTGTACGAGGACGAGTTTCAGGTCGTGGTCGTGCCGTACGACGAGGGGTAGGGCGGGGCCCAAGGGGCGGGGCGGGGAGTTATGTGGATCCTGTCAGGCCGCTGTCCGGATTCCGTCAGGCCCGGTCCGCCCCGCTTATGCTCCAGACCATGTGCGCATTTGTCCTGGTCGCGGAGGACGACGAGAAACAGGCCGAGCTGGTCCGCCGCTATCTGGAGCGTGAGGGCCACACGGTCGCCGTCGTCCACGACGGGCGCGCCGCGATCGACGAGGTGCGGAGCAGGACGCCGGATCTGCTCGTGCTCGACGTGATGATGCCGCGGGTCGACGGGCTCGGTGTCACGCGCGTCCTGCGGGGTGGGAACGGGCCCGTGGCCGGGATTCCGATTCTGATGCTGACCGCCCGGACGACCGAGGACGATCTGCTGCTCGGGCTCGATCTCGGGGCCGACGACTATCTGACGAAGCCGTACAGCCCGCGCGAGCTGATGGCCCGTGTCCGTACGCTGCTGCGGCGCTCCCAGGGCACGCACCATCCGGTCGTCGAGGGGGCCGAGGCCGGTTCGCGGGTGCTGCGGGTGGGTGGGCTCTCCGTTGATCCCGTGCGGCACGAGGTGACCGTCGACGGGCGGCTCGTGGAGTGCACTCCGGGGGAGTTCGAGCTCCTTGCGACGCTGGCGGCGGAGCCTGAGCGGGCGTTCACGCGGCCCCAGCTGCTTGATCGTATCCACGGGTCGTCGGGGTATATATCGGTGCGCACCGTCGACGTACATATTCTCAATCTGCGCAAGAAGATCGAGGTCGATCCGCGCAGGCCGCGTCATCTCGTGACCGTCTTCGGCGTCGGGTACAAGCTCACGGGCGCGGCCCTCGGGGCGGCGGCCCGTCGTGGTGCGTGACATACCGTTCCGCAAGAGTCTGCTGCCCCGGCTGCTCGCCGTGTCCGTGCTCGTCTCCGTGGTCTCGATCGCCGCCACCGCCTGGCTCGCCGCGCAGACCACGTCCGGCGCGATCCGGCAGGAACAGGGGCAGGTGCTTGCCGACGATGCCCGTGTCTACGACGAACTGCTGGCCCTGGCGGCCGGTGCGCCCGGGTGGCAGGGCGCCGAGAAGACCGTGCGGGAGCTGGCCCGCAAGACCGGGCGGCGTATCACCCTGACCACGCAGGACCGTGTCGTCATCGCCGACTCGCGAGGCAAGGGTGGCGGGGGAGGCGGCAAGGGGGCCGCCGGGGTCGGGCTGCCGTCCAAGGCCTCGGCCGTCGTCGATCCGCTCGCCGTCGACGGGGCGCTGACCGCGGGGGCGGGCAGCGCGGACGCGGAGGCCGGGGGGCAGGACCGCATCGATCCGCGGGCGGTCGGGCCCTTCCGGCTGCCGGCCGCGGAGCGGAAAGAGCTGGCGAAGGTGGCCGCGGGCGTCGTGGGCTGCATGCACGGCCTCGGGGTTTCCGCCCGTGTCGTCCAAGGGCCGAGCGGGCGTCCACGCGTCGAGGCACCCAACGATCCGTCCCAGATCCTCGACTCCAGCTGCCACGACTACCGGCTCGACATGCCCACCCGTGCCGAGAGCAAGGCGCTGGACCGGCTCAACGAGCTCACCAACGCCTGTCTGCGGCGCGGGGACGCCCCGCCCGTGAAGGTCGGGCTCGATCTGACGTGGTGGCAGTCGGTGGGCGTGTTCGACCGTGACTCCGGGCGTTACATCCCCACGGAGACGGAGACGGAGACGGATACGGAGAAGCCGGTGGCCGGGGGTGCGGGTGCGTCGGGCGGGGCGGATGCCGCGCCGGGGCCGGGTGCGCCTTCGAAGGAGCCGGGCAGGGCGCCTGCGAGCAGGACGCCCACCAGCACCCCGTCGGAATCGCCGTACCCGCCCGAACCGGCGGGCGGTGTCAGCAGCGTCGGCAATGAGTACGACACCAAGACCGCCGCCTGCGTGGGCAGCGCCCGGCGCGAGCAGCTCGGGTTGTACGTCTCCGAGCCCGCGCTCCTCTTCGTCACCAGCTCCGACGGTTCGCGCACGGCGGCGGCCCGCGCGGTCGAGAGCTCGCGGTTCAGCCTCTCCGGGGCCAACACCTTCCGGCTCGCGGGCCTCTCGGCGGGCATCCTCGCGGTGACGGTCGCCGTGACCGCGTTCGCCGCGACCCGGCTGACCCGGCCGCTGCGCGCGCTGACCGCCGCGACCCAGCGCATGAAGACGGGCGAGGCGGCCGAACCCGTCACGGCGCGTTCGGCGGGATCGGCGGGGGAGATCCGCCAGCTCGCCGACGCCTTCAACGACATGGCCGCGCACCGCAAGGCCCTTGAGGACCAGCGCCAGGCGATGGTGAGCGACGTCGCGCACGAGTTGCGTACGCCGCTTTCGAACATCCGCGGCTGGCTGGAGGCGGCCGAGGACGGGGTGGTCGCCACCGACCCGGAGCTCGTCGGATCGCTCCTCGAAGAGGCCCTGCTGCTCCAGCACATCGTCAACGACCTCCAAGATCTGGCCGCCGCCGACGCCGGTACGCTCCGGCTGCACCGCGAGCCCGTGCACGCCTCCGACGTCGTGGACCAGGTCGCGGCGGCGCACCAGGCGGGGGCCGAGGCGGCGGGCGTACGGCTGAGCGCGACGACGCACGGCGATCCCTGCTTCACGGCCGACCCGCTCCGGCTCCGGCAGGCCATCGGCAACCTGGTCTCCAACGCGATCCGGCACACCCCGGAGGGCGGCAGCGTCACGATCGGCTGCCGCGCCACGCTCGACGCGGTGGTGGTGGAGGTCGCCGATACGGGTACCGGCATCGACCCCGACGATCTGCCCCACGTCTTCGACCGCTTCTGGCGCGCGGACAAGTCACGTACGCGGTCGACCGGCGGCAGCGGGCTCGGCCTCGCGATCGTCCGCCAGCTCGTGGAGGGGCATGGGGGGACGGTGACGGCACGGAGTACGCCGGGGGAGGGAGCGGTGTTCACGGTGCGGGTGCCGGCGGAGTGAGGGGGCTATCGCCGGTGGGCGTGCGGGTGGGGATGGGAGATGGTCGACGTGGGCGAAGGGTGGGCGAAGGGTGGGCGAAGGGTGGTCGATCGGTGAGCACCTGGTGCCGGAATCCGGTGGTTGGTGCGTGTGGCCGGGGGCCGTGGGGCGTGGCTCTCGCGTGCGCGTGGGTACGGTGACGTGCGCGCACGTGCGTACGTACGGTGACTTGTGCGCTCGTTTGGTGACTTGTACGCGCGTGCGGTAACTCGTGCACCGCTGCCTCGATTCCGCGGGCACCTCAACTTCTCCTCCCCGTACGGAAGTTGAGAATGCCTCGCAGAAACTGAGCGGGCCCGGCCGCAACGGTGACACTCCCCCGAGTTACGCCGCTTGGCGCGAGTACCGGCGGGGCCGGGCCCGATGTGTTGATTCCATCAGGTTCCGCCAACCGATCGCTAACATGTGGCCAACGGTTGGCGGGAGATGGCGTGGACGTGCGGTGCGACGGGTTGCGGTTCGGACTCCTGGGCGCGCCTGCCGTGTACGACGCCGAGGGCGAG
Source organism: Streptomyces sp. NPDC057302 (assembly GCF_042667685.1). NCBI lineage: Bacteria > Bacillati > Actinomycetota > Actinomycetes > Kitasatosporales > Streptomycetaceae > Streptomyces > Streptomyces sp. NPDC057302. The sequence goes on along the minus strand of NZ_JBHUZJ010000046.1, from coordinate 6,813 downwards.
CCCCAGCCCGTGCAGAGCGCCAAGGGCCGGGCCCTGCTGGCCGCGCTGCTGCTCGAACCGGGGCGGGCGGTCTCCGTCGACGCCCTCAAGGACGCACTGTGGGGCGGCGCGCCGCCCGCGTCCGCGCATGCCTCGCTGCAGAACCACGTGACGCGGCTGCGCCGCCTCCTCGACGATCCGGAACGGCTGCGGGCGGTGCCTCCGGGGTACCGGCTGCGGGTGGCCGACGGCGAGCTGGACGTGCGGGTCTTCGAGCAGTTGGTCGCGCAGGCACGGGCCGCTTACGCGGAACGGGACTGGGACGGCTGTGCGGCTGCCGCGGCCGGCGCGCTCTCCCTGTGGCGCGGTACTCCGCTGGGCGGGCTGCCCGCGGACGCTACGGGGCACGCGCTGGTGCCGCGCCTGGAGGAGGCGCGGCTCCTCGCCCTCGAACTGCGTTACGACGCGGAGCTGGCGATCGGGGCCGGGGGCGGGGGTGGGCTCGTTCCGGAGCTGGCGGAACTGGTCGCCGAGTATCCCTTGCGGGAGACCTTCCACCGGCAACTGATGCTGGTGCTGCACCGCACGGGCCGCCAGGCAGAGGCACTCGCCGTCCACCGCGAGCTGCGGCGCAGACTGGTGGAGGAACTGGGCGTGGAGCCGGGCGCCTCGGTACGGGCCGCGCATCGCGAGGTACTGCGGGAGCCTGCGGGGGTGGGGTTGGCGGGTGCTGTTGGTGGGGGTGCTGTGGGTGCTGCGGCTCCTGTTGCTGCTGTGGGTGGGGTGGGTGCTGCGGCTCCTGTTGTAGCTGTCGCTGCTGTGGGTGGGGTGGCTCCTGCGGCTCCTGTCGCTCCCGCGGCTTCTGCGGGTGCGGTGGCTCCGGTGGTGGGTTCGGTTGGTGTGGGGTCGGCGGGGCGTGAGTTGGGCCCTGCGAGCCCTGCGGGGTCGGCGGGGCGTGAGTCGGGCCTTGCGGGCCTTGCGGGGTCGGCGGGGCGTGATCTGGCCGCAGTTGCGGGGCCCGGTCCGGGTTCCGGTTTGGGTTCCGGTTTGGGGTCTACCGCGGGTTCTGGCCCTGGGCCCGAAGCAGGAGCTGGGCCGGGGCTCGCGGTGTCCGCAGCAGCAGCTAGCCCGTCGCCCGCGGTGCACGCAGGCTCGGGAGTTGCAGCTCCTGTCAGTTCGTCGCCCGCAGCTCCCGTCGGCCAGGGGCCCGCAACTCCCGGGCTCGCGGTGTCCGCAGCAGCCGCCAGTCCGTCGCCCGCGGTGCACGCAGGCCCGGGAGGCGCAGCTCCTGTCAGTTCGTCGCCCGCAGCTCCCGTCGGCCAGGGGCCCGCAACTCCCGTCGGCCCGTCGCCCGCAGCCTCCGCCGGACCAGGGGTCGCGGCACCCGCCAGCCCCGTCCCCGCAACGCCCGCCGCCCCGGCCCCCGAAGAACCCCCCGCGCCAGGGCCCGACGCAGCGACCCCCGCGGCCCACGCCCCGCCCGCGTCCCCTCCTCCACCCACAGCCACCCTCACCCCCACCCCCATCCGCCCCGCTCAACTCCCGCCCTCCCCGCCCCACTTCACCGGGCGCGAGGAAGTAGTCCGCTCCCTCGCACAGCTCCTCGCAGGGCCGCTCCCCACGGGGGCGGGCGGCAGCGGTGGCGTGCTCGGGAAGGTGGCCGGATCCGCGCCTCCCGTAGCCGTCCTGTCCGGCATGGCAGGCGTGGGGAAGAGTGCGCTTGCCCTGCATGTGGCGCATCGGCTGCGGGAGCACTTTCCCGATGGGCAGCTCTACGTCAATCTGCGCGGGGCCACCCCGGGGATGACGCCCCTCACCTCCGATCAGGCCCTCGCCGCCCTGCTCCGCGACCTCGGGGTCGAGTCGAGCAACAGTCCCGAACACCCGGACGCCGCAGCCGCGTTGCTCCGTTCGCTGCTCGCGCCCACCCGTACCCTGCTGGTCCTGGACGACGCGGCCACCGCCGCCCAGCTACGGCCGCTGCTGCCCGCGGGCTCCGGCTGCGCGGTCATCGTCACCAGCCGTTCTCCGCTCACCGCGCTCGACGGCGCGGGGCGTTTCCCGCTCGAACCGCTCTCCGAAGGGGACAGCGTCGCCCTGCTGCGCGCCGCCTCCGGACGCGCGGGGCTCGACGCGGGGCACCCGTTGGTCGAGCTCGCGGGGCGCCTCCCGCTGGCCCTGCGCATCATCGCCGCCCGCCTCGCCGCCCGCCGCGCGCTCACCCCGGACGCCCTCGCCGAACTCCTCACCGTCAGCGGCGGGCGCCTGCATCACCTGGAGCACGACGACTTGAGCGTGCGGCGCTCGCTCGCCGTGGCCCTGGACGCGCTGCGTACCTCGGAGCGCGAGTCCGACCGGGACGCGGCCGCCGCCCTCGCCGCGATCGGCGCGCTCGACCTTCCGGCGTACGGAGTCCCTCTCTTAGCAAGCCTGTTGGAGGTGGAGGAGTGGCGCGCGGGCGCCGCACTCGACCGGCTCGTCGACGTCGCGCTTCTCGACGAGACGGCCTACGGCCGCTACGCCCCGCACGATCTCGTACGCGACTTCGCGAGGGAGGCGGCCCACCAGGGCGGGCCGGGGGCGGCGGCGGTGGACGTCGTGGAATCCGCGCTCCAGTGGTACGCGGAGGCGGCGCGCCAAACCGTGCTGGCGATCATGCCGGAGGGCCTCGACCGTGACGACCGGCTGCGGGGAGTCGACGAGCGGCTGCCGCCCCGGCGGCGTGCAGACAGGGCGGCAGATGGCTCTCTCGCCTCTGCCGTACCCGCCGTGCCCGCCGTACCCGCCATGTCCACCGATGACGCCTTCGCCTGGGGCGACACGGAACTCACCAACGTCATCGCCCTCGCCGACCGCCACGGCCGCGAATCCGTCCTCCTGCCCGTGCTGGTCCGCTGCTTCTTCTCCTACCTCAAGCGCCGTGGCCGGCTGGCCGAGGCGGACCTCCTGAACCGCCTGGCCGTCACCGCCGCCCGACGCTGGAGCGACACCGCGAGCGAGGCGCAGGCCCTCACCGACCTCGCGGGCCTCAACTACGTGTCGGGGCACAGCGACACGGCGCTCGCCCTGATCGACGAGGCCCTGACACTCTGGCGCGAGCTCGACCTCGTCTCGTTCGTGCACCGCGCCGTCCTCAACCGCAGCCTCCTCCTCGAAGCGCTGGGCCGCTTCGAGGAATCGGCCCAGGCGCTGCACCAGAGCCTGGAACTGGCCAAGGACCTGGACGACCCCTTGAGCGAGGCCTTCGCCCTCAGCCACCTCGGCAACATCTACGAACACAGCGACGTGCGCACCGCGCTCGACTACCACGAGCGGAGCCTGGCGATCGGCGAGACGCTCGCCCACGCGGGCGTCCGCCAGGAAGCCCACTGCGACATCGGCCACGCCCACCTCCTCCTCGGCGAACCGGCCGTCGCGCTCACGCACTTCGAGGAGAGCCTGCGCATCCACGGCGAGGCCGAGGACTGGCACAACGAGTCCAAGGTGCGCCTCGGCGTCGTCCGCGCCCTGCGCGAGCTGTGCCGGACCCAGGACGCGACGCGCGAGTGCGCCGATCTCCTGGAGCGTGCGGAGCAGCGGGCCGACGCGCACATGGCGGGGCTGGCCCGCCACCAGCACGGACTCCTGCTGTACGCGCAGGGGTGCGCCGAAGAGGCGTACGCGCAGTGGCGGTCGGCGCTGGCGGCGCTGGACGGCACGGACAGCAGCGAGGTCGTCGGCGAGCTGAAGAACTTGCTGGCGGGCTGAAGGCGTCCGGGTCAGGTCCACGGTCTGTATGGCTTGTATGGTCCGTATGGCCTGTACGGCCTCTGCGCCTTTCGGCTTCCGCGGTCTACTTCGCGTCCGCGTAGCACTCCACCACGGCCACGGAGAACGGGAAGCGCACCGGCGTCTCGCCGAACGCGATGCGTCCCGCGAGATCCCCGGCCGCGCGGATCGCTTCCGTGATCGCCTCGGCCTCCTCCTGCGGGCAGTGCACGATGACCTCGTCGTGCTGGAAGAAGACGAGCTCGGCGCGGAGACCGGCCGCGGCTATGGACTGGCGAAGGGCGGCCAGCATCAGCAGGGCCCAGTCGGCAGCGCTGCCCTGGACGACGAAGTTACGGGTGAAGCGGCCACGGGCCCGGGTGTTGGACGAGGCGTAGCCGGGGGTGAACTCGCCGTCCTGGGAGGGGAGTTCGGCCGGGGCCTCCTGGGGGATGCCCGCCTCGTCGAAGTCCTCCGCGCCGGCCGCGGGCGGGCTCGTGCGGCCCAGCCAGGTACGTACGAGGCGGCCCTCCTCGCCCGCCTTCGCCGCGTCGTCCACGTACGCGACCGCGGCGGGGAATCTGCGGCGCAGCGCCGCCAGGTTCTTCAGGCCGTCGCCCGACGTCTGGCCGTAGACGGCCCCGAGGAGCGCGATCTTGGCGTGGTCGCGGTCGCCGGAGAACGCGCGGTCCGAGAGGCGCGTGTAGAGATCCTCGTGGCTGCCGGCCACCTCCATCAGGCCCCGGTCGCGGGAGATCGCGGCGAGGACCCGCGGCTCCATCTGGTCGGCGTCGGCGACGACGAGCCGCCAGCCGGGGTCGGCGACGACCGCCCGCCGGATGATCTTCGGGATCTGCAGCGCACCGCCGCCGTTCGTCGTCCAGCGTCCGCTGACGGTGCCGCCCGGCGTGTACTCGGCCCGGAAGCGGCCGTCGCGCACCCAGTCCTGGAGCCAGCTCCAGCCGTGCGCCGTCCAGATCCGGTACAGCTTTTTGTACTCGACGAGGGGCCGTACGGCAGGGTGGTCGATCTCCTCCAGCTCCCAGCGCCGGGTGGACTTGACCCTGATCCCTGCCTGCGCGAAGGCCTTGATGACGTCGTTCGGCAGGTCGGGGCGGACGCGGCGGCCGAAGGCGGCGGAGATCTCGTCGGCGAGCTCGGCGAGACGGCGGGGCTCGGCCGCTCCCGCGTTCCTGCCGCCTCCCGCATAGCGCTCGCCGAGCAGCTCGGTGAGCAGGGCGTGGTGGACGTCGGCGCGCCAGGGGAGGCCCGCGACGTTCATCTCGGCGGCCACCAGCATCCCCGCCGACTCGGCCGCCGTGAGCAGCCGCATCCTGCCGGGGTGCTCGGCGGCCCCATGTCTTCGCTGCTGGTCGGCATACACCTCCAGGAGGGCCTCGAAGGGGAGGGAGGTGACGGGGGAGGGCTCGAAGAGGGAGTCCTGGGCGCCGGGGGACGCGGCTCTGGGGGGCGGGTCGTTCGGCACCGGGGCATTGTGCAGCCGGGCCCAGGCGGCGGCTGCCGAGCGGGGCTCGCCGAGGCGGCCCTCGTGACCTAGGAGGAGGAGCTCGGCGTCCTCGACGTCGTAACACCTGTCGACCCGGACGCCCGCCGCGAGCAGCGCGGGATAGATCTCGGCGGTGGACCGCCAGACCCAGCGGCTCGCGTCGGGTCTGTCGCGCACGGCTTTCGCGAGGTGCGGCTCGTGCAGGACGGGCCCCGAGGGCAGGCCGTCATCCCCGAGGGGGGCGAGGGTGGCGCCACCGGCCTCGGTGGCGGCGACGGCCCACCTTTCGGTCATACGGCCGAGTCTGTCACCAGCCACTGACAATCCCGCGGAGGGCTTTTGCGGAGCGCCTTCGCGGAGGGCTCCAGGGGGGTGACCTTGCCACGGCCCGGGGCCAGGTGGATTCCCCGACATGCGGGGGATGCCGGGCGCTGCGAGGCTCGGAGCCATGAGAGTGGCCCTTGCGCAGACCGACTGTGTCCTCGGCGAGGTGGACGAGAACCTCGCCGTGGCGCGCGACCAGATCGGCCAGGCGGCGGCGCAGGGCGCCGACCTCGTCGTCTTCCCCGAGCTGAGTCTGCACGGCTACCACCTGGGCGGCCTGAAGCGGGACACGTCGCTTGACGTGACGGACATCCGCCTCCTTGAGCTCTCGACGTTCGGCCCCGACGTGATCGTCGGCCTGCACGAACACACGAGCTTGCGCGCGTACAACACGTCCGCGTACTACGCGAACGGCCAACTCCTGCACGGACACCGGAAGTTGTACCTCCCCAACTACCTGGCCTGGGAGGAGCGCAAGCACGTTAGCCCCGGTCAGCACCTGCGTGCGTACGACCTGCCGGGCGGGCACGGGAGGGCGGCGACCCTCGTCTGCAACGACGCGTGGCAGCCGGTGCTGCCGTGGCTTGCGGTGCAGGACGGTGCCGAGGTCATCGTCATCCCCACGAACAGCGCGGCGAGCCTGGATCCCGAGGCGATGGACACGGGCCTGTACTGGGACACGCTGCTGTCCTACACGGCCCGCATGCTCCAGTGCTGGGTGGTCTTCGTGAACCGGGTCGGGAACGAGAACGGGGCTTCGTTCTGGGGCGGTTCGCGGGTGGTGGACCCGCGGGGGACGGTGGTGGCGCAGGCGCCGAAGTGGGAGCCGGGCCTGGTGACGATCGACATCGACGTCCATGAGGCCCGCCGGCAGCGGCGTGCGGTTCCTCTTGTGGCGGAGGCGCGGCTGGGGCTTGTCGATCGGGAGGTGCGGCGGTTGATCGATGAGGGGGGAGACAGCTGAGGGGCGCCTGCGGCGGGCTGGGCGGTCCTTGTTTCTTGCCGCCGCTGGGCGCTGGCGCTGTGCCTTTCCTGATCCCCGCGGCTTTGCCCGTTCCGAAGGGCCCTCCCCACCCACCCGCCCGATTGCCCGGCGGCCTTGCCTGTGCCGAACAGGCCTTTCCCGCCCGCCCGCCCGATTGCCCCGTGGCCTTGCCTGTACCGAACAGGCCTTTCCCGCCCGCCCGCCCGATTGCCCCGTGGCCTTGCCTGTACCGAACAGGCCTTTCCCGCCCGCCCGCCCGATTGCCCCGTGG
>NZ_JBHUZJ010000045.1:0-72300 GCF_042667685.1 Streptomyces sp. NPDC057302 | reverse complement strand
CTTCCCGCGCGGGGGGCCTCGTCGCGTCTACGGGACCGGCGCAGGAGCCGCCGATGCCTCCCTGAGCGTGTGCGCGAGGTTCTCCTTGCGGATGCGGCGGTCCAGGTAGAGCAGGGCCGTCACCAGGGGCAGGAACACCGTGGCGGCGAGCTGGGTGAGGAAGCTGCCGAGCAGGCCGAGGGCCGCGTAGAGGCCGAACTGGGAGCGCAGTTGGTCCAGGAGGTAGGTCGACATGGGGTCGTCCGGGTCGACCTGGGGCGGGCCAGGGGCGGCGAATTGCAGGGGGAGTCGGAAGGCGAGGGAGACGCCCACCACGATGAGACCCGCGAGCAGCGAGATGCCGAAGGTACGCCACCAGGCGCCCCGCACCAGGCTTACGGAGCGCCGCAACGCCGTGAACGGACCCGCCGTTTCGAGGGCGGCCGCCGCCGGGGCGAAGGCGAACAGGACGTACAGCCAGGCCGCGAGCGGCAGCGTGACCAGGAACAGCGGGAGGACCAGACCGATGGGGATGATCGACTGGGTCATCATCAGGAAGAGGAGCGAGAGGAAGAGCAGCGCGAACGCGGCCACCGGCAGCATCAGGACGATCGAGAGCAGCAGGGTCACGGCCAGCACGGACGGCGTCCGCGACCACGCCCTGCGCCAGATGGCGCCGAACGGCGCCGGGCGGCCGAGGACCGCCTCGTGCAGTGTGGCGGCGCAGGCCGCCTGGACGAACGAGTTGACGACCAGCGTGGCGAGCATGAACCCCAGCCACACCAGGCCGAACGCGATCAGGATCGGTCTGCTGTCGTCCCAGGAGACCGCGCCCGGTTCGGCCACGGCACGGAAGTGTTCCCGGGTCGCGACGTAGGCGAGCACCCCTGAGGCCGCGGCGACGACGGCCAGCAGGCCGTAGGCCGCGGCTGCCGCGGCGAACAGGGGCTTGGCGTAGCGCCGCATCGTCGCGAACGCGCCGCCGATGATGTGGTTGGCGCCGAGCGGTGCGAGCGGGATGACGCCGGGCTTGGGCGGCGGCGGTGGCGGGGTCCAGCCGTAGCCGTTCCAGCTCCAGCCGGGCGGTGCGCCGTACGGTCCGTGAGGTCCCCACCCCGGTATGTCTGACATCGCTCTCGTGCTCCGTAGTTCCGTGCGGTGTCCCGCGTGCGTCGCCTGTGGCCCCCCACAGTGATCGCGTCACCTTAGCCGCTCCTGTCGTCGTCGTTCCTCCGTCGTTATGTACGGCCGTACGCAACGTTGTGTACACTCGTACGCATGGGATACGGACTGCTGGCCGGCGCGATCGTGGCGGAGGTGGCCGGGACGACGGCCATGAAGTACAGCGAGGGGTTCAGCAAGCTCTGGCCCTCGCTGATCACGGTCGCGGGATATCTGATCGCCTTCACCTTGCTCGCCCAGACCCTCAAGACGCTCTCCGTCGGCACCGCTTACGCGATCTGGGCCGGGATCGGCACCGCCGCGGTCGCCGCGATCGGCATGATCTTCATGGGGGAGTCCGCGGGCCTGGCCAAGATCGCGGGGATCGTCCTCGTGATCGCGGGCGTCGTCGTGCTCAACCTCGGAGGGGCCCACTGATGGCCCGAAGGTACGACCCCGAGCGCCGCCAGCGGATCATCGACGCCGCGATCCGCGTGGTCGGGAAGAAGGGGATCGGCGGGCTCAGCCACCGGTCCGTCGCCGCCGAGGCCGATGTGCCGCTCGGCTCCACGACCTACCACTTCAAGACGCTCGACGAGTTGATGGTCGCCGCGCTGCGGCAGTCGAACGAGGGCTTCGCCAAGGTGATGGCCGCAGGCCACGCGTTCGAGGATCCCGGCGCCGACCTCGCGGCGGAGCTCGCACGGATCCTCGGCGACTGGTTCGCGGGGGAGCGGTCGGGGGTCGAGCTGGAGTACGAGCTCTACCTCGCCGCCCTGCGCAGGCCCGCCCTGCGGCCCGTGGCCGCCGAGTGGTGCTCGGGGCTCGCCGAGGTGCTCGAGCGGCGCACCGATCCGGTCACCGCTCGCGCTCTGGTCGCGCTGATGGACGGGATATCCCTGCAAGTGCTGCTTACCGGCGGCGAATACGACGCGGCGTATGCGCGGGATGTGCTCAGCCGGTTGCTGGAGGCGGGCGGCCCGGACCCTGAGACCGGTTCGCCCGCGCGCCGCCCCGCCGGTTAGGTTTTCCCCATGACCGACACGAACGCTTCCCGCACCACCGGCGCCGTCGCCGCAGGCCTCGCCACCCTCACCGCCGACGGCACCGTTCTCGACACCTGGTTCCCCGCGCCCGAGCTCGTCGCCGAAGCGGGCCCCGCAGGCACCGAGCGGCTCACCGCCGAGCGCGCCGTGCAGCTCCTCGGTGAGGGCGCCGCCAAGGCCATCGGCAAGGACGCCCGCCGTGGCGTGGAGATCGTCGCCGTCCGTACGGTCATCGCGTCCCTCGACGAGAAGCCGGTCGACGCCCACGACGTCTACCTGCGCCTGCACCTGCTCTCGCACCGCCTGGTCAAGCCGCACGGCGTGAACCTGGACGGCCAGTTCGCCTTCCTCGCCAACATCGCCTGGACCTCGCTCGGCCCGGTCGCCGTCGACGACGTCGAGAAGGTCCGGCTCAACGCCCGCGCCGAGGGCCTGCACCTCGCCGTGACCTCCATCGACAAGTTCCCGCGCATGACGGACTACGTGGCGCCCAAGGGCGTGCGCATCGCCGACGCCGACCGCGTGCGGCTCGGCGCGCACCTCGCCGAGGGCACGACCGTCATGCACGAGGGCTTCGTGAACTTCAACGCGGGCACCCTTGGCACCTCCATGGTCGAGGGCCGTATCTCCGCCGGTGTCGTCGTCGGCGACGGCTCCGACATCGGCGGCGGCGCCTCCACGATGGGCACGCTCTCCGGCGGCGGCAACGTCCGCATCGTCATCGGCGAGCGCTGCCTGATCGGCGCCGAGGCGGGCGTCGGCATCGCGCTCGGCGACGAGTGCGTCGTCGAGGCCGGTCTCTACGTCACCGCCGGGACCCGGGTGACCATGCCCGACGGGCAGATCGTCAAGGCCCGCGAGCTCTCCGGCGCCTCGAACATCCTCTTCCGCCGCAACTCGGTCTCCGGCGCCGTCGAGGCCCGCCCGAACAACGCGGTGTGGGGCGGCCTGAACGACGTGCTGCACAGCCACAACTGAGCACCACCACCGGTCGAGAGCGCCCTTCGGACACCCGGAGGGCGCTCTCCCCTGTGGTGCGGGTGGGTCCGGCGACTCCCCTGGGGCTGCCGTGGCTGCGTAAGCTGCCGTGCCATGCGCGCGTATGCCGCGCGGGACGACAGGAGAGCGACATGTACCGAGCCGGTGTACGGACCCTGGCCCTGAGCGGAACGGTGGTACTCGCGCTGGTGGCCGGGTGCGGCCAGAGCGTGGGCGTGGGCAGCGATGCGGCGCAGGGGGCGAGCCGGATCTCGACCGGCGACCACAGCTACCCGCTGGAGAAGAGCGACATCCACTGGAGCGGGAGCCCGAGCCCCTTCAACGCGCAGGTCAAGCTCACCGACGGGCGTCGCGTGGCGATGCACTACATGAAGAGCAAGGGGCTCCTCGTGCAGGACTACAGCCCCAAGACCAAGGGCTGGTCCAAGTCGGCCCTGGTCTACAAGACCAAGACGGACGCCTGCCAGGGAATCACCCTCAAGGCCAAGGACGGCACGGTCGCCGCCTTCGGGGACTTCGGCGTCTACTGCGCCGACGGCGAGCCGCCGACCGAGTCGGTCGCCGCGGTCGCCACGGGCCCCCTGGCCAAGTGGGACAAGCACCTCACGAAGAACTTCGACGGCTGGGAGAAGATCGCCGTCGCCACCGGAGGCAAGAAGGCCACGTTCAGCCGGGGCTCCGACAAGCTCGTGTGGACCAAGGCCGGGGGCTTCCCCGCGGCGGGCTGAGTCACCTGGAGGGCGCGGTCACCCGCAGCGCCTCGTACGCACGCAGCAGCCCGTCGGTCGCCTCGCGGCCGGCGGGCCGCAGCGGTGCGCGGACCGGGCCGCCGGGCAGGCCGAGCGCGCCGAGCAGTGCCTTCGATGTGACCGTGCCGGGGAGCCCCGCCCCCATCATCAACTCGATGAGTTCCATGGCCTGTTGCTGACGCTGCTGGGCCACCGCGGTGTCGCCCGCGTCGAACGCGTCGATGATCGACCGGAGTTGGCGCGGCGCCACGTTGGCCACCGTGCTGATGTAGCCGACGCCGCCCACCGCGTACAGCGCGAGGATGAGCTCGTCGCAGCCGGTGTAGTACGCCAAGTCCGTCCGCGACAGGACCTTCTGAGTGCCCATCAGGTCGTACGCGCAGTCCTTCACCGCGACGATCCGCGGATGCTCCGCGAGGCGCAGCATCGTCTCCGGCTCGATGCGGGTTCCGGTGCGACCCGGGATGTCGTACAGCGCGAGCGGCAGCCCCGACGCGTCGGCCACCTCCAGGAAGTGTGCCTCCACGGCGTCCTGCGGCGGCTTGCTGTAGTAGGGCGTGACCACCAACAGGCCGTCCGCGCCCGCCTTTTCGGCCTGGAGGGCCATCTCGACGGTGTGCCGCGTGGCGAAGCTGCCGACGCCCGCGACGACCGCGGCCCGGTCGCCGACCGCCTCGGCGACGGCGCGTACGAGCGCGGCCTTCTCGCTGTCGGACGTGGTGGGGGACTCGCCGGTGGTGCCGGAGAGCACGAGTCCGTCGCAGCCGTCGGCCACCAGGTGCTCGGCGAGCACCTGAGCGCCGTCGAGGTCGAGCAGGCCGTCGTCCGTGAAGGGCGTGACCATCGCGCAGAGGGCGCGGCCGAAGGGGGGAGAAGCCGGCGAGAGCGGCGCCGATGAGGGAGAGGGCATAGAGGCAGTGTCGGTACGGCGAAGCTGAAGCTCCACTTAATTCTGCTACGAGATATACGGCAGAATTGCTACCAGGTGGCCACAAGGAAGCCGGGCCCTAGTGCCAACTCGCCCCCGTATGCGCCACCATGGGCCCGACGGTAGTCGACGGACGGCCGTACGGCCGCCGGCCACAGGAGGCGTCATGAGGCTGGGCAAAGCACTCGCCACCGGGATCGCCGAGGAGGCCCCGCAGGAGCAGCCGCGACAGGAGGCCCCGGACCGCGCGGCCCCGGAGCCCGAACCGGCTCGTGTGGCCGAGGAACCGGCGGCCGAGGTCCCGGCGCCACGATGAGGCCGCGGCTCCCCGAGGAACGCCCGAAGGAGCCGCCGACCGGATACAAGATCGCCCGCCTCGCGCTGTCCCACGACGGCGCGAGGGCCGGGTTCACCGGCGTCTCCCTGGGGGCGGCCCTGCCCTACGGCGCGCTCGACACGGCCCACTGCGTCTACGGCCGACGGCACGCGGCCCCGCACCGCCGCTGCGACTGCGGCTTCCACTGCGTGCACGAACGCACCGAGGCGGAGGCGTTCCTGTGCACCGGCGGGCACCGCGGGGCGGCGCTGCTCGAGGTGACGGTGCTCGGCGCGTACATCCGCTTCGAGCGCGGCTTCCGGTACGCGCGCCAGCGGGTGCGCACGGTGACGGTGCAGCCGTGCGAGTGCGGCGCGCGGGCCTCCGTCCTCGCCGACGCGGGGTGGGGCAGGCCCGGGTGGCGGGTGGTCGAGGGCGTCTGCGCCACCTGTGCGGGCAGGCGCGCGTCGCTGCGGTTCGCGGAGTTCGCCCGCCTCGCCGGGGAGGGCCTCACGGTCGCCGGGGCGCGCCCCGGCCTCGTACCGGAGCGGGCTCCCGAGGCGATGGGCGTGCCCGAGCTGGTCGCGGAGGCGGCGCTTCTCCAGGCCCGGCTCGACGTGTTCCAGGGGGAGTTGGCGCGCCTCGCGGAGGAGGAGAAGGGCTAGCGCGGCCACCCCTGCGCGGACCCCGAGGCGCGGGTCCCTGCCCGAAGAGGCGTGGGCGCCGGTCGGCACCGCGTTGACGTGCCCTGACTCCGGGGGGAGGCTCTGGCCATGACGACGCATGCGTACGCGCGCTATGTCGCGATCGGCGACAGCCAGACGGAAGGCGTCGGCGACGGCGACGAGACCCACGGCTACCGGGGCTGGGCCGACCGGCTCGCCGAGATCCTGGCCGAGCGGAACCCCGCGTTCGGCTACGCGAACCTCGCGGTGCGGGGCAGGCTGACGGCGCGCATCAAGGCGGAGCAACTCGCGCCGGCCCTGGCGCTGCGCCCGGACCTGGTCACGGTCATGGCAGGCATGAACGACCTGGTGCGCCCCGGCTTCGACGCGGCCCAGGTGGCCCGCGACATCGAGGACATGTTCACCGAACTGACCGCGGCGGGCGCGCGCGTGGCCACGGTGACCTTCCCGGACCTCGGGCGGATCTCACCGCTCGCGCGCAGGGCGCTGCCCCGCGTCCTCGACCTGAACGCCCGCATCCGCGCGGCGGCGGACCGCCACGGAGTCGTCGTCCTGGACACGTTCCCGCACCGGGTCACCACCGACCCCCGCCTGTGGAGCGCCGACCGCCTGCACGCGAGCCCGCTGGGGCACGCCCGGATCGCCTCCGGCATGGCGGACGCGCTGGGTCTCCCCGGCCACGAGGAGTGGGTCAGGCCGCTGCAGCCACCGCCGCTTCCGGTCTCCACGCTGCGGACGGTGGCGGCGGAGACGGCGTGGTTCGCGGGCTTCATGGGCCCGTGGCTGTGGCGCCGCGTCAGGGGCCGCTCGTCGGGCGACGGCCGCGAGGCGAAGCGGCCGGAGCTGGGACCGGTGGCCTCGCCCGAACGCGCTTGACCTCAAGCGCGCTTGGGGTCGCAGTGTGTACGCCACGGGCACAGCGCCACGGGCAACCAGTGCCCGCACCCGCTGCCCGCACACGCGCTGAAGGAGCACGCCATGACGAAACCGCACGCCGACGCCGCCCCCCTCCCCGACCCGGCCCGCGCGAACGACGGCGGGCTCGTCTTCCTCAGTACGTGGAGCGCGGGCACCGAGGACCGGCAGCGGGCGACGGCCGAGGCGATCGCCGAGGCCTGGGAGAGCCGCCCGTGGCCGCACGAGGGCCTGCTCTCGTACACCGTGTACGCCGGCGCGGACGGCTCGACGCTGGCGCACCGCTCGCACTGGCGCGACGAAGAGGCGTACCAGGACTTCTTCGCCCACGGCAGGGACGCGCGGAACGCCGACATCGACGAGGCCGTGCCGGGCATCGAACGGCTGGGGCTGCACAAGACGCGGCTGCGGGACGGGGTGGCGCGGGCAGCCGGTGACGCGCGGGTGGCCGGGGCGGTCGTGATCGCCGAGGGGGACGGGCCGCCGGAGACGGCACCGGGGCTGATCTCCGTCCACTTCCACCTGACGACGGACGGCGAGCGGGTGATCCGCTACGAGGAGTGGGAGAGCGGGGAGGGGCTGCCCGCGGCGGGCAGATACCGCTTGGCGTACGGCTTCCAGCCGGGACGCTGAGCGCGCGCCGCCCGGCAGTCCCGCACTCCTGGACTTTCCCTGGACGAAAATATTTGCCGGTGGGACGGTGGATCCGTGGAATCCCGTGCGGGGGCGGGCGTCCCGTACCCGGCCCCGGCGGGCCCACGTGAGGGGACGTGCGGGCTAAGGAGTCGCCATGACCACCGGCAAGGAGTTTGAGATCGAGCGGGAGTTCGAGGTGGATGCCTCTCCCGCCGAGGTCTGGGACGCGTTCACCGTCGGCACCGGCGGCTGGCTGTGGCCCATGGTGGAGTACGAACCCCGCGAAGGCGGCGTCGCCCCCTTCGGCGGCGTCGTCACCCACTGGGAGCCGCCGCACCGCCTCACCGACCGCGTCGACGACCCCCAGGGCCTCCCGCCGGGTCAGAGCCTCAACCAGCTCGACCGCACCATCGAGCCCCGCGACGGCGGCCGCCGCTCATGGGTCCGCTACGTGCACAGCGGCGTCCTCACCGACGACTGGGACAGGCAGTACGAGGGGGCCAGCAAGCACACCGACTTCTACCTGCACACCCTGCGCCAGTACCTGACGTACTTCCCCGGCCTCCCCGTCACCTTCACCAGCCTCGACGGCCCCGCCCCCTCCACCGCCCCGGACGCCTTCGCCAGACTGGGCCGCCGCCTGGGCCTGCCCGACGACGCGTCGGAGGGCGCCCGCGTACGCGCGGACGCCCCCGGCGAATCCCTCGACACGATGATCGACTTCCGCAGCCGGCACTTCATAGGCCTGCGCACGGACACCGCGCTCTACCGCTTCTTCGGCCGCAACCACTTCGGCGCCCCGGTCGGCATCAGCATCCACGACTTCGCTCCACAGGCGGACGCCAAGGGCACCGAACTGGCCTGGCGGGACTGGCTGATCAGGCTGTACGCCTAGCCTACGGCCGGAACCGCAGCACCTGCGGATCGTGATCACTGTTCTGCTCGGCGAACTCCGCGTTGATGTGCACGCTGTCGTACGCGAAGCCGCTCCCGACCCCCGGGCTGGTCAGGATCTGGTCCAGGACCTGGGAGTTCCCCTGGTAGACGTACGAGTAACGCTCCGAGCGGGGAAGGGACTTCACCGCGGACTTCAGTGCGCCCCCGGCCTCCAGCGCGGCCGTCGTCCGTGAGAACTCGAAGTCGTTCACGTCCCCCACGACCACCACGTCCGCGCTCTTCTGCGCCTTCCGCACATCCCGCACGAAGGAGTTCACGGCCTGCGCCTGCCGCAGCCGCTTCGCCTCCGACGACCGCACCGGCGGCTGATGCCGCGACGTGAGCCCCTCGTCGCCGCCCTTCGACCCGAAGTGGTTGGCGACCACGATGACGCTGCGCCCCCGGAAGCTGAACTCACCGGCCAGCGGCTTGCGGCTGTCCTCCCAGGCGGTGTTCGCGGGATCGACGCGCCCGGGGGAGAGGGTCAGCGCGGCGCGTCCGCCGGCGGAACGCACGACACCCGTGGCCGTCGTGGCGTCCCCGGCGCCCCGGTCGGTGAACGAGACCCGCTCGGGGTTGAAGAGGAACACCTGGCGGATGTTCCCGCCCGGTTCCCCGCCGTCCTTGTTGTTCTGCGGGTCGATGGACCGCCACGCGTACCGCGGCCCGCCCGCGGCGACGATCGCGTCCGTGAACTTCTTCAGGGTCGCCTCCGCCGAGACGGTCCCGTCGTTCTTCGCGCCGTTGTCGTCCTGGATCTCCTCCAGGGCGAGGACGTCGGGCGAGGAGAGATTCGAGACGACGGCTCCCGCCAGCGCGTCGAACTTCGCCTGCGGGTCGGTGGGGTCGAGGTTCTCCACGTTGTACGTGGCGACGGCGAGCTCACCCTTCGCCTGCCGCTTCGTCTTCTCCGGTGCGAGACCCTTGTCGGTGACCTTGCCGAGCGTCCGCGCGACCAGCGTGTAACCACCGAACTGGTTGAAGTCCAGGGGCCCTTCGGCGCCACCGGACAGCGCGTCGCCGACGTTGGCCTTCGGGAAGGGATGCTCGGAGACCGGAGCCAGCTGCTGGATCTGGAGGCGCCCGGTGTTCTGGTCGTCGTAGGACTTGTACACCGCCCCGCCACGCCGGTTCGGGTTCTCGTGCGGCTTCACGGTGATCCACAGCTCCGAGTACGGATCAGTGGCGCCGACCACGCGCGAGGTCCCGACGCGTACGTTCATGCCCTCGAGGGACTCGTACAGGTCCAGGGCGTACGCGCGGGGCTTCAGCGCCAGTGCGTCGATGCTGCCGCCGTTCGCGGGGTCGCCGTCGGGCGCGTACGCGGAAGGCACCGACTTGGCGCCGACCGTGACCGGCGCGGGCAGCGCGTTGCCGGACGACTCGACGGTGACCGTCGGCTTGGTGAGCTGGGTCAGGGACTGGTTGCCGGAGGCCTCGCCGCCGGGGACGTACTCGCCGACGGTCCCGGAGACACGGACCGCGTCACCGGCCCGCACGGTCAGGGCGGCGGAGCCGGTGTAGACGAAGACGCCCTCGCTGGTCGCGGGGTCGCCGTCGCCCTTCGGGTCCTGGATCCAAAAGCCCTTCGAGCCGTACGTGCGGACGCCGGTCACGATGCCCGCCACGTCCGTGACCTGCTGCCCCGCGAGGGGCGAGAGGCGGGTGGTGCCCTGGATGTCGTGGACGCGGACCCCGGCGGCGGACGCCGACGACGCCGACGAGGAGCTCACGACGAGCAGACCGGCCGCGAGGGCGGTGGCCACGACGGTGGAGACGGCGGCGGATCTCACGGCGGGCCGGGTGGCACGGGATATGTGCGGCATGGCAGGACTCCGGATGAGGGTGAGGTCGTATGGAGCGGGCGAGAGCCGGAGCGGGTCGGCACGAGCCAGGGAGGTGACCGGCGCGCCCAGCGTCTACGCGCGTCAATCTCTTGTGTGGCCAGGGGAGTTGTCAAGGTTCGGCGGGTGTTCTCACCATGTATGTCTTCTGACAGGGACATGAACCGGGCGGCATGGGTCCAAATCCGTCTAGGCTTCGGTCGAGACGACCTTTCCCCGGGCGCTCGACTTCGCTCGAGCAGGGGACGCCCCATCCTTCGGAGGAGAACCAGCCGATGTCCGTAAGTCCCGCCACCCTGCCGCCGGTGCTCCTGCACTCCGAAGCGGAACTCGCGCGGGCCGCGCTCGCCACGCCGCTGCTCTCCCGTGCCGCGAAGCTCGCCCGCTGGGCGGGGCCCGAGACGCGCGTAGGGGCGGGCGGTGAGCTCGTCGAGGAGCAGCTGCCGGCCGCCGTGGCGGAGCTGGGCCTCGAAGCGGACGACCCGGACTCCGTCGCGTACGCGAGCGAGGCCTGGCGCGTGGCCGTCGACACGGGCCTGGTGGATGTCACGGACGCCGACGAGGCCGAGGGCGAGGACGCGCCGGGCACGGTGGCCGCGGGCGAGGACCTCGCCGCGCTGACCTCCGGCAGCCCGCAGGACATCCTCGCCGTCTGGCTCGGCGCCCTGGACACCGTGTACGGGGACGCGACCGTGCCCGACATGGACAACCTCCTGGACGTCCTGGAGGAGAACGGCGAGATCGACTTCGAGGAGCTCGGCTGGGACCCGCAGGCGGAGGCGGACTTCCTGGACGGCGTGCTCGGCAACCTGTACCTGCTCACGGCGGGGGAGGCCGGGGCGGGCGAGGGTCCGGTGCCGCTGCCCGCGCTCGCCGCGTCGATGATCGTGCCCGACGACATGGGCGAGCCGACCGACGACATCCTGGAGCAGGTGTCGGACGCGATGATGAAGCTGGACGACCAGTTCCGGCTCTTCGAGCCGCTGGGGCTCGTCGAGTACCAGCCGGTCGACGAGGCCCTCATGGTGGACATCGACGAGGCCGAGGCACCGCTGCCCGACGACGACGAGGACGTCACGCGCTACGGCATGGTCCGGCTGACCCCGCTCGGTGTGTACGGCATCAGGGCGCGGATGCTGGAGGCGGGCGTGGACGCGCCCGCCGTCGGCGATCTGGCCGACAAGGGCGCCGACGCGCTGCTCGCGGGGACGGCCGGTTTCCCGCAGTCCGCCGCGCAGGCCGAGATCGAGCTGTGGCTGGCCCGGCACGAACAGCTGGACGCGGCACGGGAGTTGCTGGCCGCCGCGCGGGGCGGCGACGAGGGGGCGCCGCTGCGGCGGCTTCGCTGTCAGCAGGCGCTCTCGCTGGTGGGCCAGGAGGCCGAGCCCGCCCTGCGGGACGTGCTCGACGACGCCGAGCTCGGTGGGCTCGCCCGGGTGTGGCTGGCCGAGCACGGGGCGGCGGACGTGCCCGCGCCCTCCGAGGCCCTGGTCTTCTGGCTGACCATCGACACGATCGCCGCGCAGCTCGCCGCCGAGGGCAACTCGGACGAGCTGCAGGGTCTGGTGGAGGGTCTCTCGGAGCAGCACAGCGGATTCTTCGCCGCGGCCTGGCGGGTCGAACACCCGGCCACCGCGGACGTGCTCGAGGCGATGGGACGGCTGCACCCCGACAAGAAGGTGGCCAAGGAAGCCCGCAAGGCGGCGTTCAAGGCCCGCTCGCAGCAAGGGACGTGACGCGGACGCGGGGATCTGCCGGGCCGGTGGCGGCCCGGCAGATCCCCGGTTCAGCTCAGCACTTGTACAGCGTCGTGTGCTTGAACGACGACGTCGCGCCGTCGAAGCCGTACGTACCCCGGTACGCCGGAGGGTTCTGGAACTCGCCGACGATCGTGATCGTGTTGGCGCAGGAGCCCTGGCCCGAGCGCTTGGCGTCCAGGCGGATGGTGTCGCCCATGAAGCCGCCCGTGATGTCCCACGGAGCGCCGCAGATGCCGGAGGTGATCTGCCCGCCCACCACCACGTGCGGGTAGGTGTTCGGGTTGAACTTCACCTCCATCGCGAAGGTGATCGCGCCGTTGTGCAGCTCCAGCTTGGAGCTGGTGGACACCGCCTCGGCGGACACTTCCTGGGGTGCGGCGAACGCCTCGTCGCGCGTCTTGACCTCGGCGCCCTGCGGATTGTGGAAGCGGTGCTCCGCGCGGGACCGGCCCTTCTGCTTGCGTGCCTGAGTGGTCATGAAAGCCCTCCTCTCGTGGTGCGACCGGTCAGGCCAGCTGTTCGGAGACCTCGACCCGCAGCAGCGCGCGGACGTTCTCGTAGTGGTTGAGCACGGTGACGGTCGAGGAACCGGCGAACAGCAGGCCGAGCGCGACGTTGTCGAGCGAGGTCACCAGGGACCCCGAGTCGCCGCCCGCCGAGATGTTCGTCGTCAGGATCTGGTCCTTGAAGCGGGCGGTGCCCGCCGTGCCGTAGTTGACGTCGATGGTCGCGTCGACGGCGATGATCCGGCCGAAGGAGATGTTGGTCGTACGGCCGGTCTTCTTCACCAGGTCGCCGACCGCCACATTGGCCTTGCGGCGCCAGGCGCGCGGCGCACCGCTGAAGTACGTCTCGCGGGTCGCGTCCTGGAAGTCGACGGTGCCGAGCGCGGCGTCGACGACGTTGTTGTGCCGCTCCAGCGGAATCTGCGGGGCGAACTGGATCGTGATGAAGCGGTCCAGCGTCGCGATCCGGTCCGCGGGGTCCTGGCCGCCGTCGAAGATGCCCGGCTGCACGATGGCGCTGCCGAGCTGGGCGCGGTTGGAGTCGGCCAGCACGTGGTTGTTGGACAGGATGTAGAACTTCGCCGGTACGCCGAGGCCGGGGCCCGGCGGGTCGACGGAGGCGCCGGGCAGGAAGTCGTAGACCACGCTGCCGAGCGTGCCGGCCGTCACGCGTACGTTGCCGACGGAGGCGCCGGAGGGGCACGGGCGCATACGGCGCTTGAGGAGCTGCGGCTCGAACGCGCCGAGCCCGGCGAGCTCTTCCAGCATGGGCTGCGAAAGGCCCGCGAGCTGCTCGCTCACACCGCCGTCGGGGCCGTACGACACCGAGCGGTCCTCGGCGCGGCCGGTCCTGCGCTGCTGGCGCTGCGCGGCGACGTGGCCGACGGCCACGACGTCCGTGGGGGTGCCGTCGTCCATCTGGGCGGGGATGACGTCCCGCTCCGGGAGCATGGACTCCGGAACCTTCTGGGTCACGAACACGATGACCGCGGGTTCGCCCGTGGGCTCGCCCTCGGTCCACTTCACGCCGTGGCCGAAGCCGACGACGTTGGCCAGCGACGTCTGGGGGCCCAGGAAGTCCCCTTTCGCCTGCTGGCGCGAGCTGTCGCTGAGCTGACCGCCGGTGGGTCCTCGCATCAATTCGGGCTGGCTCACCACGCCAGACCACCTCTTCCCCTTGATTGAAGGGTGGAGTTCCGGGCCGCTCGCGCAGGCCGCCCCCGCTCGCGCAGGTCGTCCTACTGCGCCGTGGGCTCGCCGATGGCGAGCACGCGCACGGGGGCGCCTTCGAGCACGTCCGGAATCACGTCTTCGTCCCGGAGCCGGTCACGGGGCACTTTGCGGGTGACGAACACGACGATCACGTCCGCCCCCGAGTCCTCGTCCTTCCCGATGCCGACGCCGGTCACATTGGCCAGCTTCATCAGCCGGTCCTCATGGAGGCTGCGTGCCTGCTGTGCGTCCACGCGGCTCGCCTCCCCCTACGGGTGATGCAGGTAGTGGGATGTCTATTGCCGTGTGGTCTGCGGGTCAAGGCGTTCTGCACGAAATCTTGGCTTTACGGGTGATCCGCACCTGTTGACCTTGTTTACGAAGTCTCTGCCGACCAGTGGCTCATGTACGCAGATGTGAAGCGCCGTTGAGGTCCAGGATCGTGCCCGAGGCCCACTCCGCGGCCGGCGAGGCGAGCCAGAGCACCGCAGCGGCGATCTCGTCCGCCGTGCCCGCACGCCCGAAGGGGCTCTGCGCCCGGATCGCCGCGCCCTCGTCCCCGCTCAGCCGGTGCGCCACCCGCTCGGTCTCGAAGAAGCCGGGCGCGACCGACGCCACCGCGATGCCGTACGGCGCGAGCGACACCGCGAGGGACTGGCCCAGCGCGTGCACGGCCGCCTTGGTCGCCCCGTACGCCGGGTGGTCGGGCTCCCCGCGGAACGCGCCGCGCGAGCCGACGTTGACGATCCTGCCGCCCGTGCCCTGGTCGATCATCCGCCGGGCCGCCAGGTGACTGAGGTTGGCCGTGGCCAGGAGGTTCACCGACACGTGCCGTTGCCACAGGGCCGCCCAGTCCTCGTACGACGTGTCGGCGAGGGGATGCGGCAGGTTCACCGCGGCGTTGTTCACCAGGACGTCCAGACCGCCGAGCCCGGCGGCGGCCCGCTCGGCGACGTCCGCCGCGCCCGCCGGATCCGACAGGTCACCGCCCACCAGCGCATGGCCCTCGCCCTTGAGCGAGGCGAGCGTCGCGCGTGCTTCCTCCTCGCGCGAGCCGTAGTGCACGGCGACGCGGTCGCCGTTCTCGGCGAAGGCCTGCGCGAGGGCTCTCCCCAGGCCTCGGGAGGCTCCGCTGATCAGGACACGGCGGCCGGTGGCTGGCAGGTTCATGGAAGGAAGCCCCTTGATGTCGGACAGCGTTCAACCGCCGTTTATACGCGAGCGGGAACGTGACGCCGACAGCAGCCCGGCCGACATTGGACGTACGCAGGCCGAGAGTCGCAGCACGTGCACAGCCAGCCCGTAGCCCGCTCGTACGCGCCTCAGGAGACATCATGCCGCTCACTCGCAGGGACTTCGCCAGACGCTCCGCGGTCACCGGGGCGGGGGTCGCGCTCGCCGGCAGCGTCGGCGCGCTCGCCACTGCGCCCGGCGCGCTCGCCGCCGAGGACACGGCGCCGGACGGGGCCGACGCGTTCGGCGCCCCGGGGTACGGCCCCCTCGTCCCCGACCCGGCCGGCCTGCTCGCGCTGCCCGCCAAGTTCTCGTACCGCGTCCTCACGCACAGCGGCAAGACGAAACTCGAGACCGGCGAGTTCACGCCCTCCAACCACGACGGCACGGCCGCCTTCGAGGGCCCGCGCGGGGTCACGCTGCTCGTCAACAACCACGAGCTGAGCGGCCCCCGCTCCAAGTGGCCGCACCCCGTCCCGCTCACCGAAGGCCTCGTCTACGACCCGGCCGCTTCCGGCGGCTGCACCGTCGTCGAGGTCCGCCGCGGCGGGCACGTCGCCGAGTGGGTCGCCATCGCGGGCACCGCCACCAACTGCGCGGGCGGCAGCACTCCTTGGGGCACCTGGCTCACCTGCGAGGAGACCGAGGAGAAGGCCGGCCAGAACGGCATGACCAAGGACCACGGCTACGTCTTCGAGGTCGACCCCTACGACCGGCGCGCCAACCGGAGCCCCAAACCCGTCAAGGCGCTCGGCCGCTACGCCCACGAGGCCGTCGTCGTCGACCCCAAGCGCGGCCACCTCTACCTCACCGAGGACGCCTCGGGCCCCAACGGCCTGCTCTACCGCTGGACCCCGCCGCACGGCTTCAAGCACGGCCGCGGCAGGCTGCGCACCCTCGCCGACGACGCGGGCGTCCTGAAGGCGCCCAAGTGCTACGACTCCGGCGGCCGTTTCGTGGACGACCTGTCCCGCGCCACCAAGATCGGGACCGTCTACGGCGTGGACTGGGCCGAGGTCCCCGACCGCGACGCCCGTACGGTCCCGGTGCGGGGGCAGTTCGCCGACGGTGACATCACGCGCGCCCGCAAGCTCGAAGGCATGTGGTGGGGAGACGGCGGCGTCTACATCGTCGCCTCGTTCGCCCGCGACGAGAGCCCCGTCCAGCACGACGGACAGGTGTGGTTCTACCACCCCTCGCGCCGCACCCTGACCCTGAAGGTGCTCCTCGGCGTCAACCCGGACCCGGCGAAGGACGGTGCCTTCGACGGCCCGGACAACATCACCGTCTCCCCGTACGGAGGCCTCGTCATCGCCGAGGACGGCGAAGGTGTCCAGCACCTCTTCGGAGCGACCGAGCGCGGCCGTACGTACCCGATCGCGCGGAACGAACTCAACGCGGGCACACCCGAGAACCCCTCCTACAGCGAATTCACCGGCGTCACGTTCTCACCCGACGGCAAGACGCTCTACGCCAACATCCAGACGCCCGGCATCATGCTGGCGATCACCGGCCCGTGGCGCCGCCAGCGCTGACGGGACCCTTGTCCGCGGCGGGAGTCGGTATCTAACATTTCGGTGCAGGGGAGCCATGGCGTGCGCCGAGGGCGACCCGGGCACGGCGGCGGCCGTCACCGCGGAGGTCTGGAGCGTCCTGGAAGAGCTCGCCCACGCCTGACCTCCCGGAGGCCCTCGTGCCCGAACCGTCCGCCCCGTCCACGCCCCTCGACTCGTACGCCCGCTACCCCCTCCTCTTCGGCCCCTCTCCCGTCCACCCCCTGGACCGCCTCACCCACCACCTCGGCGGCGCCGCGCTCTGGGCCAAGCGGGAGGACTGCAACTCCGGCATCGCCTTCGGCGGCAACAAGACGCGCAAGCTGGAGTTCCTGGTCGCCGACGCCCTCGCGCAGGGCTGCGACACCCTTGTCTCGATCGGCGGCGTCCAGTCCAACCACACCCGCCAGGTCGCGGCCGTCGCCGCCCGCGCGGGGCTCAAGTGCGTGCTGATCCAGGAGAGCTGGGTCGACTGGCCCGACTCCGTGTACGACAAGGTCGGCAACATCCTCATCAGCAGGCTCGCGGGCGCCGACGTACGCCTCGTACGCGCCGGATTCGGCGGCGTCAAGGACAGCTGGGAGCGGGCGGTGCGCGAGGTCGAGGAGGCGGGCGGCAGGCCGTACGCGATCCCGGCGGGCTGCTCGGAGCACCGCCTGGGCGGTCTTGGCTTCGCCCGCTGGGCCTACGAAGTGGTCGAGCAGGAGGAGGAGCTGGGTGTCTTCTTCGACACCGTCGTGGTCTGCTCGGTGACCGGGTCCACCCAGGCGGGAATGATCGCCGGATTCGCCGCGCTCACGGAGGAGGGCGAGCGCCCCCGCCGCATCCTGGGCATCGATGCGTCCGCCGCTCCCGAGCGCACCCACGAGCAGATCGCCAGGATCACCCGGGGGACCGCGGAGCTCATCGGCGTGCAGGCAGAGGTGAAGGACGCCGACATCGAGCTGGACGCCCGCTACCACGCGGGCACGTACGGCCTGCCCGACGAGGCGACACTCGACGCGATGCGGCTCGCGGCCCGCACCGAGGGCATGGTGACCGACCCGGTCTACGAGGGGAAATCGATGGCCGGGATGATCGATCTGGTGGACAGGGGAGAGATCGCGCGCGACGCGACCGTGCTCTACGCCCACCTCGGCGGGCAGCCCGCGCTGAACGCCTACAGCGCCCTGTTCTGATCTTCCCGGCGGGCGAGGGTTGACGGATGCCGGTGGTGCACACATGTGCGCGTGGGGCCACGGAACAACTACGTACCGCTACGAGGAGCGCCGGGTTGTGTGTCGGTTTGATGCCGATGTGAGGACCGTGTGAGCTCGGAGCATGGTGCGGCGGGGTCCGGAGGGCGCATACTCGGAACATGACGAGGCCCCCCGGTACCCGACGCCACCTGCCGAACAGCCCCTTTAACGTTCCGCCGCCCCCCGCACCGCCCATCGAGCAGTTCGCCGTGGGCGACCGGGTCTCCCACGACCAATACGGACTCGGACGGATCGTCGGAGTCGAAGGCGAGGACGCGGTGGTCATCGACTTCGCGGGCCGTCAGGGACGTTTCCTGAGCCCCTACGCGAAGCTGGCCAAGCTCTGACCTGACGCACGCCTCCGGGCGCGTCCGCACGCACCACCACGCACGACAAGAGGCGGTCGGCGCGAAGGCTCATCCCGTGGATGAACCTTCCGCACCGACCGCCTCTGCATGTCCCCGTGCGGCTCACGCGGGCCCCGAGGAGCCCGCGCGGCGGCTACAGCGCCTGCGCCGCGGGCTTCACCATGCCGCGCACGGTCCGTGACTTCACGAAGTCACCCATGGCGGTCATGTCCCACTCTCCGGTGAACTGCTTGATCAGCTTCGCCATCATCACGCCCGTCTGCGCCTCCGCGTTCGTGAGGTCGAAGCGGACCAGCTCCTCGCCCGTCGCCGCGTCCAGCAGACGGCAGTACGCCTTGGCGACCTGCGTGAACTTCTGGCCCGAGAACGAGTTCACCGTGAAGACGAGACCCGTCACCTCCTGCGGCAGCCGGCCCAGGTCCACGACGATCACCTCGTCGTCACCGCCGCCCTCGCCCGTGAGGTTGTCGCCGGAGTGCTTGATCGCGCCGTTCACGATCGACAGCTTGCCGAAGTAGCAGCTGTCCACGTGGTTGCGCTGCGGGCCGTACGCGATGACGGAGGCGTCCAGGTCGATGTCCTTGCCGCCGTACGCGGGCTCCCAGCCCAGGCCCATCTTGACCTGCGAGAGCAGCGGCCTGCCGCCCTTGACCAGGGACACCGTCTGGTTCTTCTGGAGGCTGACCCGGCCCTTGTCCAGGTTGATCTTCCCGGCACCCGGCGCGGGAGCCGCGGGCGCCGGGGGAGCGGCGGGCGCCGCCGGGGCGGCGAGGCGGGGGTCGGCGGCCGGCGGGGGCGGGCCCTGGACCGGGGCGCCGGTCGGGGGCGCCATCGGGGCGGCGGGCGCGGCGGCGGCCGGAGCGGCCGGGGCCGCGGGCTCCTCGACCGAGACACCGAAGTCCGTCGCGATGCCTGCCAGGCCGTTCGAGTACCCCTGGCCGACGGCGCGCGCCTTCCACGCGCCGTTGCGCAGATAGACCTCGACGATCACCAGGGCGGTCTCGCCACCGAGCTGCGGGGGAGTGAACGTGGCGAGGACGGTGCCGTCGTCCGCGTTGCGGATGGTGGCGGTGGGCTCGACGCCCTGGAAGGTCTGGCCCGCAGCGTCCGGGCTCGCGGTGACGACGATCTTCTCGATGCCGGCGGGCACGGCCGTGGTGTCCACCGTGATCTTGTCGGGGGTCGTGCCGCCACCCGACTGGTAGGTCACACCGGGCCCCGCGGGCTGGTTGAAGAAGATGAAGTCGTCGTCGGATCGCACTTTGCCGTCGGCGGTGAGCAGCAGGCCCGATACGTCGAGCCGCACCGGTGCGGCGACGTCCACCGCCACGCGGGTGGCGGTGAGAGGGATGTTCGAGCCGGGTGTCATAGCGGTCATGTCCGGGGTAACGAACGTCCCGGCTTTGCCGTTCCCTTACCTACAGAACTTTTCTTCCCCGACCCCGCACCTTCCCGGCCCCGCACCTTCCCGGCCGTGACACTCGCGGCTCCGCCGCGGGCCGCTGCGCGGGGGCGTCCGCAAGCGCCGGACGGCCCAGTCTTGTGGCCGTCCGGCGCTTGAGAACCCTAGGGAACCACCACGATCTTGCGGCCCACCCCGGAGGCGAACCGCTCCAGAGCATCGGGGTACGCCGTCAGCGGCATCCGGTCGCTGATGAACACGTCCGGGTCGAGGACGCCCCCGGCGAACAGCTCCGCCGCCCGCTCATAGCTGTGCAGCACCGCCATCGACCCGGTGATGGTGATCTCCTGGTTGTAGATGCGGTACGGGTCGATGCTCACCCGCGTCGCGTAGTCGGCCACCCCGAACTGCAGGAACGTCCCTGCCTTGGCGACCCGCCCGAGTCCGTCCTGGATCGCCGCCGCGTTCCCGGTGGCGTCGACGACGATGTCCCAACCCTGGGGCCGGTCGAGCTCGTCCGCTCCGGCGGCCGAGCCCGATACGCCCAACTGCCGGGCCGTGGCCAGGCGCTCCGGGTTGAGGTCCACGATGTCCACGCTCGCCGCTCCCGTCCGCTTGGCGAGCTCCAGCATCATCAGGCCCATCGTCCCGGAGCCGTAGATCAGGACATGGGAGCCCAGCTGGGCGCGGAGCACGTCGTAGCCGCGCACCGCGCACGACAGCGGCTCGATGAGGGCCGCGTCCTGGGTGCGTACGTTCTCTGGGAGCCGCACACAGTTGGCGACGGGCGCGACCGCGTACTGGGCGGCGCCGCCCGCAGTGGTGACCCCGATCGCGTTCCAGCGCTCGCAGAGGTTGTTGTGGCCGGTGCGGCAGTAGCGGCACTCGTAACAGTAGAGCGAGGGGTCGACGGCGACCCGGTCGCCGATCGCGAGCTCGCTGACCTCACGGCCGAGCCCCACCACCGTCCCGGCGAACTCGTGCCCCGGCACCACCGGCAGCGTGGGTGCGAACTCGCCCTGCAGAATGTGCAGATCGGTCCCGCACAGTCCGCAGGCGGCGACCTCGACGACGACGTCGCGCGGCCCCGGCGTGGGGTCGGGCACCTCGCCGACGACGGCTTTGCCAACGGACTCGATGATGGCGGCCTTCACTTGACGGCTCCCAACGACAGGCCCTGGACCAGCTTGTCCTGGGCGGCGAACCCCGCGGCGAGCACCGGCAGGGAGATCACGAGCGACGCGGCGCACACCTTCGCCAGGAACAGGCCCTGGCTGGTGATGAAGCCGGTCAGGAACACGGGCGCGGTCTGGGCGACGACGCCCGTGAGCACCCGCGCGAAGAGAAGTTCGTTCCAGCTGAAGATGAAGCAGATCAGGGACGTCGCCGCGATCCCCGGCAGCGCGATGGGGGCCACCACGCGCGCGAGGATGGTGGGCAGGCGCGCCCCGTCGATCTGCGCGGCCTCGATGATCGCGACCGGCACCTCGGAGAGGAAGGACTGCATCATCCACACCGCGATCGGCAGGTTCATCGACGTGTAGAGGATGACGAGCAGCCAGATGTTGTCGAGCATCTCGGTGTTCTTGGCGAACAGATAGATCGGCAGCAGGCCCGCCACGATCGGCAGCATCTTCGTCGACAGGAAGAAGAACAGGACGTCCGTCCACTTCTTCACCGGCCTGATGGACAGGGCGTACGCGGCAGGCAGCGCGAGAAGCAGCACCAGGAGCGTCGAGGCGACCGACGCCACCGTCGAGTTGATGAGCGAGGGCCAGGGGCTCGCACCGCCGCCCGAGCCGAAGAAGTCGCGGTAGCCGTCCAGGGTGAGCGAGGCCGCCAGCGAGGGCGGGTTGGTCGCCGCGTCCGACTCCGAGTGGAAGGAGGTCAGCGTCATCCAGGCGACGGGCAGGAAGAACAGGATTCCGGCCAGCCAGGCGGCGAGGCCGAGGCCCGCCGAGCCCCGGACCCGGAAGCGGCTGCCGGGCTGCGTCCCGGGCTGTGTCCCGGGCTGTGTACGTACGCGCGTCACGTCGGTGCTCATGCGCGGGACGCCTCCTCACGGAACAGGGACGAGACGACCCGCAGCGCGAAGGTCGCGATGATGATGGAACCGATGACGACGAGGACGCCGGCGGCGGACGCCAGGCCGTTCTCGTGGGCCTGGTAGAAGCTCTGGTAGACGGTGTAGGGCAGGTTGGCCGTGCCCAGACCGCCCGAGGTGATCGTGAAGACGGCGTCGAAGTTCTGCACGATGTAGATCGAGCCGAGCAGCGAGCCCAGCTCCAGATAGCGGCGCAGATGCGGCAGCGTCAGGTAGCGGAACACCTGCCAGTTGCCCGCGCCGTCCATGCGGGCGGCTTCGATGAGCTCGCTGTCGCGGCTCTGGAGTCCCGCGAGCAGGATCAGCATCATGAAGGGCGTCCACTGCCAGATCAGGGAGGCCTCGATGGCGAGCAGCGGAGTGTTGGAGACCCAGGCGGGCTGCGCCGCGCCGTCACCGCCCACCCAGTGCAGCAGGCCGTTGAAGAGGCCGTACTCGGGGTTGTAGAGCACGTGCTTCCACAGCAGGGCCGCGGCCACCGGCACGAGCAGGAACGGCGCGATGAGCAGCGTACGCACGAATCCGCGCCCCCGGAACTTCCGGTCGAGGAGCAGCGCGAGGCCGAGCCCGATGACGAGGCTCGCGATGACGACGGTGGCCGTGAGCACGATGGTCGTCAGGACGGACTTGCGCAGGTCCGGGTCGGTGAGGACCTCGGAGTAGTTGTCGAGGCCGGCGAAGCTGCGGGCGTCGGGGTAGAGGGCGTTCCAGTCGAAGAAGGAGATCACCAGCGTGGCCACGAAGGGCAGCTGGGTCACGACGACCATGAAGATCAGGGCGGGCAGGAGCGGCGCCCTGGTGGCCCAGGCGCGCAGCCTGCCCGGTGTCTTCGGTCCGGGGGTGCGCGCGGTCCTGGGCGCGACGGTGGGGGTACTCGCGGTGGCGGTCATCGTCCCTCGTACTCCTCGGCGATCTTCTCGGCGAGCTTCTGTGACTTCTTGAGGGCCGATTCGACGGACTGGCGCCCGGCGATGGCCGCGCTGATCTCCTGGGAGACCTTCGTGCCGAGGTCGGTGAACTCGGGGATGCCGACGAACTGGATGCCGGGCGCGGGCCGGGGCTGCACGCCGGGATCGGTGGGCCGTGCGCCTTCGATGGCGTCGTGGGTGACGCCCTGGAAGGCGGCGGCCTCCTTGCGGTACGCGGGATTGTCGTACGTCGACGCCCGCTTGCCCGCGGGGACGTTGGACCAGCCGATCTTCTCGCCGACCAGCTCCTCGTACTCCTTGCTGGACGCCCAGGAGACGAACTTCCAGGCCTTGTCCGGGTTGCGCGAGGCCTTCTGCAGGCCCCAGGCCCAGGTGTAGAGCCAGCCGGAGCTCTCGGTCTTCTCCACGGGCGCCGGTACGTAGCCGATCTTGCCCTTGACCGGCGACTTGGCGGACTCCAGCGAACCGGCGGCGGCCGTGGCGTCGTACCACATGGCGGTCTTGCCCTGGGTGAGGTTGTTCAGGCACTCGGCATAGCCGGACTGGGCGGCTCCGGACTCGCCGTGCTCGCGGACGAGGTCCACGTAGAACTGCGTCGCCTTCTTGAACTCGGGGGAGTCGAGGCGGGCCTTCCAGTCCTTGTCGAACCAGGTCCCGCCGAAGGTGTTCACCACGCTCGTCAGGGGCGCGATCAGCTCGCCCCAGCCCGGAAGCCCGCGCAGGCAGATGCCCTTCATGCCGGACTCGGCGCCGGAGCCTTCGACGTCACCCGCGAGCTTCGCCACCTGCTGCCAGGTGGGCTTCTTCGGCATGGTGAGACCGGCCTTCTTGAAGACGTCCTTCCGGTACATCAGGAAGGACGACTCTCCGTAGAAGGGCTGTCCGTAGAGCTTGCCGTCGTCGCCGGTGAGGGACTGGCGCATGGACGGCAGGACGTCCTTCTCGTCGTACGCCTTGTCCTTCTTGGCGTACGAGCCGACTTCGTGCAGCCAGTCGTTCTTGGCGTAGATCGGGATCTCGTAGTTGGAGAGCGTGGCGACGTCGTACTGGCCCGCCTGGTTGGCGAAGTCCTGGCTGATCTTGTCGCGGACGTCGTTCTCGGGCAGGACCGTGAAGCTCACCTTGATGCCCGTCTCCTTGGTGAAGTGGGAGGCGGTGAGCTTCTGCAATTCGACCATCTGCGGGTTGTTCACCATCAGTACGTTGATGGAGTCGCCGGAACCGGTCCCGCCCGCCCCGGCCCAGCAGCCGGAGAGCAGCGGGGCAAGCAGCGTCCCTGCGGCTGCCGCGGCGAGTGCGCGCGGCCTCCGTCGGCTCTGGGTTCGCATGAATGCTCCTGGACGTATGGGGACTTATGGGAGGTGTGGGGGTGCGTCGAGGGTGGGTGAGGGCGTGCGGGATCACGAAAGGTGCGGGGAGCACGGGGAGAAGAGGAGGAGGGGGAGGGGGAGGGGAGGGGAGGGGAGGGTGCGCGGGCCGGGGTGTCAGACGCGGACGACCTGGGGGCCCTGGAGGGAGTAGCGGTGGGCCTCGGACGCGGGCAGCTGGGTGCTGGTGACGATCGCCTCCAGCTCGCCGATGTGCGCGAACCGGCAGAAGCTGGTCGCGCCGAACTTGGTGTGCACGCCCGTGAACACCGTGCGCCGTGACGCGCGGATGGCCTGCGCCTTCACCTCGCTGACCGCGGGGTCGGGCGTGGTCAGGCCGTGCTCACGGGAGATGCCGTTGGCCCCGATGTACGCGAGGTCGATCACGAACCCGGCGAGCATGCGCGTCGTCCAGTGGTCGACGGTCGCGAGGGTGCCGGGACGGACCCGGCCGCCGAGCAGCAGGACGGACATGTTGTCCGCTTCGGCCAGGGCGCCGGCGGTGGCCAGGGACGCGGTGACGATCGTCAGGGGGCGGCCCTTGGCGGCTTCGGGGAGCGCTTCGGCGATGAGCTGCGGGGTGAAGCCCTCGTCGACGAAGACCGTTTCGGCGTCGCCGAGCAGTTCGGCGGCGGCGGTGGCGATCCTTCGCTTCTCCGGGACGTGCATGGTGGTGCGGAACGCGAGGGTCGTCTCGAAGCCCGCGCTCTCCACGGGATAGGCGCCGCCGTGGGTGCGGCGGACCAGGCCGTGGTCCTCCAGGGCGCGCAGGTCCCGGCGGACGGTCTCCTTGGCGACGCCCAGTTTGTCCGCGAGTGCGGTGACGTCCACGGAGCCGGAGGTCCGTGCTGCCCGGACGATTTCCCGCTGGCGCTCTTCCGCGGTCATGGGTGCCGCCTCTTTCCCTCGCTGTGCCCGTTCGGGCCCTGGTGGAAAGTTCTACAGCGGGGGACGGTGTGTGAACAGGCTCGGAATCGGGGCGATGATGCCCGTCTCTGCCCGCTTGGTAGCGCGACGGCCTGTGCGACGGGCGCAAGCGGTGCCCGTTCGGGGGGTGCGGGCTGCCCGTTCGATGCCCGAATGCGGGCGGGGGCGGCTTGTCGTGCTCCGCCGGACAGGCTGATTTCAGCCCGTCGCGGGCCCGGCCGCCCTGCGCGCGCGTCGTCTCAGTACGGCCACACCGGAGGGTTGGTGCAGAAGTGGCCCCCCAGGTGCGCGTGATCCGGGTTCGCGGGGTCCAGCTCGCCCTGCTCGGCGACGAGCTTCTGCGCGTACTGCTCGGAATCGTCCCGCGGTTCGTAGCCGAGCGCGCGCGCCGACGAGAGGTCCCACCACAGCCGTGTGTTCGCGGAGGATCCGTACACCACCGCGTGCCCCACCTCGGGGGCGGTCAGCGCCGCGTGGAAGAGCCTGGCGCCGTCGCCGGGGCTCATCCAGACCGACAGCATCCGCACGCTCGACGGCTCCGGGAAGCACGAGCCGATCCGCACGGAGACGGTCTCGACGCCGTGCTTGTCCCAGTAGAACTGGGCGAGATCCTCGCCGAAGGACTTCGACAGGCCGTAGAGGGTGTCGGGGCGGCGCGGCGTGTCCACCGTGATCAGCGGATCGTCGCCGACGGGCCGCGGGGTGAATCCCACCGCGTGGTTCGACGAGGCGAAGACGACACGGCCGACGCCTTCCTCGCGCGCGGCCTCGTAGAGGTTGTACGTGCCTTCGATGTTCGCCCGCAGGATCTTGTCGAAGGTGGACTCCAGGGAGATGCCCGCGAGATGGATGACCGCGTCGACGCCCCGCACGGCCTCCCGCAGCGCCTTCTTGTCGCTGAGGTCCGCCGTGACCGCGTCCGGCTCGCCCTCGATGGGCCGCACGTCGAGCAGCCGCAGGTCGTAGCCGTAGGCCGGGAGCAGCCCCCGCATCAAGGTGCCGAGGCCGCCTGCGGCGCCGGTGAGCAGGACGGTGCGGGGAGCGGGCATGAAGGGGTCTCCTCGGATCAGCGGCCGTATTCGTCTGCGTGCATTCGCGTGTACGTACAGCATTCACATGTGTGGACACGCTAAGGATCGGCGCCCCGTCGCGTCAAGTGTCGTACGGAGGCGGGGAATCCGCTCTTGAATCGCGGTTCTCTTGGTGACCTTGACGCTTGACCGGGGCTCAGAGGGCGGCTTAGCGTGGGTCCGTTCAGAAATATGGACGTGGATCAGAAACGTGCACGCTAAGGGAGAGCCCGTGACGTCAGCACCCCTCGCCGCTCGACTCGACATCCCCAGCGGGCCGCTGTTCTTCCCGGTCACCGCCTACGGCCCCGACGGCTCCATCGACCTCGACGTCTTTCGCGCGCACGTGCGCGCGGGCGTCGACGCGGGCGCGGCGGCCGTGTTCGCCTGCTGCGGCACCGGCGAGTTCCACGCCCTGACGCCCGAGGAGTTCGGGGCCTGCGTCGCCGCGGCGGCCGAGGAGACCGCCGGACGGGTGCCGGTGGTCGCGGGCGCCGGGTACGGTACCGCGCTCGCCGTGCGGTACGCGCGGATCGCCGAGGAGGCGGGCGCCGACGGGCTGCTCGCGATGCCGCCCTATCTCGTCGTCGCCGGGCAGGAGGGGCTGCTCGCGCACTACGCCGAACTGGCCGCGGCGACCTCGCTCGACGTCATCGTCTACCAGCGCGACAACGCCGTGTTCACCCCGGAGACGGTGGTCGAGCTCGCCCGTACCGAAGGCGTCATCGGCTTCAAGGACGGCCTCGGCGACATGGACCTGATGCAGCGCATCGTCAGTGCCGTGCGCACCGAAGTCCCGGAGGAATTCCTCTACTTCAACGGACTGCCCACCGCCGAGCTGACCGGACTCGCCTACCGGGGCATCGGCGTGACGCTGTACTCGTCGGCGGTCTTCTGCTTCGCGCCCGACATCGCGCTCGCCTTCCACCGCGCCTTCAACGCCCGGACCGCCGAGGGCGACGCCCTCGTGAACCGGCTCATCGACGGCTTCTACCGGCCCTTCGTGGAGCTGCGCAGCGAGGGCCGCGGATATGCCGTCTCCCTCGTCAAGGCGGGCGTGCGCCTGGGCGGGCTCGACGTGGGCGGGGTGCGGACGCCGCTGCACGAACCCGCCGACGAACACATCAAGCGCCTCGCCGAACTGACCGAGTGCGGGCGCGCCCTGCTGCGGGAGGAGAGCGCGTGAGGACCTCCGCCTTCCTGTACCCCTGGGACGTCGTCGGCGACCCCGAGGCGCCCGCGCGCGTCGCGGACCTCGGCGTCCGGCAGGTCACCCTCGCCTCCGCGTACCACTCCACGCGCGCGCTGACCCCCCGCCACCCGCGCCACCGCATCGTCACCGCCGAGCACGCGGCGGTGCTCTACGAAGCTGGTGCGCAGTGGCAGGGGCGCGAGCTGCGCCCGTACGCGGCCGGGGACTGGGCCCCGGGTGATGCCTACGGAGAGGCCGCCGAAGCGCTGGCCGCCGCCGGGCTCGACGTGCACACCTGGGTGGTCCTCGCCCACAACTCCCGTATGGGCGCCGACCATCCGGACACCTCCGTGGTCAACGCCTACGGAGACCGCTACCCCTGGGCGCCCTGCATCGCACGGCCCGCCACGCGCGCGTACCTCGTCGACCTCGCGGCGGAGGCCGCCGTACGCCCCGGAGCGGGCGGCACCGAGCTGGAGTCCCTCGGCTGGTACGGCCTCGCGCATCTGCACGCCCACGACAAGATCGCGGGGGTGCCGCTCGGGGAGGCCGGGCAGTACCTGATGTCGCTGTGCTTCTGCGCGGACTGCCGTGCGGGGTACGCCGGACGAGGCCTCGCCCCCGACGAGCTGGCGGCCGGGGTCCGCCGCGCCCTGGAGCCCGTGTGGCGGGGCGAGGAGCCCTCCGGCGGCTGGGAGGCGGTGGAGAAGCTCCTCGGGGCCGAGACAGCGGCCGCCACGCGCGCGTGGCGCGAGGAAACCGCCCGCACACTCCAGGAGTCGGCGATCGCGGCCGTGCGCGCCGCGGCCCCCGACGGCTTCCAGGTCCTGCTGCACGCCGACCCGGTGGCCTACCACTGCGGAGCCAACGCCGGGGTCGATCCGGCGCACATCCTCTCCGTGGCCGACGGCGTGGTCGTCCCCTGCACGGGCGGCGCCCAGGCCCTGGCCCCCTTCGACGCGCACCGCACGGCCCGCACCACCCTCGCCGCGAACCTCACCGTCGTATCCGCGATGGGCGGCAGCCCCGCCACGCTCGCCGCCGACGCCGCGCAGGCGCTCACGCTCGGCGCGGACGAACTGCGGCTCTACCACGCCGGTCTGGCGTCGGACGCGGATCTCGCGCACGTGAGGGCCGCCCTGGCGCGGCTCGGTTAGCCCGGCGCGCGCCCCAATCACCCTCTGTCGCCCAGGAAGTGGAAGCGGTTACCATCCGCCCAACCATTTCGCTCCAGTACGAGGAGACAAGGTGCGCGACAAGGGGATAGCGGCGCTGGTCTGTGCCGGAATCATGGCGGGCACGGCGGTGCTCGGCGGGGCCGGGACCGCCGCCGCGCGGGCCGACGGCGGACAGGCCACCGCCGCGCCCGACATCCGGGAGCGGCTGGAGAAGATCCCCGGGATGAAGGTCGTCTCCGTGGCCGACCGGGAGGGCTACCCCTTCTACACGCTCACGTACGCCCAGCCCGTCGACCACGACGACCCCCGCGCCGGCACGTTCACGCAGCGCGCCACGCTCTGGCACAAGGCCACCGACAAGCCGACGGTCCTGTACACCGGCGGCTACACCCTGGCGTCCAACACCACCGCCCTCACCAAGCTGATCGACGCCAACCAGGTGAGCGTCGAGCACCGCTACTTCGAGCAGTCCCGCCCCTCGGGCGCGGCGGCTTCCGACTGGTCCAAGCTCACCATCCAGCAGGAGGCCGCCGACGAGCACCGCCTCACCCAGGCGCTGCGGGGCATCGAGAAGGGCAAGTGGCTCGGCACGGGCGCCAGCAAGGGCGGGATGACGGCGACGTTCCACGAGCGCTTCTACCCCGATGACCTGGACGCGGTCGTCGCGTTCGTGGCGCCGAACGACGCGAACAACAGGGACGACAGCGGCTACGAGCGCTTCTTCAGGACGGTGGGCACCGCCGAGTGCCGCAGCGCGCTCAACGCCGTGCAGCGCGAGATGCTCGTACGCCGTGAGGCACTGATCCCCAAGTTCGAGGCGGACGCGAAGGCGGCGGGCGACACCTTCGAGGAGACGCTCGGCACCACCGACCGTGCCTACGAGTTCGCGGTGCTCGACCAGGTGTGGAACTTCTGGCAGAGCGGCACGATCGACGACTGCCCCACCGTGCCCGACGCCCGGAAGGCCACCGACGACGAGCTGTACTCCTGGTCGAAGAAGCACGGCTTCAGCGTCTACCAGGACGAGACCCTCGGCACGAACGGCACCGGCCCCTACTACCGGCAGGCCGCCACCCAACTCGGCTGGGCCGACCTGAAGTTCAAGCACCTGCGGGACGTGCGCCACTACCCGGACATCTACCAGCCCAACTCGGTGCTCCCCGAGGCGATGCGCGGCTCGTACAACAACAGGACCACCGCCGACGTCGACCGCTGGGTGAAGACGCGCGGCCAGCGCATGATGTTCGTCTACGGAGAGAACGACCCGTGGAGCGCGGAAAAGTTCACCCCGAGCCACCGCGACTCCTACCGCTACGAGGTCCCGGGCTCCAACCACGGCGCCTCCATCGCCAAGCTCCCCGCGGCGGAACAGGCGGAGGCGACGGCGACGATCAAGCGGTGGGCGAATGTGAAGTAGCCCGCGCGGGACGGGCCTTGAGGAGGGGCGCGGCGATCAGTAGTCGCGCCCCCGCGAGGGCCGGTAGCAGGAGCCGGTAGTCGACTGTTTCGACGAGGGCCGCGCCCAGGGCTGTGCCCAGTGCCGTCGGGGTGAACATCAGAGTGTTCGCTGTTGCCGCCGCGCGGCCCAGCAGGGCCTGTGGGGTCGCGCGTTGCACCGCCGTCATGCCCGCGATCAGTACGCAGGGCAGGCCGAGGCCGTTGGCGAGGCTGCCCGCCAGGGCCGTCGCGTCGTACGGCAGTGCGTGCAGGGCCGCGGCGAGTGCGGTGAGCGCGATGCCCGTTCCGCCGAACCGGGGGCCTTTGAAGCGGCGCATCAGTGTTCCCGACGCGAGGCCGACCGCGACCGAACCCGCGCCCTGCACGACGTACAGCACGGCCGTGTACGCGGGGGAGCGGCCGAGTCCCTCCACGACCGCGTAGCCGGCCGCCCCGCTGATCCCCGAGGTCAGCATGGTCAGGCCGCCCGCGAGGACGAGCGGGCGCAGCCGTGGGTCGCCCCACAAGTGGCGTGCCCCATCGGCGGTTTGCGCACGCCAGCCCGACGCGTCGCGCAGGGGTGCGTCCTCGCGCACCCGCAGCAGCGTGAACATCCCTGCCGCGAGTACGGAGGTGGCGGCGTCCAGGAGCGCCACCCGCGCGCCTCCGTAGGCGGCGAAGAGGCCCGCTCCGGCGAGCGGTGCGATCAGCTTCATGCCCTCGTTCGCGGACATCCGCAGGCCGTTGAAGTCCCCCGTGAGGTCCTTGCCGACCGCCGCCGTCACCAGTGCCGCCTCCGCCGCGTCGGTGACGGCGCCGCAGGCCCCGTACAGGAAGAGCACCGTGTAGAGGATCCACAGGCTGCCGGCCGAGTCGACGAGCAGGAGGGAGGTCAGCAGGGCGGCCAGGGCCAGGTTCGTGGCGATGAGCAGGGGTCTGCGGTGGGTGCGGTCGGCGATCGTGCCCAGCAGGGGGCCGAACAGGGCCGGGGCCCACAGGGCGAAGGCGCAGAGGGCGGCCAGGCCGTCCGAGCCGGTCAGCTCCTTCGCCCAGATCCCGGAGACCAGCCACATCGCGGAGCTCCCGAAGCCGGAGACCACGACTGCCCCCAGGCAGAGGCTCGCGTCGCGGTCGCGCAGGATTCGGGTGATCGTCGGTGTCATGGCAGGTGATGGTGGTGCTAAGGCGCACGGTCCGGCATAGGGCAGGTGCAGTAGTTAGACGGGGCCGCGGGTGTCGGCTTCGGCGATGAGTTCCGGGGGCCCGGCCGGTCTACAGGGCAGGACATCGGTCCGTGGGGCAGGGCCGCCGAGATTCTGGAGGATCCATGACGGAGACGATCGACTTCGCGCCGCAGGCCCGGCTTGTGGCAGCCGTCGCGGAGGGCGTGCGGGACGAACAGCTCGCGGGGCCCACGCCCTGTCCGGAGTATCAGGTGCGCCAGCTGCTGGGCCATCTGGTCGGTCTGACCGGCGCGTTCCGGGACGCGGCGCGCAAGGACCTCGGGGCGAACCTCGACCAGGACCCGGGGGACGCCGTGCCGGAGCTCGGCCCCGAGTGGCGTGCCGACCTGCCGAAGCTGCTCGACGAACTGGTGGAGGCGTGGCGCGACCCGGCCGCGTACGAAGGCATGACGCGGGCCGGCGGCATCGATCTGCCGGGTGCCGTGGCGGGCGCCGTCGCCATGGACGAACTCGTGGTGCACGGCTGGGACTTGGCGCGGGCGACGGGGCAGGCGTACGCGCCCGACGAGGCGAGCCTCGGCGTGGCCCGGGCGCTGCTCACGCCCGAGGAGGGCGACATGTCGGGGAACAGCCTGTTCGGGGCCGTGGTGCCGGTGCCGGACGGCGCGCCACTCCTGGACCGTGTCGTCGGTCTCAGCGGCCGGGACCCGGGCTGGCGGCCGGGAGCGTAGGTATTGATCGGGTAAAGGGTCTCGCGGGGGTCTCGCGGGGCAGCATGTGATGCGCGTAGACAGTGCGCGTAGACAGGCGTTGACCTGCCTGAACGTGTTGCCCCTGAACAGACGTACCGACCCTGCTCTGATCCTGGAGAAATCGACCTATGCGCAAGTCCCTACGGGTGGCGGGCATCGCCACCGCCTGTGCCGTCGCCGGCGCCGCGCTGTACGGCACCGGCGCCGCCACCGCCGACAACGCCTCGGCGCGGCACACCGCCGAACCCCAGAACATCGGCCTGCTCGTCGGCGAGATAGACGACTACTACGGCGCGTACCAGGACGCCGACGGCGTCTGGCAGTCCTCGCCCGACAGTCCGTACGCCAAGGACCTGGCGCGCATCCAGGCGAAGGCGAAGAAGGACATCAGGAAGGCCGCGGCGCACGGCGCGAAGAGCGGTGGCCACGGCACGAAGGGTGGCGGCCACGGCAAGAAGCCCGCGATCGTCCTCGACGTGGACGACACCTCGCTGCTGAGCTTCGACTACGAGAAGACCGCCAACTACACCTACGACAACACCACCTGGGACGCCTACGTGAAGGCGGCCAAGCGGCCCGCGGTCTTCGGCATGCCCGAACTCGTCGCGTACGCCAAGAGCAAGGGCGTCGAGGTCTTCTTCCTGACCGGCCTGAGCGAGTCGCAGCGCGAGGGCGCCGTCACCAACCTCGCCAAGGCCGGATACGACACGCGGCTCGACACCCAGCACGTGTTCACCAAGAACAAGACCGCCCC
Organism: Streptomyces sp. NPDC057302; assembly: GCF_042667685.1. Taxonomy (NCBI): domain Bacteria; kingdom Bacillati; phylum Actinomycetota; class Actinomycetes; order Kitasatosporales; family Streptomycetaceae; genus Streptomyces; species Streptomyces sp. NPDC057302. The sequence goes on along the minus strand of NZ_JBHUZJ010000045.1, from coordinate 39,939 downwards.
GCCCGCCTACCTGAGCAACTGCGCCACGCCCGCCAAGTGGGAGTGCACCACCGTGCAGTTCAAGGAAGGCACCCGCAAGCACATCGAGTCGACCGGTTACAACATCGTCGGCAGCTTCGGCGACCAGGTCTCCGACCTCGCGGGCGGTTACGCGGACAAGACGTACAAGCTGCCGAACCCGACGTACTTCGTGGAGTAGGCGGGCGCCCAGGGAGACTCGGCATACCGAGATAGGTTGTAATCCTGACTAGATCGCTCTACGGTCTAGGTAGCTCACAAGCTCATGGGGCCGCGCGGCACGTCCGCCGCGGCCCCTTCGGGAAGGGGGAATCCCACCATGACCATCTCGTCCGGCCTCGCACCTGACTTCGCGCCCGACTTCTCGGCCGCGTCCATGGCCGTCGCCGCCGTGCTCGGCGCGTATCTGCTGCTCGGTGAGCCCTTGCTCGGCCGCCGCCTGTACGGCTCGCTCGCCCGCCGCCGCGACACCGAACCACGCGCCCTCGTCGGCTACTTCACCTTCGTGCTCGCCTTCTGGTGGGTCCTCGCCGCGCTCGCCGGAGTGGTACTGCTGCTCTCACCGGCCATGTCCGCCGCCGACCTCGGCATCGCGGCCCCCGAATCACCGGTGTCCGCGGCCGTCGTCATCGTCGCTGTCGTGGCGGTCTCGGTGGTGTCCGGACGGAAGATGCGCGCCCTCGCCGAAGGCGGCAGGAACGTGCCGGGGCTCGCCTCCATCCAGGCGATGCTGCCGCGCACCCCGCAGGAGCGCCGCCTCGCGATCGCCGTCGCCGTGACCGACGGAATCTGCGCCGAACTGGTCTACCGCGGCCTCCTGATCGCCTTCGGCGTCGGCGTGCTCGGCCTCAACCTCTATGCCGCGGCGGCCCTTTCGGTCCTCGTCTACGCCCTCGCGGGCCTCTACCAGGGCCGCAGCGGCGCCATCGCCTTCGCCCTCGTCGGCGTGCTGTTCGCCGGGCTCTATGTGTCGACCGGAAGCCTGCTGCTGCCCGTCGCCATCCATGTCGCCCTCTCCATAAGGGACTTGACGCTTCCCGTGCCGGCGCCGATCGGCTCCGTGACCCCCACCTACGAACCGACCCCGAAGGGCAGCTGACCATGACCCCACCCGCCTCCGGGGGCGCGAAGACCGACCGCCGGGCCAGCTGGTTCAAGGGCGTACTCGATCTGCTCGTGCTCGCCGGCCTCACCGACGGCGAGAGCTACGGCTACGAGATCGCCAAGCTGCTCGGCGCCGCGGGCTTCGGCCAGATCAAGGGCGGCACGCTCTACCCCGTGCTCAACCGCCTGGAGGAGGCGGGCCTGGTCGCCGCGGAGTTCCGGGCCACCGAGAAGGGTCCTGGCCGGCGCTACTACTCCCTGACGGACGCCGGGCGCGCCACCCTCGGCGAGCAGGGCGGGCTGTGGCTCGCCTTCGACGGATCGGTACGTGAGGTCCTCGCGAAGGCGGGTGTGCGATGAGCTACTTCGACGACCTCGCCGTGCGGCTGGGGGAGCAGGGGGTGCCGTCCGCCCGCGTGGAGGCGACCCTCGCCGATCTGGCGGCGCACCTGGAGGAGTCGGGCGGCGCGGACCCGGAGGCGGAGTTCGGCCCCGTCGGGGAGTTCGCCCGTGAGCTGGTGCCCGCGGGGGGCCGAGGGGACCAGGGGGACCAAGGCCCCGGGGAGCCCGGCGCGCACGTCGAGACGTGGCGGTGGACCGCCGACACGTACGTCGACGAGGAGCTCCTGAACCGCTTCGGCGCCGAGGGGTGGGAGGTCGAGCGGGTCGACGCCATCGGGCGCTTCGTCAGCCACCGGGACCTCGAACGGCCGCAGCGCTGGGAGTACCGGCGTGAGCTGGTCACGCGGGGGCGCGAGGGCATCGACGAGCAGCTGGCTCCCGACGGCTGGGAGGCCTGCGGGAACTGGATCGTCTACGCGTGGTTCAAGCGGCCCCTGGCCGCGAGCCTCGGGCCCGAGGCGGAGATCGCGGCGCCGCCGCGGATGCCGGAGCGGTGGCGGTTCTTCAGCCGGCGGTTCTATGCGCTGGCGGCCGTCATGGCGGTGGTCGTCGTCCTGGCGGGTGTGGTCGTCGCCGTCGACGACGGGGACACCGGCAGCGGCTTCGGCTTCGTCGGAGGTCTCCTGGCGGGCGCGCTGATTCCGCTCGCCGCCCTCTGGGGCTGGCAGGTGTGGAGGTCGCGCCGTTGACCTCCGCGGGGTGCCCGTCATACCCGACCGGCACCCCGCGGCTACAGCTCGTGCTGCCCACCCCTCGGCGGCTATGACTTCAGAGCCGCCGACATCATCGCCTTGGCGATCGGCGCCGCCAGGCCGTTGCCGCTGACCTCGGACCTCGCCGCGCTCGACGATTCGACGATGACCGCCACCGCGACCTCCTTGCCGTCGCTGCCCTTGGCGTACGAGGTGAACCACGCGTACGGCGTCTTGCTGTTGTTCTCGCCGTGCTGGGCCGTGCCCGTCTTGCCGCCCACGTCCGCGCCGCTGATCCGCGCGTTCGTGCCGGTGCCCTTCTCGACGACCGTCTCCATCGCCGACTGCAGCTGACTCGCCGTGTCCTGGCTCATCACCCGCTCGGAATCCGCGTCGTCGAAGGACTGCAGGACGTCGCCGCCCGAATCGGTGATCTGGGACACCATGTGCGGCGACACCAGCTCGCCCCCGTTGGCGATCGCCCCGGTGACCATCGACATCTGCAGCGGCGTCGCCGTCACGTCGAACTGGCCGATGCCGGTGAGCGCCGTCTGGGCCTTGTCCATGTCCGAGGGGTACACGCTCTCGGACGCGCGCACCGGCACGTCCAGCTTGTCCGTGTTGAAGCCCATCTTCTCGGCCATCGACTTGACCTTGTCCTGGCCCAGGTCGACGGCCATCTTCCCGAAGACGTTGTTGCACGAGTACTGAAGGGCCGTACGGATCGTCGCGTCCTCGCAGGGCGCGGAGGCGCTCTCGTTCTTCAGCGGGGTGGTCGTGCCGGGCAGCATGTACGGGTTCGGGCTGTGGGTCTTGCTGTCCGCCGAGCCGTAGAGCCCGTCCTCCAGGGCCGCCGCCGCGACGACCAGCTTGAACGTCGAACCGGGCGGCAGCGGCTGCCGCAGCGCGCGGTTGACCAGCGGCTTCTCCTTGTCCTTCAGGAGCGCCGACCACTCCTTGGAGTCCGTGGAACCGCTGATGTCCGAGGGGTCGTACGAGGGAGTCGACACCATCCCCAGGATCTTGCCCGACTTCGGGTCGACGGCGACCGCCGCGCCCTTCTTGTCGCCGAGCGACTTGTACGCGGCCTTCTGCACCGCCGGGTCGATCGTCGTGACCACGTCACCCGGGTCGGAGCGCTTGTTGGTGACCGTGTCCAGCGGGTTCTTCAGCCGGTTGTCGGTGCCGTCGAGAACGTCCTTGTAGATGCCCTCGACCTGCGTCGCTCCGTACACCTGCGAGCTGTAGCCCGTGACGGCCGAGTACAGATCGCCGTCCTTGTAGGTGCGCTTGTACGCGAGGTCGCCGCCCTTCGTCCGCTCGGAGCCGGTGACCGCGTCACCGCCCACGATGATGTTGCCCAGCGGGTTCGCGTACTGCTCGATCACGTTGCGCCGGTTCAGCTTGTCGTCCGCGAGAGCCTTCGAGTCGTAGAACTGCACCCACGTCGCCCGCACCAGGAGGGCGACCACGAGCAGCAGCGTGAAGACCGAGGCCTGCCTGATCGTCTTGTTCATCCCTGGAAAGGACGAGCGGCCCGGATGTATTCGTTCCGTTCTGCCGGGTTTCTTAGAGATTCCTCATACTGTGGGACCGCCGGTGATGCCGGGCTCACGCGGGGTTCATGAAGCCCGCCTCGTACGCCGCGATCACCGCCTGCGTACGGTCCCGCGCCCCCGTCTTGGCGAGCACCGAGGCCACGTGCGTCTTCACCGTCGCCGGTCCCACACCCATCCGCCCCGCGATCTCCGCGTTGGTCAGGCCCGCCGCCATCAACTTCAGCACCTCGCTCTCGCGCCCCGTCAGCCTGCCCACCCAGGCCGGGGCCGCGGGCTTCGCGCGCGCGTGCTCGGCGGCCAGGGCGCGCACCGCCGCAGGGAAGAGCAGCGAGTCGCTGCGCGCGACGAGCCGCACCGCCTGGACGAGCGAGTCCGCGTCGGCCCGCTTGAGCAGGAACCCAGAGGCCCCGGCGCGCAGCGCCTCGTACACGTAGGAGTCGTTCTCGAAGGTCGTCACGACCACGATGCGCGGCGGGTCGGCGTGCGTCCGCAGGATCTGCTCGGTGGCTTGGATGCCGTCGATCTCCGGCATGCGTACGTCCATGAGCACCACGTCGGGCGTCAGCTCGCGCACGACGGACACCGCCTCCGCGCCGCTCGCCGCCTCGCCGACGACCTCCAGGTCGGGCTCGGCGGAGAGGATCGCGCGCAGGGCGGTGCGCACCATGCGTTCGTCGTCGGCGAGGACGATGCGGATGGGGGCGGCGGCTGTCTCGGTCATGGGGGCAGGGATTCCTTCGGGTCGGTGGTCATGCGGGTGCGGGGCCCTTCGGGTCCGTGGCCGTGGCGGGCCCCTTCAGGGGGAGGCGTACGTGCACGCGCCACACCCCGTCGGCGGGACCTGCCCGCACGGCGCCGCCCAGGAGCCTGGCCCGGTCGGTGATGCCGCGCAGGCCGTGGCCGCCGCCGGGGCGGGACGCGGGGGCGGTGCGGGGCAGCGGGTTCTCCGCGAGGATCTCCAGGTCGGTGCCGTCCAGGGCGATGCGCAGGGTCACCGGGGCGCCGGGGCCCGCGTGCCGCAGGGCGTTGCTCAGGCCCTCCTGGACGATGCGATAGGCCTCGCGGGACACCATCGGGGGCAGGGCGTCCGGGCCCTCGGGGCCGAGCTCGACCGTGGCCCGCACACGAAGGCCGCCCGCGCGGGTGCGCTTGAGAAGGCCGTCCAGGTCGGCGGAGAGGGTGGGGGCCGGGGCGGTCGGACTCGCCCGTCCGTCGCCGCCCTCCCTCAACACGCCGAGAACCGCGTCGAGTTCGCCCACCGTGCGCCGGGTCGTCTCCTCGATGGCGGCCAGCGCCTCGCGGACGAACTCCGGGTCGCGGTCGAGGACCCTGCGGGCGGCGCTCGCCTGGAGCGTGACGGCGCTCAGGGCGTGGCCCACCGAGTCGTGCAGCTCCCGGGCGAGCCGGTTGCGTACGGCGAGGTCGGCGGCGCGCTGCTCGGCCGCCGCGAGCCGGTCGGCGGGCGAGGGCCCCAGGAGCGCGGGCGCCCAGCGCGCGAGCAGGCCCCCGGCCGCCGCGGCGCACGCCGCGAGCGCGGTGAGGGAGAGGACCCCGATGACCGGGCAGAGCGCCAGCATCCAGCCCTCGTCCAGGACCGCGGGCGCCCCGGCCCGGCTGTCCCGCAGCGCGGGGGCGAACGGCAGGGCGACGAGCACCGCCGCGAAGGGCGGCAGCGCGAGGGACATTCCGCTGATGATCCCGCCGAACCCGAGGTGCAGCGTGAACCACGCGACGGTGCGCCCGCGCGCCTGCCGGGACCGTGCGGGCCCGTCGGCGAACACGTCGCCCGGCACGTCGCACAGCGCGCGCACGGCGGCCACCGACATGGGCCGCGTGAGCGGGAAGAGCGCGGTGATCGCCGCGAGCGGCAACCCCACGGTGAACGCGCCGAGTTGGGCGGTGATCGAGCCGAACACGTTGTCGTCGCCGAGCAGCGGCCCGACGATGACGGAGCCCACGAAGACGTACGGCATGGCGAGCGCGCCACCGAGGATCAGATGGATCCACCGGCGCCGCGCCCGCCGCCCGAACAGGGCCGTCAGGACGGTCATGACTGCCGCGGAAGCTTGCACGCGGGGCTCCGCGACCTCATCCCTCCAGCACGAGAACGTCCTCGGCGATCTCCGCCCCGCGCGCATGCGCGAACCCGCTCTCCCGCGCAGTCACCCGGAACCCGCACTTCTCCAGCACCCGCAGGGACCCCACGTTGTCCGCAGCCGCCCGTGCGTGCAGCGGGCGCTCCCGCACCTCCGCGAGGAGCGCCCGCAGGGCAGCCGTGGCCAGCCCGCGGCCCCAGTAGTAGCGGTCGATCCAGTACGTCACTTCCCGCTCGCCCGGCTCCCCGTACACCGCCGCGCTCCCCACCACGTCCCCGTCGGCGAGGACCGTGCGCACGTCGACCGTGGCCGACTCCCGAAGCCCCTTCCAGTGGGCTTCGAAGAGCGTCCAGTCCGCCGTCTTGGGCGAGGTGAACGCGGCGACGCGGTTCGACTCGGGGTCGTTCATCTGCCGGTAGAAGACCGGGAGATCACTGTCGTGGACCGGGCGCAGCACGACGTCCATGCTCATGTTCACCATGGTTCAGAGCCTACGAGTCGCCAGCGTCAGCCGGTCCCGCGCGTCGAACAGCGCGTCCTTCACCATCTGCTCGTGCGCGGGTGTCAGCCGCGCCACCGGCACGGAGCAGCTGATCGCGTCACGCGCGGGCGTGCGGTACGGGATCGCGACGCCGAAGCAGCGCAGGCCCAGCGTGTTCTCCTCGCGGTCCACGGCGAAGCCCTGCTCGCGGACCGTGCGCAGCTCCTCGATCAGCTTCTCGCGGTCGGTGATCGTGTGCTCGGTCAGCGCGGGCAGCGTCTCCGGGAGCATCTTGCGGACCTGCTCGTCGGTGTGGGTGGCGAGCAGCGCCTTGCCCAGGGACGTGGAGTGCGCGGGGAGGCGGCGGCCGACCCGGGTGAAGGGGCGCAGGTAGTGCTGCGACTGCCGCGTGGCGAGGTACACGACGTTCGTGCCGTCGAGCCGCGCGAGGTGGATCGTCTCCGTGGTGTCGTCCGAGAGGCGGTCGAGCGTGGGCCGCGCCGCCGCCACGACCTCGTCGCCGTCGATGTACGAGGTGCCGACCAGCAGGGCCCGTACCCCGATCCCGTACCGCGTGCCCGTCGCGTCCGTCTCCACCCAGCCAAGATCCACCAGCGTACGAAGGAGCATGTAGAGGCTGGACTTGGGGTAACCGACGGCTTCCTGGACGGAGGCCAGAGAGTGCATTCCGGGGCGGCCCGCGAAGTATTCGAGCAACTCCACCGTCCGCACCGCGGACTTGACCTGTGCCCCGCCAGTCTCGCCAGCCGACATCGCCCTTGACCCCTTAGTTCGACGAGAAATAGTCTCCGAAGTCTCCGCTATTCATCATCGGAGACAGCGTTCAGCATATCGAACAGCCCAGGTGGGTGGCAGCACATCTGTAAGCACATCTGTGGCATCACCTCTTGAGGAGCCCGCGGTGGCAGCAGCACCAGTCTGGAGTGTCGACCCCCGAACCGGGAAGCAGCGCGAACAGGTCGCGGTAGAAGCCACGGTCCAGGAGGTGGACCAAGCGGTACGCGCCGCCCTGTCCGCCCAGGCCGCCCTCGCCGACCGCACCGTACGCGCGGCCTTCCTGCGCTCCGCGGCCGAACTGCTCGACGGGGCGAAAGAACACCTGGTGGAGGCCGCGGACGCGGAGACCGCGCTCGGCCCCGTCCGGCTCACCGGTGAACTGGCCCGCACCTGCTACCAATTGCGGGCCTTCGCGGACGTCGTCGACGAGGGCGGCTTCCTCGGCGTCGTCATCGACCACCCCGACAGCAGCGCCACGCCGCCCATCCCGGACCTGCGGCGCTACAAGATCCCGCTGGGCGTCGTGGCCGTCTACTCCGCGTCCAACTTCCCCTTCGCCTTCTCCGTCCCCGGCGGCGACACCGCGAGCGCGCTCGCCGCGGGCTGCCCCGTGGTCGTCAAGGCGCACCCGGACCACCCGGCCACCTCCGAGCTGGTGGCGGCGACGCTGCGGCGGGCCGCGGCCCTGCACGGCGTCCCCGAAGGCGTCGTCGGCCTCGTGCACGGCTTCGACGCGGGCGTGGAACTGGTCAGGCACCCGCTCGTCTCCGGCGCGGGCTTCACCGGCTCGATCCGCGGTGGCCGCGCCCTCTTCGACGCGGCGGCGGCCCGTCCCGTACCGATCCCCTTCCACGGCGAGCTCGGCTCCCTCAACCCGGTCGTCGTGACCGAGGCCGCGGCGGCCGAGCGCGCGGAGGAGATCGGCGCGGGCCTCGCGGGCTCGATGACGCTCGGCGTCGGCCAGTTCTGCGTCAAGCCGGGCCTGGTCTTCGCGCCGGCGGGCGCGGGCGGCGACCGGTTCGTGAAGTCCCTCACGGAAGCGGTCAGCGACACCGAGGCCGGGGTGCTCCTCGACCACCGGATGCGGGACAACTTCGTGGCGGGCGTGCGCGAGCGCGGCGAACTGCCGGACGTGGACGCGCCGGTGACGCCCGGCGCGGGCGGCGAGCACACGGTGAGCGCGGGCTTCCTGACGGTCCTCGCGGCGACCCTCGCCCAGGAGGGCGAGCACGACCTGCTCCTTGAAGAGTGCTTCGGTCCGGTGACGGTCGTCGCGCGCTATGAGAACGAGGCGGAGATCACCTCCGTGCTCACCCGGCTCCCCGGCAACCTCACGGCCACGGTGCAGCTGTCGGCCGAGGAGGCCGCGGGCGAGGGCGGCGGCGCCGCGCTGCTCGCCGAGCTCACGCCGCTGGCCGGACGCGTGCTGGTCAACGGGTGGCCGACCGGGGTCGCGGTGGCGCCCGCGCAGCACCACGGCGGTCCGTACCCCGCGACGACGTCCACCTCCACCTCCGTGGGCGGTACGGCGATCGAGCGCTGGCTGCGTCCTGTCGCCTACCAGAACACGCCTGCCGCGCTGCTCCCGCCCGAGCTGCGGGACGACAATCCGCTGGGGCTGCCGCGTCGCTACGAAGGGCGCCTGGAACACTGACGCCCATGGACGTCACTATCCCCGAACTGCCCTTCGACCTGCGCACGTACGGCCCCGACGGCAACTGGTCGTACGAGGACGGCGCGCTCACCGGCTGGGCGGGCTCCCGGCAGGACCGCTTCGTGCCGCCGACGGGCGAGGCGCTGGACCCCGCGTCGGACGCGCCGCGTCTCCTCGGCGCGCCCGAAGGCGACTTCCAGCTGATCGCGCGGGTGACGGTCGGTTTCGCGGCGGCGTTCGACGCGGGCGTGCTGTACCTGCACGTGGGCGACCGGGAGTGGGCGAAGCTCTGCCTGGAGCGGTCGCCGGACGAGGCGACGGTCTGCACGGTCGTCACCCGCGGCCGCTCCGACGACTCGAACGCCTTCGTGGTGGACGGCAGCAGCGTCTGGCTCCGGATAAGCCGCACGGGCTCGGCCTTCGCCTTCCACGCCTCCCAGGACGGGAAGCACTGGACGTTCGTCCGGATCTTCTCCCTGGGCGAGGAGGAGACGGCGGGCGCGGCACTGGTGGGCTTCATGGCGCAGTCCCCGGTGGGGGAGGGGTGCGTGGTGACGTACGAGGACATCGAGTTCCGCCCGAACTGGCCCCGGGGCCTGAGGGACGGTTCTTAGTCACCGGCGGGGCTGACCTTCAGGCCGTCCGGCTTTCAGGCCGTCCGGCGTTCGAGGACGAACTCGGCGGAGCCGGGTTCTCGGGAAGGGGCGGGGGCGGGGAGAGTCACCGCCCCCGCCGCAGCCCCAGCGTCGCCACCCCCGAAGCCGCAAGCAGCCCCGCCGAGATCAGCAGACTCACCCGCATCCCGGAGACGAAGTCCCCGGCCACCAGCCCCCCGAAGGCCGCGATCCCCAGTCCCCCGGCCACCTGCCGGGCCGAGTTGAGGACTCCAGCGGCAAGACCCGCCCGGTCGGCAGGCACCGCTTCCATCATCGCCGCGGTGAGCGGCGGAATCGTCAGCGCGCACCCCAGAGCCAGCGGCACCATCAGGAACGCGAGGCCGAGCGCGGGCGTAGAGGCGTCCGTGAACAGCAGGGCCAGCAGTCCCAGTACGGCCAGCGACTGCCCCGCCAGCATCGGCGTCCGCGGCCCCACCCGCGCCGCCAGCTTCCCCGCGAAGACGTTCGTCACCGCGATGAGCCCCGTCATCGGCAGGAACATCAGCCCGGCCCACAGCGCCGAACGCCCCTGCACCTCCTGGAAGAAGAGGCTGAAGACGAAGACGAGACCGTAGAAGGCGACACTGCACGCGGCCCCGGCCGCCACCGTGATCGCCACCGTCCGGTCGCGGAAGAGGCCCGGCGGCACCACCGGATGCGCCTGCCGCGCCTCCGTCCGCCAGAACGCCACACCCGCCGCCACCGCCACCACCAGGGCGAGCAGACCCGTCGTACCGCCCTCGATGACGGCGAAGGTCACGGCCGTCAGCGTCAGGACCGCGAGCACCTGCCCCGGTACGTCGAGCGGCGCGGGCCGCCGCTGCGAGCGCGGAGCCCGCAGCAGCAGGACCAGAGCCACCGCGCCCAGCGGGACGTTGATGAAGAAGATGCCGCTCCAGTCCCACGCGGTGGTCAGCGCGCCGCCCGCGACCGGGCCGAGCGCCACCGCCACCGATCCGCCCGCCGCCCACATCGCCACGGCGCGCGCCCGCTTGGCCGCGTCCGCGTAGGCCTGGCGCACGAGGGAGAGCGAGGCGGGCAGGACCACCGCTGCCGCCATGCCCTGCACCACCCGCGCCCCGATCAGCACGGGCAGGGACGGCGCGAGGCCGCACGCCACCGAGGCGGCCGTGAACACCGTGATGCCGACGGCGTACGCCCGGGTCGCGCCGATCCGGTCGGAGAGCGCGCCGGTGGAGAGCATCAGGGCGGCGAAGGCGAGGGTGTAGGCGTCGACGACCCACTGGAGCCCGGACATGCCGCCGCCCAGGGAGTCGCCGATCGCGGGCAGCGCCACGTTCACCACGGAGGCGTCGAGCGTGATCAGGGCGAAGCCGAGCATGGCGGCGGTGAGCGTGAGGCCGGGGGAGGCGCGGCGCCCGCCGGGTGCCGGAGCGGGAGCAGGCCGGGTCAAGTGCCCTGCCGCGCGGGAGTCTTCGAGGAGGTCGTTCGTTGCCATGTCCATGAGTCTGCTGACGGCGGCGCGGTTACAGTAGTGGCCTGAATGCCATACCTCCGGAGGTTCTGGCCATGCCCCGCCCGAAGCCCGCCCGTCGGCCCGACCAGCCCCAGCGCCCCCACCGGGTCGCCGTCATCGCGCCCTCACCCGTGTCGATGTTCAATCTCGCGATCCCCGAGATGCTCTTCGGGAAGGTCGAGGTGGCGGGCGGACCCGGCTACGAGGTGGTCGTCTGCACCCCGCAGCCCGGCCCCGTCGCCACCACCGGCGGGCTCAGCCTCCACGTGGAGCACGGGCTCGACGCCCTGCGCGAGGCCGACACCCTCCTGGTCGCGGGCACCGGACACCGCTACGAACCCGACCCGCGGACCGTCGCCGCCGTCCGGGAGGCCGCCGACGCGGGCCGGCGCATCGCCTCCATCTGCAGCGGCGCCTTCGTGCTCGCCGAGGCGGGACTGCTCGACGGACGCAGCGCGACCACGTACTGGGAGCTCGCCGACGAGCTGCGCAGCCGCTATCCGGCGCTCGACCTCAAGGGAGACGTCCTCTACGTGGAGGACGGGCAGGTCATGACGTCCTCCGGATACGCCGCCGGGATCGACCTGTGCCTGCACATCATCCGCACCGACTACGGAGCGGCCGTCGCCAACGAAGTGGCCAGAGCCGCCCTCGTCGCCCCCGTACGCCCCGGCGGCCAGACCCAGTTCACCCAGACCCCGCTCCCGCCCGAGCGCGGCAACGCCTGCGCCGACACCCGGGGCTGGGCCATGCGCCACCTCGACGAGCCGCTCACGCTCACCGACCTCGCCCGGCAGGCGGGCGTCAGCGTGCGCACCCTCACCCGGCGCTTCCACGCCGAGAGCGGGGTGAGCCCGCTGCAGTGGCTGCTCCACCAGCGCATCGAGCGGGCCAAGGAGCTCCTGGAGACGACGTCGCTCGCCATGGACCAGGTGGCGCAGGCCTGCGGCCTCGGCACCGCCGACTCGCTCCGCGGCCACCTGGTGCGCCGCACCGGGCTCACGCCGAGCGCCTACCGGGCCCAGTTCAGCCGCCTGGGAACTCTCGGAACTCACGGCGCCCGGAACACGTCTATCGCAGCGTGATCCACTCAGCCCGCCCCGAGACGACGCCCCCCGAGCCGCCGCTCCCCGAAACGACGCAGCCCGAAACGATTCTCCCCACGCCGAGGCGGACCGTGATGCCGACCGTCATACGCACCGCCCTCACCGCCGACGCCCCGGCCCTCGCGGCCCTGCACGCCCGCGCCCGCGCCACGTACTACCCCGAGGGGCTGCCGGACAGCGGCGTGGACGCCACGGCGACGTGGCGGGGCGCCGTCGAGCGCCGCAACGGGCACGTGCTGTGCGCGGTCCGCGCGGGCCGGATCGTGGGCGTCGCGTCCTTCCGTACGCCCGAGGGCGAGGCGGCGGACACCGTGGCGCTCTTCCAGTTCCACGTGGACCCCGAGCACTGGCGCGCGGGAGTGGGCACGGCCCTGCACGCCGCCTGTGTGGAGGAGTGGCGGGCCGACGGCATCAGGGCGGCCACCCTGGACGTCCACCGGGAGAACCACCGCGCCCAGGCCTTCTACGCCCGCCACGGCTGGCGGCCCGCGGAGCCGGGCGAGGGCGCGGGCACGCACCTGCGGATGCGGCTGACCGTGCCGGCCGGGGAATGAGCGGGCCGGGTCGTACGTTCTCCGACTGACCGGAGGGATCCTCCGCACTACCGTCCGACCTGAAGAGAGCTAGTCACATGCGCGTCGAGATCTGGAGCGACATCGCCTGCCCCTGGTGCTACGTGGGCAAGGCCCGCTTCGAGAAGGCACTCGCCGCCTTCCCGCACCGCGACGACGTCGAGGTGGTGCACCGCTCCTTCGAGCTCGACCCCTCGCGCGCCAAGGGCGACAGCGGGCTCGTGATCCCGATGCTCGCCAAGAAGTACGGCATGAGCGAGGAGCAGGCCCAGGAGGCCGAGCGCAACCTCGGCGTGAACGCCTCGTCCGAAGGCCTCGACTACCTCACCGAGGGCCGCGACCACGGCAGCACCTTCGACATGCACCGCCTCCTGCACTTCGCCAAGGAGCAGGGCAGGCAGGACGAGCTGATCGGGCTCCTCTACCGCGCCAACTTCGCCGAGGAGCGCTCCGTCTTCGACGACGACGAGCGGCTCGTGGAGCTGGCGGCGGCGGCCGGTCTCGACGCGGACGACGCCCGCGCGGTCCTCGCCGACTCCTCCCGTTACGCCGACGACGTCCGCACCGACGAGCGCGAGGCCGCCGAGCTCGGCGCGAACGGCGTGCCGTTCTTCGTCCTCGACCGCAAGTTCGGCGTCTCCGGCGCCCAGCCCGCCGACGTCTTCGCGCAGGCCCTGGAGCAGGCGTGGGGCAGCCGCTCGCCCCTCACCACCCTCGCGGACGGCGACGCCTGCGGTCCTGACGGCTGCGCGGTCCCGCAGTCCGCCGGCGACGCGTAAGCACCGCTGACCGGTCACTTCCACACATCGGCGATGGACGTGGGTGCGAAGGGGCGCGAGAGTTGATCCCATGGGGATCATCAACGGCGCCGAGTTCGCGCCCACGTCGACGTATCTGAACACGGCGAGCTGCGGCCTGCTGCCCGCCCGAGCCGTCGAGGCCATCCAGGGCCTCGCGGCCGAGAACGGCGCGGGCAGACGCGGCGGCGCGGGCGACTTCGGGATCGTGCAGGCCGCCCGCGAGTCCTTCGCACGGCTCGTGGGCGTGGCGCACGCGCGCGTGGCCCACGGCGGATCGGTCGCCGTCCACGCCGGACTGATCGCCGCGGCCCAGCGGCCCGGCTCCGAAGTCCTCTTCCCCGAGGGGGACTTCAGCTCGATCATCAACCCCTTCGTGGTGCGCGGCGACCTCAAGATCCGCTACGCACCCCTCGAGGACCTCGCCGAAGCGGTCCGCCCCACCACGTCCCTCGTCGTGTACTCCGCCGTCCAGTCGGCCGACGGGCGACTCGCCGACGACACGGCGGTACGCGAGGCCGCCGCCGCCCACGGAGCCCGCACCCTCAACGACGCCACGCATGCCGCGGGCTGGCAGCCCTTCGACGCGGGTCTGTACGACTACACCGTCACCGGCGCCTTCAAGTGGCTGCTCTGCCCGCGCGGCACGTCGTTCCTGACCGTGCGCGAGGAGGCGCAGGAGACCCTGGTCCCGCTGCACGGCGGCTGGCTGGCGTCGGCGGACGGCTGGAACTCCACATACGGCCCGCTCTCGGAACTGGCCCCCGACGCCCGCCGCTTCGACGAACCCCCCGCCTTCCTCTCCTACCACGGCGCGGCGGTGTCCCTTGCGTACCTGGAGGAGACCGGCATCGAAGCGGTCCACGCCCACGACACGGCGCTGGCGGCCCGCTACCGCGCGGGGCTCGCATCGCTCGGCCACGAGCCGGTGCCGGGCGCGTCCCCCATCGTCTCCGTGCCCGGACTCGCCGACAGGGAGCCCGGGTTGAGCCGGGCGGGGATCATCGCCTCCGCACGGGCGGGGCACCTGCGAGCCTCGTTCCATCTGTACAACACGGAGGCGGACGTGGACCGGATCCTCGACGTGCTCTCCGGCTGAACCCTGGCGCGTCGGGCGGCGGGGCGCTAGGAAGGCAGGACGGGGTGGCCTCACGAGGCGGTGGTGTCAGTGGCTCAGCAGTCCTGTCAGGACACCGACCTGCACCAACGCCTGGTGTACGGCGATGAGACGGCTCTCGCCGAGGTCTACGACACGTACGGCGCCCTGGTCCACCGCGTCGCGGGACGCGTCACCCGTAGCCCCGCCGCCGCGGAGGATGTGGCCCAGGAGGTCTTCGCCCATCTCTGGTCCAGGCCCTACGCGTTCGACGCGCGGCGGGGCAGCCTGCGGACCTGGCTCTGCATGCTGGCGCATCGGCGGGCGGTGGACTGGGTACGCGGGGAGGAGCGCCACCGCAAGGCGGCCCATGCCGACGACACGACGCTGCACACGATCCCCACCCCGGATCCGCCCCCGGAAGACGTGGTCATGGCACGAGAACGATCCCTGCTCCTGCACTCGGCGCTGGCCAGACTCCCGCTCCCACAGCGCCAGGTGGTGCACCTGGCGTACTTCGCGGGCTGCACGTACCGCCAGGCGGCGGTGGAACTGGGCATCCCCGAAGGCACGGCGAAAACCCGATTACGGGCGGCCCTGCGCAGGCTGGCAGAGGCCCTGGCGGACCCACCCGACTCATCCGACCCACCGGCACTTGCCGACGCTCCAGGCGAAAGAGGCGCGTGATGACCACGGATCACGAAGCCGTACGTGAGCTTCTAGGGGCCTGGGCCGTCGGCGCGCTCATGCCGGGCGACGAGCTGACGGTCGATCCGCATCTGGCCGACTGCGACCGGTGCGCGGTGGAGGCGGGGCGCCTGCGGGCGACGGTGCGGCACCTGGACGGTCCGCCCTTCACGGACGCCGGACCCGCCCCCGCCGACCGGGGCCTCGCCCTGGCCCTGCGCACCCGCCCCGCGGCTTCCCGCACGGCTCCGCACGCCGCTCCGTACGCCGCTGCCGTGGCCGGACTCCAGGCGCTCCTGGGGGAGTTGGACGGGTCCTGGAGCACTCCGGTCGTGCACGACTGGGACGTCCACGACACGGTCGCGCATCTGCTGGCGGCGGACCAGCCGCTGGCGGTGCGCCTCGGCCTGCGGGAGCCTTCGGTGTGCGACGGCGTGGACGGTACGCCGTGGCGCGAGGCATGGGCGACGCGTACGGAGGAGGTCCTGGCCCGTGAGCGGGGCCGCAGCCCGGCGGAGACGGTCGCGTCCTGGCGGGCCCAGGCGACCGCGCTCCTCGCTTCCCCGGAGGCGCACGACCCCGAACTGGCGGGACGGACCACGAAGTTGATGGGCGCGAGGCTTCCGGTCACGGACCACTTCCTGGTGCGGGCCTTCGAGGCGTGGGTGCACACGGACGACATCGGCAGGGCCTTGGACCTGCCGGTCCCCGCACCCCGCACTCCTCACCTGTGGCAACTGGTGCGGCTGGCCGTACGGATCCTGGAACTGGCCCTGGGCTCAAAGGCGCCGGACGTCGCGCTGACGGTTGCGGGGGAGGGGGGCGAGGTGACGTGGATCCTGGGCGAAGGGGCGGCCCCGGTGAGCGCGGAGCTCGTCCTGGACCCCGTGGACTTCTGCCTCCTGATGGGCGGCAGGGTGGACCCCGCAACGGTCCCTCGGGGAGTCTCCGGCGACAATTCAGCCGCGGCCCACATCCTGACCCGAGCCTCATCCTTGGCCTGGCTCTAACTCCCACCCGCACCCAACACCACGAACAAACATTTCCCGCCCACCCACCCGATTACCCCGCAGCGCCAGGGGATTGGAACGAGAGGGGTGGGCGGGCGGGCAACCACCGGGGGTGGGCGGGGGCGTACACATAGGCGGGACGAGCTCCCTAGCGATGGCGGGGCGGCCCGCAACGCGCCTGTAAAGCGAGCTCCCTGGCCGTGGGAGGCGGGTCCCCAACGCGCCTGCGGGATGAGCTCTCTAGCCTTGGGAGGCGGTCCCCAACGCATCTGCAGGGCGAGTCTCTAGCCGTTGGAGACCGGCCCCAACGCACCCGCGGTCGGCATCGCACCCGAGGGGACGTGCCGGTATTTCCGCCCGGAGCACGGTTCCTTTCACTCCCCAGCCGAAGCACCAAAGCGGCCACCGGACGATGGCGAGGACGGACATACCGGCGCGGCCCCGCCCCCAGGACGAAGCAGCCCCGCAGCCCGCAGCAGCCCCCAGCTTGCGGCTAGCGCTCCACGCCCTCCCCGCACAAATTCGCCTCAACCCGCCCCAGCAACCGCACCAGCTCCGCCCGATCCCCCTCACCAAGCCCCGCCAACGTCTGCTCCTCCAGCTCCCCCCAAGCCAGCTCCACCTCCGTCAGCAACCCGCAACTCGCGTCAGTCGCCTCCACGAGGACCGCGCGCCGATCCTCCGGATCCGGGCGCCGCAGCACGTGTCCGGCCTGCTCAAGGCGCTGCAGCATCACCGTGACCGTCGACGGATCCAGGCCGACCGCCTTGATGATCTCCGACTGGCGCGCGGGCCCCGCCTCCCACAGGTACATCATCACGAACTCCTGGCCGGGGTAGAGCCCGACCTTCTTCAGCACCTTGCCCGCCGCGTTCCGGTGCAGCCGGGCGACCCGGCTCACGGCGTGGCTGACAGGCCCCCGCCGCTTCGCGGTGGGGAGCTCGGTACAGGCGGGTTCGGACGGGGCTTTCATCGGTGCTCCTGAGGGGCGGTAGCGGGTCGCGGTCCAGTCCCACCAGATTAACTTGGCCGACCAAGGAATGAGTTGCGGTGACGCTCGGTTCAGGTAATTGGCCGACCAATTACACCCACGACGCATCCCCAGGAGCCAGCCCCGATGACCACCGCCTTCGACCCCCTGGACCTCTCCGGCACACCCCTCAGCAACCGCATAGCCATGTCCCCCATGACCCGAAGCCGCGCAGGCACCGGCGCCACCGTCACGGACCTCACCGCCGAGTACTACGCCCAGCGCGCCTCCGCGGGCCTGATCATCACGGAGGGCATCCAGCCCTCGGTCGTAGGCCAGGGCTATCCGGACACCCCGGGCCTGCACTCCGAGGAGCAGATCGCTTCCTGGCGCAAGGTCACGTCCGCCGTCCACGCCGCCGGCGGCCGCATCTTCGCCCAGATCATGCACGCGGGCCGCATCGGCCACCCCTCCCTGCTCCCCGAAGGCCTGGTGAACGTCGCCCCCTCGGCCGTCGCCGCCGAGGGACAGGTGTACACGGCCGAGGGCCCCAAGGACTTCGTCACGCCCCGCGAACTGACCGGCGAAGAGATCCGCGCCACCATCGACGACTTCGCGACCGCGGCCCGCAACGCGATCGACGCGGGCTTCGACGGAGTCGAACTGCACGGCGCCAACGGCTACTTGATCCACCAGTTCCTGGCGCCCGGCTCCAACCGCCGCACCGACGAATGGGGCGGAACCCCGGAGAACCGCATCCGCTTCGCGGTCGAAGCCGTGCGGGCGGTCGCGGCCGAGATCGGCGCCGCCCGTACCGGCCTGCGCCTCTCGCCCGGCAACGCCGTCAACAGCATCTCGGAGCCCGAGGCCGGCCTCGAAGAGACGTACACCTCCCTGGTGAAGGAGCTGAACGCGCTGGACGTGGCGTACCTGCACATCATGGAGGTGGGCGAGATCCGCGACCTGGTGACCACCCTGCGCGGCGCCTTCGGCGGAACCTTCATCCTGAACCCCGCCACCGAGGGCCCCACCGGCCCCGAAGCCCTCGCCCTGGTGGCGGACGGCACCGCGGACGTCGTCGCGTACGGCGCGCTGTTCCTGGCCAACCCCGACCTGCCGGCCCGCCTCAAGGCCGAAGGCCCGTACAACACACCTGAGAGGGCAACGTACTTCGGCGGCACGGAAAAGGGCTACACGGACTACCCGACGCTGTAACCCGAAACGAAAACCACGAAGCGCCCCGCACCAAGCATGGCCCGGCACCCCCAGGTGCCGGGCCAACTCGCGTACGAGACTGCTTACTTCACCGGAGTGAAGTCCCGAGCCCCAATGTAATCCGGCCGCCGGATCGGCGCCGCGAACGGCTCCACCGCCGTGTTCTCCACACTGTTGAACACGATGAAGACGTTGCTGCGCGGGAACGGCGTGATGTTGTCCCCCGAACCGTGCATGGCATTGCAGTCGAACCAGGTCGCGGAGCCTGCCTCGCCGGTGAAGAGCCGGATGCCGTAGTCCGAGGCGAGGCGGGTCAGCGTCCCGTCCGAGGGAATGCCCGCGTCCTGCATCTGCAGGGACCGCTTGTAATTGTCCTTCGGCGTCGCACCTTCACAGCCGAGGAACGTCTTGTGCGACCCCGGCATGATCATGAGGCCGCCGTTGGTGTCGTGATTCTTGGTGAGCGCGATGGAGACCGATACGGTCCGCATGTTCGCGAGGCCGTCCTCGGCGTGCCAGGTCTCGAAGTCCGAGTGCCAGTAGAACCCCGAGGCACCGAAACCGGGCTTCACGTTGATCCGGGACTGATGGACGTACACGTCGGAACCCAGGATCTGCCGGGCCCGACCCACCACGCGCGGATCGGCGGCGAGCTTCGCGAACAGCTCGCTCATTTTGTGCACCTCAAAGATGGTGCGAATCTCCTGGGAGCGCGGCTCCACGATGGAGCGCTCGTCCGCCCGCATCGTCGGGTCGTCGATCAACCGCTCGAGTTCGGCGTGGTAGACGCTCACCTCGTCGGGCGTGATGAGCTGGTCGATCGCCAGGAATCCGTCCCGTTCGAACCCCGCCAGTTCGTCGGCCACGATGGGCCCCGGCGTACCCGGCTCGGACCACACGACGGGGTCCTTGCGCTCGATGAGGACCTCTTCGGCGCCTCGCGTGGGGTACAGATCGGCGGTGCGTTCGGGTGCGGTGGTCATGGTGTTGCCTGCCTCTCCTCTCGTACGGCCCTTTCCGGGATGTACACCTCCGCCGCCCAGAGGAAGAGGGCGGCGGAGGAGATTCATGGGGCGTGTTGCTTCAGCCC
This sequence comes from Streptomyces sp. NPDC057302, assembly GCF_042667685.1. NCBI lineage: Bacteria > Bacillati > Actinomycetota > Actinomycetes > Kitasatosporales > Streptomycetaceae > Streptomyces > Streptomyces sp. NPDC057302. The sequence continues at coordinate 20,459 of NZ_JBHUZJ010000045.1, read as the reverse complement.
TGCGGCGCGGAGCCGGGGCAGAGAATGCCCCGGCTCCGGCACCGCTAGTTTTTCAGGCCGGTTCCGGCTCCGTCAGCAGCGGGTACACGCCATTCTCGTCGTGGTCCTCACGACCGGTGACGGGCGGGTTGAAGACACAGATGCAGTGGAAGTCCTCCTTGATCCGCATCGTGTGCTTCTCGTGCCCGTCGAGCAGGTACATGGTCCCCGGCGTGATCGTGTACTTCTTGCCGGTCGTGTCGTCGGTCAGCTCGGCCTCACCCTTGGTGCACACGACGGCCTCGATGTGGTTGGCGTACCACATCGACGTCTCCGTACCCGCGTACAGGATGGTCTCGTGGACCGAGAAGCCCACCCGCTCCTTGGCGAGGACGATGCGCTTGCTCTCCCAGGTGCCCGACGCGGACTTCACATGCCGGTCGGTGCCTTCAATGTCCTTGAACGAACGGACGATCACGGTGAATCGGTTCCTTTTCTCTTACGGGGGTGACGTCGCGGCGCGGGGGCCGCTCAGGCGGTCTCGCGCACCGCGCGGGCCAGCGTGCGCAGTCCTTCGTCCAGCTCGTCGGCGGTGATCGTCAGCGCCGGAAGGAGCTTGACGACCTCGCTCTCGGGGCCGGACGTCTCGATGAGCAGGCCGAGTTCGAAGGCCCGCTTGGCGATGGCGCCCGCGCGCGACTTGTCGATGAACTCCATGCCCCAGACGAGCCCGCGACCGCGGTACTCCTTGATGGCGCCCGGGTTCTCGTCGACGATCGCCTTGAACGCCTCCTCGACCTGCTCGCCGCGGGCACGGGTCTGCTTCTCCATGGCCGGACCGTCGGACCAGTAGGTCTCCAGGGCGGCGGCGGCCGTGACGAAGGCGGGGTTGTTGCCGCGGAAGGTGCCGTTGTGCTCGCCCGGCTCCCAGATGTCCAGCTCGGGCTTGAACAGGGTCAGCGCCATCGGCATGCCGTAGCCGCTGATGGACTTGGACACCGTCACGATGTCCGGCGTGATGCCCGCCTCCTCGAAGGAGAAGAACGCGCCGGTGCGGCCGCAGCCCATCTGGATGTCGTCGACGATGAGCAGCATGTCCCAGCGCTCGCACACGTCGGCGAGCTTGCGCAGCCACTCGGCGCGGGCGACGTTGATGCCGCCCTCGCCCTGCACCGTCTCGACGATCACGGCGGCGGGCTGGTTCAGGCCGGAACCCTGGTCTTCGAGCAGACGCTCGAACCAGACGAAGTCGGGGGTCGTGCCTTCGAGGTAGCGGTCGAAGGGCATCGGCGTGCCGTGCACCAGCGGGATGCCGGCGCCGGCGCGCTTGAAGGCGTTGCCGGTCACCGCGAGGGAGCCGAGCGACATGCCGTGGAAGGCGTTCGTGAACGACACGATCGACTCGCGGCCCTTGACCTTGCGGGCCAGCTTCAGCGCGGACTCGACCGCGTTGGTGCCCGTCGGGCCCGGGAACATGACCTTGTACGGCAGGTCGCGCGGGCGCAGGATGATGTTCTGGAACGACTCGAGGAACGCGCGCTTGGCGGTCGTCGACATGTCGAGACCGTGCACGATGCTGTCGCGCTCGAGGTAGTCGATCAGGGCGCGTTTGAGGACCGGGTTGTTGTGGCCGTAGTTGAGCGAGCCGGCCCCGGCGAAGAAGTCGAGGTACGAGTGGCCGTCCTCGTCGAACATGCGGCTGCCCTGCGCACGGTCGAAGATGGTGGGCCAACCGCGGCAGTAGCTGCGCACCTCCGACTCCAGGGTCTCGAAGACGCTCAGGTCGGGCTGGGTGATGGTCACAGCAGATCTCCTGGGAGATGGAAAGACTTGGGAGGTGGGGGGTGACGGGTGGTGCATGGGGGGAAGGGCGGAACTCAGCCGACTGGCTCGACCGGCTCGATCTGCGCGGCGTTCCCGGTCTCGTTGATCGGCTCTATGAGGAACAGGACCTCGGGCTCGTGCCCCTCTTCGGGGAAGAGCCCCGCGTCGAAGAGCACCGTGCGTTCGACGGACGCGCTGTGGCGCTGTGCGTACGAGGTGAAGAGCCGCTCGGACGGGGCGTTGTCCGGCGTGATGGTCGTCTCGACCGAGACCAGCTCCCGGTCGGCGGCGACCTTGGCGGTGAGCCCGTCGAGCAGCGCACCGGCGAGGCCACGGCCTCGGTGCGCCTGGTCGACGGCCACCTGCCAGACCACCAGGGTGCGCGGCCGCTCGGGCCGGATGTAGCCGGTGATGAACCCGGCGGGCTCACCGTTCGCGTCCCTGGCCACCACGGAGGTCGCCGCGAAGTCGCGACACCACAGCAGGTAGCTGTACGAGGAGTTGAGGTCCAACACCTTCGAGTCGCGGGCGATCCGCCAGATTGCGGCGCCGTCGGCGACGTCGGGGGTGTCGAGGCGCAACCCCTCGGGCATTTCCAGGGAATTCGCTTGCAGGTCGGTCGGTAGATCGGCTTGTGCAGCGGTCATGCGGATTGAATTTACCGAGCAATTTCTTTAATTGCATCGGCGAGAGGGGTTACGTAAGTACGCCCGATGTGTTATCACGCGGGGGTGCGCGCCCGCAGGAATCCCCTGCGATATGGCCTGATTTGATGGGGTCATAGGGCACATCTCGGGCGCGATGTGGAGTACGTCACAGAACCGTAACTCCCACGAAGCCTGTCCGAATTGTGAGACTTAGTGCTGACGCGACCCTGACGAAACCTTAGTGTTTAGGTCTCCGGAAAGCGGGCAGAAGAATACGGGAAGCTGTGCTGATAAAGTGGATAAAGAAGCGGTGAGAATGCGTCCGTGAATTTACGTAGAGTATTTACGGCCCCGTCACCCCGTCGATTCCCTCCCTGAGGAGATCGGCGTGACCGTTGTGCCGTGCGTACTCCTCGATGAGGTGGACCAGGATCCAGCGCAGGCTGACCTCGGCGCCGCCCGTCATGGCCGCCTCCCGTTCGCTCAGCCGCCCGACGCCGTCCAGCGGCCGTCCCTCGCAGAGCTTCCTGCTCACCGCCACCTCGCGCCGCCACACGGCCAGTGCCTGCTCAAAGGTCCACTGCGGGTCCAGGGTGAAGCCCGTGGGGTCCTCGTAGACCGTCGGCACGTCCTGCCCGGCGAGCACGCGCTGGAACCAGTTCCGCTCCACCTCGGCCAGATGCTGCACAAGACCGAGCAGGGTCAACGACGAGGACGGGACCGAAGCGATACGGGCCTGTGCGTCATCGAGCCCGGAACACTTGACTTCGAGGGTCCCGCGATGGAAATCGAGCCAGCCCGCCAGCATCGCGGGCTCATCGGCGCTCGGGTCGGGAACGGGGCGGCCGTCGGGGAGCGTGGGCATGGCGCTCACGCTGCCACGGACACGCACCCGGACGTCGGCTGTTCGCTGTGAGCTTGGTGCGGCCCGCAGCCGCATGAATCGCGGGCCGCCGGGCAGACGGGGGCCCGCTTACTGCCAGGCGGCCGTCACCGCACGCCGTGCCGCTTCGAGGTCGACTGCGAGACCGGCCTCGCCCATCGCCGCGCCCAGGGCGGCGAGCGAGGCGTGCACGACGCCACGGGTCGCGTCCGGGCCGTAGTGGTTCACCCGGATCATCTCCTTGGCCAGCGCGCCGCCACCGGCGACCAGCGGAAGCACCGGGTCCGCCGCGAGCGCCTTGGCGACGAGCACCGAGGCGTCGACGCCCTCCGGGGCCCGCAGCGTCGTGGCGACGGGAGCGGCGTCCCCCGCCTCGTGGACGTACGGCGAGAGGCCGCCGCCCAGGGCGATCGCCCCCGAGCGGGTCGCGGCGGCGGCGGTGGCGTGCCGCGCCGTCAGCGCGTCGAGCCCCTCCGCCTCGATGCGCTCCACGCACGCTTCGAGCGCGAGCATCTCCAGCTGGGCCGGGGCGTGCAGCAGCGCCTTGCGCCCGCCGTCGATCCACCGCTCCTTCCAGTCCAGGAGGGAGAGGTACGAGTGGCGCGGCGCCTGCGGATTGGCGGCGAGCCGCGTCCAGGCCCGCTCGCTCACGGAGACCGCCGAGACGCCCGCGGGGCCGCCCATCGCCTTCTGCGCGCCGATCACGCACAGGTCCACGCCCCACGCGTCCGGCAGCAGCGGCTCGGCGGCCACCGAGGCGACGGCGTCGAGCATGAACAGGGCGCCGTGCTCACGTACGACCTCACCGATCTCGGCGACCGGATTGGTGTTGCCGGTCGCGGCCTCGGCATGGACGAGCGAGACGAAGTCGATCTCGGGGTGCGCGGCGAGCGCCTCGCGGACCTGCTCGGCGGTCACCGCGGTGTGGAAGGGAACGGCGAGATCGACGACGGTCGCCCCGCAGTCCCGCAGCCAGTTTCCAAACGTCTGCCCGTAGGGCCCGGTGATGACGTTCAGGGCGGTCGTGCCGGGCCGCGCCGCACCCCGGATGCAGCCCTCCAGGGGAAGCAGCGCCTCGCCCTGCATGATCACGACGTCCTGCGAGGTGGAGAGCAGCCCGGCGACGCGCTCCTCGATGGAGGCGAAGTGCCGGGCGCTCAAGGGGGCCAGGTCAAGGAAAGGATGCGTCGTCACGGTACTGCTCACTTCGCTGCTCACTTCGCTCACGAGTTCGTTCGGGCTGCCGGTCCGAGCGTACCGACAGGCTCCTAAGCTGCTGCACATGAGCGATCACAGCGATCACGCGGTGCTGCACGTGAAGGGCCGGGTGCTGGTCGGCCCGGACGAGGTCCGGGACGAATTGTGGGTGGTCGGGGGCAGGGTGACGTACGACCGCCCGGCGGCGGCGCCGGACGTCACGATCGACGGCTGGACGCTCCCCGGCCTGGTCGACGCGCACTGCCACGTGGGCCTCGACGGGCACGGCCCGGTGGACGCGGCCACGGCCGAGAAGCAGGCGCTGACCGACCGCGAGATCGGCGCCCTTCTCATCCGCGACGCGGGCTCCCCGTCCGACACCCGCTGGATCGACGACCGCGAGGACCTCCCGAAGATCATCCGGGCGGGCCGCCACATCGCGCGCACGCGCCGCTACATCCGCAACTACGCCCACGAGATCGAGCCCTCCGACCTCGTGGCGTACGTCGCCCAGGAGGCGAGACGCGGCGACGGCTGGGTCAAGCTGGTCGGCGACTGGATCGACCGGGACGCGGGCGACCTGACGGCGTGCTGGCCCCGGGCGGAGGTGGAGGCGGCGATCGCGGAGGCGCACCGCCTGGGCGCGCGGGTGACGGCGCACTGCTTCGCCGAGGATTCCCTGCGGGACCTGGTGGAGGCGGGCATCGACTGCGTCGAGCACGCCACCGGCCTCACCGAGGACACGATCCCGCTCTTCGCCGAGCGTGGCGTCGCGATCGTCCCCACGCTGGTGAACATCGCGACGTTCCCGCAGCTGGCCGACGGCGGCGAGTCGAAGTTCCCGAAGTGGTCGCGGCACATGCGGCGGCTGCACGAGCGGCGCTACGACACCGTGCGGGCCGCGTACGACGCAGGGGTGCCCGTATACGCGGGCACGGACGCGGGCGGCTCCCTGGCCCACGGCCTCGTCGCCGCCGAGGTGGCCGAGCTGAGGCTCGCCGGGATCCCGGCACTGGACGCGCTGGCGGCGACGACGTGGGGGGCGCGGGCCTGGCTGGGGCGCCCCGGCCTGGTGGAAGGGGCGCCGGCGGACCTGGTGGTGTACGGGGCCGATCCGCGGGAGGACGTGGGGGTGCTGGGGAATCCGCGGCGGGTGGTGCTGAACGGGAGGGTGGTGGGGTAAGGGCGGGTTCTTTCCCCGATCCCGCCCACATGCCTAGCGGGCCGACGGATTCAGCCCGACCGGCGTGTGAGCCCGACCGGCGTGTGAGGACGAACTCGGCGAAGCCGGTGGTCAACGGCCACCGGTGGCGGCGGAGCCGCGGATTCGGGAAGGGGCGGGATCGGTGAAGGAAAAGGCCCCGTCCACCAACACCGCCACCCCCTCCGAAGCCCCCACCTCCACGGCCACCGCCACGTCCTCCGCGAAGCCGTGGCCCCGCAGTTCCCGCCCCGACGCGCAGTCGGTCACCGCCGATGCGACATCCGGGCAGGACGTGTACGAGGCCGCCGCCATGGCCGCCTCCGGTGAGAGCCCCGCGGTGCCGCCCGCCGCCGATGCGACCGCGGCGATGATCGCCCCTGCCCCCAGCAGATCCTCCAGGGCGGGACGCAAGCCCCCGTCGGTCCACCGCTCGCCCGCGGCGACCACGGCCACCGGCCGGCCGGGCGCTCCGTAGCCCTGCCCCGCGAGCCAACTCCCCACCGCCGCCGCGTTCCTGAGGCACCCGGCGACGACCGCACCGGACGTACCCGCGGCTGCGGCGATCGCCGACCCGTTGGGGGAGGGCAGCACGAGGCGGGGCGTGAAGGGTGCCCGGCGCAGCGCGGCGGGGGAGAGGGACCACGGCGACCCGGCGCTCACCGCGCGCCGCCCCACCGCCAGTTCGGCGTCCCGCCCGGCGGCGAAGGCGACCGCGCTCTCGTCCCGCCACGCGTACGGGAAGACCTTCGTCCCCGCATCGACCGCGACCGACACTGCCGTCGTGAACGACAGCACGTCGACGACGACCAGGCACGTCACCTCCCCGCCCGCCATGAGCCGCCGGGCTCCCTCTGGCCCCCACTCGAACCGCACCCCGTACTCGCCCTGCGCCATGTGTTCCACGTGCCTCATATTGACGGAGCGTTACGCGCAAGGCCCCTGATTCGTTGCACACCATTCGGCCATGGACCCGGCGTCAACCGGCGTGTTCGAGCCAGGGAGTTGCTCAGGTGGCTGGTGGGAACGCGCGTGCCGAAAGATTCGAAAGCAAGGGCGGAAACCTCCCTTTGGAGTGAACTCACGCTTGGTCGCTGGCTATTCACTCTCAGTGCGTAAAGATTCCCCCTGTCGATGTTGCCGGTGTCGCGCTCCAGCGATGTCCCCATCCAGCGAAGCGCGACGCTTCCGGCGACTCCGTAACTCTTGTGGGGGTTCCACCACCGTGAACAGCAATGCCTTCCGCCTGCCCGCACGCCGTCTCGGCGTGATCGCCACCGCCACGGCACTCGTCGCGGGACCCTTGGCGCTCGCCGCCGCGGGCCCCGCCTCGGCGACGGGTGGCGACAAGGGCCGCGCGAACGCCGTCGTGTTGCGCACCGGGCTCGACGTGTCCCTGCTCAACAAGACCGTGAACGTCCCGCTCAGGGTCTCGCTCAACGAGGTGCAGGCGCCGGCCAGCGCCCAGAAGACCGCGCTCACCGCCAAGCTGGACGGGGTCAACGGCGGCCAGGCGTTCAGCGTGCTGCGGGCGGACGTGGCCACCGCGAAGGCGACCGTCGAGGACGGCAGGGCCGAGGGGTACAGCAACATCGCGCGGGCCAAGGTGCACGTGCCCGGCCTGCCCCTGCTGTCCCTGATCGAGGTCGAGCAGGTGACGTCCAAGGCGGTCTGCGCGGCGGGCAAGCGGCCGGTCGCCGAGGCGAATCTGCTGGGCGGTGTGACGGTGCTCGGCAAGAAGGTCACGCTGTCGGCGGGGGGTACGACCCAGGTGGCGGTGCCGGGCGTCGGAGAGGTGCGGCTCGACCTGTCGAAGACGCACACGACATCGCGTACGGCTGCCGCGTCCGCGCTGGAGCTGAAGGTGTCCGTGAACCCGCTGAAGCTGAATGTCGCGGAGGTGGAAGGGACGTTGACGCTGGCGGGCGCGTCCTGCGAGACGCCGGCGGTCGCGAAGCCGAAGCCTTCGCCGCCGGTGAAGCCGCAGGGGGGCACGGGGGAGAAGCCGGTCGTCGCGAAGCCGGAGAAGCCCGCGGAGTCGAACCTCGCCGAGACCGGCGGGAACTCGAGCACCCCCTACCTGCTGGGCGGCGGGGCGCTGCTGCTCGTCGCGGGTGGCGGGGCGGTGGCGATGACTCGCCGGGGGCGCAGGGGCTGAGGCTCGGGAGTCCCGGCGGGGCTCCGCCCCAGACCCCGTACAAGATGGCCTCACACGCCGGACGGGCTGACAGATTCAGCCCGTCCGGCGTGTGAGGACGAACTCGGCGAAGCCGGTGATGACGGCACGCACAAGCACAGGGCCCCCGCGCCGAGCGGGTTCTCGGGGAGGGGCGGGGTTGGGGAAGAAAAAGACCTCAGCCCCCCAGCGCCGCCTTCAACGCCCCCAGCAGCCGATCCGTGGTCCCCACATCCCGCACCGCCACCCGCAGCCACTCCTCCCCGAGCCCCGGAAAAGTGTCCCCCCGCCGCAAGGCGAAGCCCCGCTCCCGGAGGCGTTCGCGCAGGGCCGGGGCGTCGGGCGCCCGGAGCAGGATGAAGGAACCCTCCGCACCCTCCACGGCCCGCACCCCCCAGGGGGCGAACTCCCTGAGCCCACGCAGGAGATGGGCCCGGTCGGCGGCGATCTGCAGGGCCGCCTCCGACGCCTCGGCCAGCGCCGCAGGCGCCACGCACGCCTCCGCCGCAGCGAGGGCGGGCGAGGACACCGGCCACAAGGGCTGCGCGGCGGCCAGCGTCTCGATCGTCTCCGGGTCGGACAGGACGTAACCGATCCGCAGCCCCGCCAGACCCCAGGTCTTGGTCAGGCTCCGCAGCACCACCAGACCCGGTACGTCCGTGCGTCCCGCCAACGCCTCCCGCTCGCCGGGCACCGCGTCCATGAACGCCTCGTCCACCACCAACACCCGGCCAGGGCGGGCCAGTTCGGCGATCGAGGCCGCCGGGTGAAGTACCGACGTCGGGTTCGTCGGATTGCCGATCACGACCAGATCGGCGTCCTGCGGAACCGTCGCCCCCGCGAGGCGGAACCCGTCGTCCTCCCGGAGCAGGACCCGCCGCACCACATGCCCCGCGTCCCGCAGCGCCGCCTCGGGCTCGGTGAACTGCGGGTGCACCACCACCGGCTGACGCACCTTCAGGGCGCGCGCGAGGAGCACGAACGCCTCCGCCGCGCCCGAGGTGAGCAGCACCCGCTCCGGCGTCACGCCGTGCCGGGCCGCCACCGCCTCCCGCGCGGCCCGGCCGTCCGGATAGGCGGCAAGGCCGTCGAGCGAGGCGGCGATGTGCCGCTTCAGCCAGGCGGGCGGGGTGTTCGCGCGGACGTTCACCGCGAGGTCGGTGAGGCCGACGGCGCCCCGGACCTCGGCGTCCCCGTGATGCCGCAGGTCCGGCCCGCCCTCGCGGTCAGTGTGCGTGGGCATGCGTACCCTCGTGGTCGTGGTCGTGGTGAGGGTGCCCGTGCTGGAGTGCCCGGGGATCGCCGCCGGCCACCTCCCGGTAGCGCTCCATGACGAGGTCGAGCAGCTCCTCCTCGGGGCCGATCACGTCCGCCGTGCGCACCTCGATCTCGGGGTGCGCCGCCGCCCAGCCCTCCGTCTGCTGGAGGAGCCGCTCCGGCAGGACGCCGGTGAGGAGGAAGTAGGGCAGGACCACGATCCGCCGCGCGCCCAGGAGCACACAGCGGTCCAGGCCCGACGGCACGTCCGGCGCCGCGAGCGACACGAACGCCGTCTCCACACCGGCGTAACCCCGCCCCTCCCACAGCAGCCGCGCCGCCCTGTGCACCTCGGCGTTGGCCTCCGGGTCGGCCGACCCCCGGGCCACGAGCAGCACCGTGACGTTCGCGCGGTCCTGGGGCGTGCGGGCCGAGCCGCCGAGCGCCTCGTCCAGACGGCGGCCCAGGACCTTCAGGAGCGAGGGATGCGGGCCCAGAGCGCTGCCGCAGGCGTACGACGTGCCGGAGTGGCGTTCCAACTCGCGGGCGAGCGCCGAGGGGACGTCGCCCTCGGCGGGCGAGGGCGGCACCAGGGTCAGGGGTACGGCCGCGAAACGCTCCACGCCCCGTTCGACGAGGTCGGTGACCGCCCCGCCCAGCGTGGGGGCCGACGCGACGAAGCCGCCCGCGACCGGGAGTCCGGGATTTCGGCGGGCGAGCTCCTGCACGAAGTCCCGGAAGGCGGCCGCCCCGGCCTCGTCCCGGGCGCCGTGACCGGCGATGAGCAGTGCGGGCGGGGTGGTCACTCGGACTCCTTGATTGCTGTGCCTGTTCCGTCGGGATGAGGTGCGAAGACGCGCGGCGCCTCGTACGTGCGGCGCACCACCGCGCAGGTCGCCATGGACGCACGGCCCGGTGGCGCCGACTTCCGCTTGGGTACCACGAGTTCACCGCCGCCGCGCAGTGCGGCGGCCTCCGCCACGGAGCGCGTACCCACGGCGGCGAGCGGCGCCGCCGAGGGGTTCGGCACGTCGACACCGGACAACTCGTCGGCCGCGTACGCCACGACCGGCACCCCGAGCCGCGCCGCCGCCCCGATGATGCCGGGTTCCGCGGCCTTCGTGTCCAGGGTCGCCAACGCGGTGACGGACGCGGCGGAGATCCCCGCCTCCCGGAGGGCGTCCTCGACGAGCCCGACGACCTCCGCGGCGGGCACCCCCTTGCCCGCACCGACGCCCACCACGAACTCGGCCCCCTCCTCGGCGGCGGAGGTCCGGGCGTGGCCGGTGTCGGCCATGGGCGAGGGGTTCCTCTCGTACGGGTGAAGAACGGTGGGCGTCCGTGTCACAGCGGGTCGTGGATGTGCGGGGCAGGGGGTGGATCGGCTAGCAAGGGCGCATGGCGGTGTTCGTGGCGCTCGGCGCCTTTGTGATGACCCTGGTGGGCGGCTGGACGGCCCAGCGGGTCACTGACCGGCGCCACCTCGTCCTGGGGCTCGCCGGCGGTCTGATGCTCGGCGTGGTCGGTCTCGACCTGCTGCCGGAGGCCCTGGAGGCCGCGGGCGCCCCGGTCTTCGGCGTACCGGCGGCGCTGCTCCTGTTCGTCGCGGGCTTCCTCACCGCGCACCTGGTGGAGCACCTCCTCGCGGGCCGCCACGCCGCCCACGGCGCGGACGAGCACACGAACGGCCGAGTCCCCCAGGTGGGCCTCACGGCGGCCGGCGCGATGGTCGGGCACAGCGTCATGGACGGGGTGGCGATCGGCGCCGCGTTCCAGGTGGGCGGCGGCATGGGCGTGGCGGTGGCGCTCGCGGTCATCGCCCACGACTTCGCGGACGGCTTCAACACGTACACGCTCACCAGCCTGTACGGGAACGCCCGCCGCAAGGCCCTCGCGATGCTCTTCGCGGACGCGGTGGCCCCGGTGGTGGGCGCCGCGTCGACGCTCCTGTTCACCATTCCGGAGCAACTTCTCGGCGGATATCTCGGCTTCTTCGGCGGAGCGCTCCTCTACCTGGCTGCCGCGGAGATCCTGCCGGAGGCCCACCACGATCATCCGGCCCGCTCGACGCTGCTGTGCACGGTGGCGGGGGCGGCCTTCATCTGGCTGGTGGTGGGCATCGCGGAGTGAGGCCACGGCGCGGACCGGGCTCACCGGGCCCCGCCCCGCCGCCCTGCCCCCACCAGGGCGCCGTTCATCCCCCGCACCTCGCCACGAACCGGCGGGCGACACGGGGGTCGGAGGCCCAGTGCGTGTGCAGATAACTCGCGTGCACACCCTGCTGTACGAAGCCTTCGACGCGTCGTTCGGGGGAGTGCATCCCCCAGGCGGGAGCCGCCCCCGCGCCCGGTTCGACGACGGTGCGGTGGAACTCGTGCCCCCGCATCCGGGTGCCGACGGCGGCGAGCGGACTGTCCGACACGGCGACGGCTTCGCGGTACCCGAGAGTCAGCCGCTCGGACATCCGGGCGTGGGCGTCGAGCACCCCGCACATCGGCTTTCCGTCCAGCTCCCGGGTCAGGTAGAGCAGCCCGGCGCACTCGGCGGCGACCGGCGCCCCGCTCAGGGCCAGCTCGGCGACGACCTTGCGCAGCGGCTCGTTGGCGGAGAGCTCGGGCGCGTACACCTCGGGGAACCCGCCGCCGATGATCAGTCCGGCGGTGCCCGGCGGCAGCTCCTCGTCGTGCAGCGGATCGAAGGTGACGACCTCGGCGCCCGCCGCGGTGAGCAGCTCGCTGTGTTCGGCGTAGGAGAAGGAGAACGCGGCCCCGCCCGCGACGGCGACCACGGGGCGGCGGCCGTCGGCCACGCCGTGCGCCGGCCCCGGATCCCACGTCTCGCCGGTCATCGGGGGCGCGCTGCGCGCCAGTGCGAGGATCGCTTCGAGGTCGCAGCCCTCCCGCACCCGCGAGGCCAGCGCGGCCACCGAATCGACGGCTTCGGTCTGCCGCTCGGCCACCGGGACGAGCCCCAGATGCCGCGAGGGCGTACTGACTTGGCGCACCCGCCCCAGCGCGCCCAGCACGGGCACCCCGGACTCGTCGAGCGCGTCCCGCAGCAGCTCCTCGTGGCGCGCGGAGCCCACCTTGTTGAGGATCACGCCCCCGATCCGCACCTCGGGGTCCCAGGACGCGAAGCCGTGCACCAGCGCGGCGACCGAGCGGGACTGGGAGGAGGCGTCGACGACCAGGACCACCGGCGCCCGCAGCAGCTTCGACACATGCGCGGTGGAAGCGAGTTCAGCCTGCCCCGAGGCCCCGTCGTACAGCCCCATGACGCCCTCGACCACGGCGAGATCGGCGCCGCGCGCCCCGTGGTTGAGTAGGGGCGCCACCATCCCGGGCCCGCACATGTACGCGTCGAGGTTGCGCCCGGGGCGCCCCGTGGCCAGCGCGTGATACCCGGGATCGATGTAGTCGGGCCCCACCTTGTGCGGGGACACCGCGAGCCCGGCCTCCGCGAACGCAGCCATCAGACCCGTGGCCACGGTCGTCTTGCCGCACCCGGAAGACGGCGCGGCAACGACAAGCCGAGCTACCACTCGATGCCCCTCTGGCCCTTCTGACCGGCGTCCATCGGGTGCTTTACCTTGGACATGTCGGTGACGAGATCGGCGAACTCGACCAGGGCCTCGGGTGCGTAGCGCCCGGTGATGATGACGTGCTGATGCCCGGGGCGGTCCCGCAGGACCTCGATCACCTCGGCCACGTCGATCCACCCCCAGTGCAGGAGGTAGGCGAACTCGTCGAGGACGTACAGCGAGTACGTCTCGGCGGCGAGGTCGCGCTTGACCTGCTCCCAGCCCTCGCGGGCCTTGTCCTCGTGGCTGGGCTCGCCCTCGGCGGGCGCGCGCTGGATCCACGACCAGCCCTCGCCCATCTTGTGCCAGTCGACGGGGCCGCCCTCGTCGCTCGCGCCCAGGACCTTGAGGGCGTTCTCCTCGCCGACCTTCCACTTCGCCGACTTCACGAACTGGAAGACCCCGATGGGCCACCCCTGATTCCAGGCCCGCAGCGCCATCCCGAACGCGGCGGTGGACTTCCCCTTGCCGATCCCGGTGTGCACCATCACCAGCGGCCGGTTGCGCCGCTGACGCGTGGTGAGCCCGTCGTCCGGCACCACGTTCGGCTGTCCCTGCGGCATCTCAGGCCACGCTCCTCATCCGAGTTCCTTGTACGTCCTTGACGAGCCCGGCGATGGAATCCGCCCGCAGTTCGTCCAGCGTCACGACGGTCCCGCCGAGCTCGCCCGCCAGCTGCCCCGCGAGCCCGAGCCGCACGTGCCCCGACTCGCAGTCGACGACCACGGAAGCGATCCCGGCGGCTTCGAACAGCCGCGCGGCACGCCCGGCGCGGGCCACCGGCTCCACGCCTCCCGTGGCCCGCCCGTCCGTGACGACCACGACCAGCGGACGCCGCGCCGGGTCCCGCAGCCGCTCCACCCGCAGCACGTCGTGCGCCTTGAGCAGCCCGGCCGCGACAGGGGTGCGCCCGCCCGTGGGCAGCGTCTCCAGGCGGGCCGCCGCCGCGTCGACGGAAGAGGTGGGCGGCAGCGCCACCTCGGCGTCGGACCCACGGAAGGTGACGAGGCCGACCTTGTCCCGCCGCTGGTAGGCGTCGAGCAGCAGCGAGAGCACCGCTCCCTTCACGGCGCTCATCCGCTGCCGCGCCGCCATGGACCCGGAGGCGTCGACGACGAAGAGCACGAGGTTGCCCTCACGCCCCTCGCGCGTCGCCTGCCGCAGATCGTCCCGCCGCACGACGAGGCCACGCCCCACGCGCCCGCGCGCCCGCTGATGCGGGGCGGCAGCCTGCACGGTCGCCGCCAGGTGCAGCTTGGTGAGCGCCCCGCGGGGCCGCCGGGCCCCGGTCGTCCGCCCGTGCTCGGTCCGCGCCCGGGAGCGCCGCCCCGCGGCGCCCTCACCGAGGCCGGGCACGGTCAGCGTCTTCGTACGGAACGGCTCGGAGGCCCGGACGGCCTGCTGCTCACCGGCACCGCCACCGGTGGCGGGGGCCTGTGCGGGCTCCTGCTCCTGCGGGCCGCTCTCGCCGTCGTCGGCCGGTGCGTCGTGGGGATCACGCTGGTCGGGCACGTCAGGCGCCTCGGGCGCGTCGGGCCCTTCCTGGGGCGGCTGCCCGCCCCCGTCGGGACCGCCCCCGTCGGGGCCGTCGCCGTCCGGCTCCGGGTCGTCGTCGCCGTCGCCGTTCTGCTCCAGCGTGTCGTCGAGCTTGTCCTCGTCGAGGCCGGGCGCGTCGAAGGGGTTGCGCCGGCGCCGGTGCGGAAGCGCCAGGAGAGCGGCCTGGCGCACGTCCTCGGCGAGTACGTCCTCGCGCCCCGCCCAGGCGGCAAGCGCCGTCGCGGTACGCGCCATCACGATGTCGGCCCGCATCCCGTCGACCTCGAAGGCCGCGCAGGTCGCCGCGATCTGCCGCAACGCCCCGTCGCCCAGGCGCACGTGGGGAAGCAGCGCGCGCGCCGCGACGATCCGCTCCCGCAGCGCGGACTCGTCGTCGTGCCACCGCGCGGCGAAGCCCTCCGCGTCGTCGTCGTACGCGAGCCGTCGGCGCACGACCTCGACGCGCTGATCGGTCTCGCGGGACGCGGCGACCTCGACGGTGAGCCCGAACCGGTCGAGCAACTGCGGACGCAGTTCGCCCTCTTCGGGGTTCATGGTGCCCACGAGCAGGAACCGCGCGGCATGCCGCACGGACACGCCCTCGCGTTCCACGTACGAGGCGCCCATGGCGGCGGCGTCGAGCAGCAGGTCGACCAAGTGGTCGTGCAGCAGGTTGACTTCGTCGACGTAGAGGATGCCGCGGTGGGCGTCGGCGAGCAGGCCCGGCTCGAAGGCCTTCACGCCCTCGGAGAGCGCCCGCTCGATGTCGAGCGCCCCGACGAGACGGTCCTCGGAGGCGCCGACGGGCAGCTCGACCATCCGCGCGTCGCGCACGGAGGCCCCGCCCGCGTCGTGCGGGCCGTCGGGGCAGGCGGGGTCGGGGGCGGCCGGATCGCAGGAGAAGCGGCACCCGGCGACCACGGGCACCTGCGGAAGCAGGGCGGAAAGGGCCCGCACGGCGGTGGACTTGGCGGTCCCCTTCTCCCCGCGGACGAGCACACCGCCGACAGCGGGCGAGACGGCGTTGAGCAGCAGGGCGAGCCGCAGATCGTCCTGCCCGACGAGAGCGGTGAACGGATAGGGGGTACTCACAAGGCCTCCATTACGTGGTTCAGGGCGGGGCGGGGGACAGCGGATCTCAGCCGTCCGCCTCCGCCGGTCATGAGGGCGCCCCGGGTGCGATGAAGGGGAGGCCGGAGGGGGCGCCGTTCTCGATCAGGCCGAGCAGCGCGTCGGTGTCCGCGTGTTCCTCGATCAGGTCGCCGAGGAGGTCGAGCTGCTCCTCGCGCAGCGCCCCGAAGCTGGTGTCGGGCGCGGGCACGAAACGGCGCCCGGCGGCGCGGGCCACCTCGGTCAGGAAGCGGCGTCGGAACGCGTCGCTCTCCAGCGAGCCGTGCCAGTGCGTGCCCCACACCTCGCCGACGCGGCAGCCGTCCAGGAAGGGCTCTCCGCCCAGGACTTCGGCGACGCCGTGATGGATCTCGTACCCCTCGACGGGCTCACCGAGGGCCTCGCCGACCGGCCGTGCCAGGGTCTTCTCGCGCGCGAAGCGCACGCGCACGGGCAGCAGTCCGAGGCCGTCCACGGCCCCCGCCCGCGACTCGACGTCGTCCTCGATGTGTTCGCCGAGCACCTGGAAGCCACCGCAGATCCCGAGCACGGGACGCCCCTCGGCGGCGCGCCGCGCGATGGCGTCCGCGAGACCGCGCTGGCGCAGCCACTCCAGTGCCCGGACGGTGCCGCGTGTTCCCGGTACGACCACGAGGTCGGCGTCGAGGAGCTCGTCGGCCCGGTCCACGAACCGTACGACGACGCCCGGTTCGGCGGCCAGGGCGTCCACGTCCGTGAAGTTCGACATCAGGGGCACGGCGCAGACGGCGACCCGCAGCACGTCCTCACCGACCGGGGGAGCGACGACGGACTCCCGGACGGCGCCCCGCAGGGACACCCGCAGCCCGTCCTCCTCGTCGATGCCGAGGCCGTGCCGGAACGGCAGGACACCGAACGTGCGCCGCCCGGTGAGGTCGAGGAGCATGTCGAGCCCCGGTTCGAGCAACGAGACGTCGCCCCGGAACTTGTTGACGAGATACCCGGCGACCAGCTCCTGGTCCTGGGCGCTCAGCAACGCGGTCGTCCCGAAGAAGGAGGCGAAGACGCCCCCGCGGTCGATGTCTCCCACCACGACCACGGGGAAGCGGGCGGCCCGCGCGATCCCCATGTTCACGATGTCCGTGCGCCGCAGATTGATCTCGGCGGGACTGCCCGCGCCTTCGCAGATCACGGCGTCATAGCTGCCCCGAAGTTCTTCGAGGCATCCCACGACGGTCGAGAGCAGCGCTTCCTGCCGCCCTCCGTGGTAGCCGCGCGCCGTCATCTCGCCCACGGGCTTGCCCATGAGGACGACCTGGCTGCTGCGGTCGCTGCCCGGCTTGAGCAGTACGGGGTTCATCAGCGCGCTCGGCTCGACCCGGGCGGCCTGCGCCTGCATGGCCTGGGCCCGCCCGATCTCGGCGCCTTCGCGCGTGACGAAGGAGTTGAGGGACATGTTCTGCGCCTTGAAGGGCGCGACGGAGACGCCCTTGCGGGCCAGCCACCGGCAGATCCCCGCGGTGACGACGCTCTTGCCCGCGTCGGAGGTGGTCCCGGCAACGAGCAGTCCGCCACTCATGAGGCGCCGCCTTTCCGCATAGTGCTGACCACTGCCGCGACCCCCAGGGCCAGCAGCCCGACCCGTCGCGACAACCGCACGGCCCGCTCGATGTCCGCCACTTCGACGGCCCGCCCGCCCGTGTTCAGGACGGGGCGCTCCTCCACCCGGCCTCCGTACGAGAGCGTCCCCCCGAGCCGCACCCCCAACGCCCCGGCGAAGGCGGCCTCTACCGGCCCCGCATTGGGGCTCGGATGCCTGGCGGCATCGTCCCGCCAGGCCCGCAGCGCTCCCTTGGGAGCATCCCCGGCGACGGCCGCGAGTACCGCGGTGAGCCGGGCGCCCGGCCACCCCAGGACATCGTCGAGCCGCGCGGAAGCCCACCCGTAGCGCCGGTACTTCACGGACTTGTGCCCGACCATGGCGTCGAGCGTGTTCACGGCCCGGAAGGCGACGAGGCCGGGGACCCCGCCCAGAGCCCCCCACACCAAGGCGCCGACCACCGCGTCGGACGTGTTCTCGGCGACGGACTCGACCACGGCCCGCGCGATGCCGTCGGCGTCCAGGGCCTGCGGATCGCGCCCGCACAGATGCGGCAGCCGCTCCCGCGCCACCTCGTCGTCCCCGGCGGCGAGCGCACCGCCGATGGCCCGCGCCTCACGTCCAAGGGAGGTCCCGCCGACCACGGCCCAGGTCGTGGCGGCGGTCAGCGCGACGGATGCGGCACGTGCGTCCCGTACGAGGGAAGAGGCGAGAACGGCGGCGCAGGCCGCGCCCCCGGCGCACACCACGGTGTGCAGGGCGCCCCACCCGCGGTGGTCACGCCACAGCACCCGCTCGACAGCGCCCGCGGCCCGCCCGAACGCGGCGACCGGATGCCCGCGGCGAGGATCGCCGAGGAACAGATCACCGAGGAGGCCGGCGGCAGCGCCGTACGCGAAGTCGCGATCGGCACGCACGGGTTCAGCCGGCCGGTACGTGAAGGGGAGCGAGCAGGGTCACAGGAACCGGCAACGGGCGGCCGCGCATGGCGATATGTCCTCACTCAGGGTGTCCGCGCCCTGGTTCGACGTGACCGGCGGGGAGAGTTCCTGGCTTCCGAGGAGTCGAACCCTCGATGACAGTGGCGGGACCGCGCCGGATTCACACCGGCTTCCTCTCCTGCCGCCGTAATGGCTCCGGCAGTCCACCACGCCCGCGAACGCCCGTCAACTTGCCGTTGACCTGGGACGGGAGAGTGTGCCGAGGCCCACATGAGGCCGGTTTTTCCCTAGGCCTGGAAATTGAACTTTCCTAGACTGGAACACGACAACCGGAGAGCGGTCCAAGAGTCATTTGGTCCGGGTCGTTACGTGGTGCGGTGGTTCTCGGCGGACCTGTCGGCCCGCCGACATCACGGCGCTATCGTGCGGACACCGGCTCTCTGGTAGGGGGAGGTCGGCGTGGGCAATGAGAAGTCGTCCGGACGGTTGTGGCGCAGGAGCAGCTTCAGCGGGTACGACGGGGACTGCGTCGAAGTCGCCTTCGTGCGGGAGGCGGTGATCGTCCGTGATTCGCAGAACCCCTCGGCGCCACATGTCGTCTTCTCCGTCGGGCGCTGGCAGGCGTTCCTGAGCGCTTTCGTCGGCGCGGGGGGAGAGGGAGGGGGAGCAGGATGACCGAGCGTCATCTCGCTGAAGCGCGGCACTTGGTGAACGGTGTGCGCGGGGGGAAGCGGAAACCAGCAGGGGTCGTCGCGGTCGTGGCGGGGTGTGTGCTGCTCGGCGCGGCGGCCACGCTGGTCGGCGCGGCGGCTTCCCAGCTGGTCGAGGGCACGGCCGCACGGCTGGCCGTCTGGTCCTCCGCGGCCATGGCGGCCGCGGTGTCCATGGGGCTCTGGTGGGGCTTGGCCGAGTTCAGGCAGGATCATCGGCCTCGGCCCTGGGCTCGGACTGCTGGGCGGGAACCACAGCACGGCGGTCGTCGCTGAGCGTGGGCGTCGCCCCTGTCTGCGAGATCAGTTTGGTGAGCTGGCGGCTGAGTGCGACGACGGGGGCCGAGAAGAGGGCGATCACCGATCCGACCGTCCAGAAGCCCGTCATGCCCACGACGGCCAGAACGACGAGCACTCCGGTGAGCGTCAGCGCCAGGACGAGTATGCAACCGGTGCAGTAGACGATCCTGGTCGTGAACATCCGGACGTTGTCGTCCGTGCGATGGCGGTCCAGCGTGTCCATCCGGTCCGTGCGGCCCTGGTCGGTCATCGCTTCGCGGACGAGTTGGTTGTAGGAGGGGCCGGACGCCGTCGGCTGCTCGGAAGCGGCGTCGGCGTCGGCATCGTCGGCCGTGCCGGTGGAGGCCCCACCGGCACCTTGCGCACCACCCGAACCGCCGTTACGCCACGGCGCCTGCCTGATGGCCGCCAGAACCCCCCGCCACCACTCTCGCAACGCGGCTGGCATCTTGAGGCCTCCTCGCTCCTCCCGGACTCCTTGGGTCCGGAAGATCAGCTGCTGTCAATGCCGTCCCTGACCCGATTGATCAGGTCGATGGCCTGCTCTCCTGCGTACGCGGTCTCGCGGAGAGCCTCGAAGCACTCCTGGTGCCGCACGATCAGCTCGTGGTCGTCACGGATCGACTGGTTCCCCTGGGCTTCCAGGTAGAGCAGGTCCTCGTCGTCGAAGAAGCCGAGCAGAATGAAGCTGCTCAGCGTGGAGTAGTGGGCGCCCGCCGTGAACGGCAGAACCTGGAGGGACACCTTCGGGCGCGTCGATACGTCGATCAGGCGCTGCAACTGGGCCCGCTGCACGCGCGGTCCGCCGACCTGCCGGTGCAGTGCGGCCTCGTCGACGATGAAGAACGTCCACGGCGGGTTCTCACCCTCCAGAGCGCGCTCCTGGCGCAGTGTCCGCAGCTCCACGATCTTCCCTGCCCGGTCCTCGTCGAGGCGCGGCGCGAGGAGGGCGGTCGCGTACTCGTCCGTCTGCAGAAGGCCGGGCACGATGACGGGGTTGTAGGTGCGAAAGGACGCGGCCGCGCTTTCGTACCCCAGGTACTGACTGAACTGCTGCCCGATGACGTCGTTGTACCGGGCCCACCAGCTCGGACCCTTGGAGCCGCGGGCGGCCTCTTCCAGCTCCTCGGTGAGTTCCGGGTCCGTCACCGCGTACTGCTGGAGAAGAGCGCGAAGGTCGGTGACGGAGAGGCTGACCGTCCCCTGTTCGATCCTCATGATCTTGGAAAGCGACCAGTCGAGGGCGTGGGCGGCCTGGCCCTGCGACTGCTTCGTGGCCTCGCGGGCCTTACGGAGTGCGATGCGCAGCCTGCGGCGATTCAGGCTCGGGTCGACATCCCTCGACATGGTGGCTCCTCGCTGTCGTGATGGCTGTAGTTTCAATGACATAAGGCAGAGGGCCATATGTTCAGCCGACGCTAGCAGACAGCTCCATTGCATTATGCCATATGTCACTTCGCTGCATCGCATGCGCTCGATCGTGTGAAGGACAGAGGAGTGCGGACATGCGAGAGCCGGGTGGGACGCACCCATGAGGTG
>NZ_JBHUZJ010000044.1:0-74172 GCF_042667685.1 Streptomyces sp. NPDC057302 | reverse complement strand
GGTACCCACAATGCGCGGCCGGCCGGCCGGGGCACCCCCCTCCGACCCCGCGCCAGCGATCCTCAGAGTTCCGAAGCCGCCTTCTCTATGTCACCGGCGAACGTCGACACCTCGGTGTACACCCCGGGGAACTTGGGCCGCGCACACCCGTTGCCCCAGCTGACGATGCCCACCTGGACGTACTCCCCGGCCTCGTCCTTGCGGAACATCGGGCCACCGGAGTCACCCTGGCAGGTGTCCGTGCCGCCCTCCGCCAGCTTGCCGGCGCAGAGCTCCTCGCCGGGGGTGAGGTCGGCGCCGTACGCGGCCTCGCAGTCCGCGTCGCTGACGAACGGGACCTTCGCCTTGAGGAGGTAGCGCTGCTGCTCGCCACCCTCCTTGTCGGCACCCCACCCGGCGATGTCGAAGTCGCCGTTGTTGAGCTTGTCGTCCTTGGCGATCTTCAGCGTCGGCTGGTCGATCGGCTTCTCGAGCTTGATGAGCGCCCAGTCCTTGCCCTTGCCGTCGTAACCCGGCGCCTGCAGGACCTTCGTGGACTTCACGGTGATCGCGTCCGCGCTCTCCAGGTCCACGACGCCACCGGTGGCGGTGATGCTCGTGTTGTCGCCCGAACCGTCCACACAGTGGGCGGCGGTCAACACGATGTCCTGGGCGTACAGCGCACCGCCACAGCCCATCGACAGACGGACCATGAACGGGAATTCACCCTGCTCGGCGGGGGTTCCGCCGACCACGCGCTCACCCGGAGTGGGGCCGGGGTGCGGGGCCGCCGAGGCGGCGACGGGCTGGAGGCTGACGGCGGCGAGGGCGATGGCACCGAGGGTTGCGGCTCTCTTGATTCCACGCAGCTTGGTGTTCAACGGGCTTCCCTTCGTGGGGGGTTCGTGGGGGGTCGCACGCGTCCGCGGGCCCACTCCTCCCCCGTGGGAGCACGAGAATGGCATGAGCCCGCCAAAGCGTTGTTGCGGATTATGGAGATCGGTGTCCGCATAGAGCAAGGGGCGGTTTTCGGCCACACCCGCACGCATGGGCCGGTTCCGGATACGCGACGCGGCTTACAGTGGAACCGGGTCGAGGCGAGCCGAGACGTGTCGATGCGCCTCGACGCGGGCCGAGAGGAATGGAACCGTCTTCTGGGGGTGCGCACGTGACGGACGGCGGACCGGTGGTCCACGGATACCCCCACCTGGAGACGGTGCGCTCCGCGATCACCGCGCTCTACAAACGCCTGTCGTACGACACCGTCCACACCTTCGACACCAGCATCACCCCCGCCGACGTCGCCTTCTGCGACCAGGACGATCTGTATCCGGGCGTCCAGCGCGTGGCCCGCGAGATGGTCCGGCACCTGCGCCTGCCGGACGCCCGCGTGATCGTCGGCTTCCGCGAGATGGAACACGCGGCGAACGTCGAACTCACCGCGGGGCCCGAGTACTTCATCGAACTCAACGACCGGTTCCGTACGCACCGCAGGGACATCGGCGCGGCACTGGCCCACGAGGTCATGCACGTGTATCTGCACCGGCTCGATCTGGCGTTCCCCGGCACACGCGACAACGAGATCCTCACGGACACCGCCACCACCTACCTGGGCGCGGGATGGCTCCTTCTGGACGCCTATCGGGAGGACGGCGCCTCGTCGCAGAAGCTCGGCTATCTCACGCCGGAGGAGTTCGGGTACGTCCTCGCCAAGCGGGCCATCGCCTTCGGGGAGGCGCCGGAGACGTGGTTCACCAGCGCGCAGGCGTACACCGCCTATACGAAAGGGCTCACGCAGGCCCGGCGCGACGAGCAGCAGCCGCCGCTGACGGCGGCGGGCTGGGCGGGACGGCGGCGGTACGCGAAGGACCGGCGGTACGCGCAGGAGCGGGGCTCCGGTGGAGCGGTGGCTGGGGCCGGGCCCCGGGGTGACGGCGCGTACTCGTTCTCACCCGCACGCGGGGCCGAGCCTCTGCGGGTCTCGTTCCCCTGCCCCACCTGTCAGCAGCGGATCCGGCTGCCCGCCCGGGGGCGGATGCGGGCGCGGTGCACGTTGTGCCGGACGGTGCTGGAGTGCGACACGTAACGGTGCTGGGCGGCGGTGCGGGGTGATGCGGTGCGGGGCGTGTGGGTCCGCCCTGTTCCTAGCCCCAGTGCGAGGGGCGCGCCAGGGCCGGGGGCAGCTTCGTCCCCGCGTCGCCCTTCGCCGCGTTCACCTGCGACTGGGTCAGGAAGATGCTGCCGGTCAAGTCCGCTCCCCGCAGGTCCGCGTCCCGGAGGTCCGCGCCGATCAGATCGGCCTGGCGGAGGTCCGCGCCGCGGAGGTCGGCGGCGATGAGATAGGCGCCTCGGAGGGTGACGCCGCGGAGGTCGGCGCCCTTGAGGCGGGCGCCGAACAGGTCGGCCCCCCTGCGGTCCTTCTTCTTCTGGCGGATGCCGCCGCGTACGAGCTCACTGGTGCGCAGAAGGAGGACGTTGACGTCCTCACGGTGTGCGGCCACGTCCGTCGCGGCCACGGCGGCGGGGGCGCCCTGGGTGAGACTCTCGGTCTTGTCCAGCGCGGCGCGGAGCTCGGCCTCGATCGGGGCGGTCTGCGGCAGGGCGAGCGCCTCGGTCAAGTACCAGAGGAGTTCGTGGAGTTGGCGCATCACCGGAAAGACGTCGAACATCTGCCGGGCGGTGTCGGGGGCCTGGCGCCAGTCGGCGCCGCCGTAGGTGGACTGCGAGACCTTCTGCCCGGCGCCGAAGCAGTCGTAGACCGTGCAGCCCGAGAAGCCCTTCTGGCGCAGCTTCTGGTGGATGCCGCAGCGGAAGTCCTGCTGGAGGTTGGTGCAGGCGGTGCCCGCGGCCTTGTCCACGGGGAAGTCCGCGGACTTGGAGAAGGTGAGGGCGACGCAGCAGAGCCCGAAGCAACTGCCGCAGTCGGCCCGCAGATCCTGCCGGTCACCGTCGGCCATCGGCAGCGACTGCCGCGCGTGGGGCGGGGGCTGGGCCTGGGTCTGGGTCTGGGTCTGCTTCTCAGTCATCAGGGCCTCCCTAGGGCCTTGGCTGGGGCAGGCGCGGTCCGGTTGCGGGGCGGGGCCGTGCCGGTATGTCCGTCCTCGCCATCGTCCGGTGGCCGCTCTGCCACTTCGGCTGGGGAGTGCCGCGAACCGTGCTCCGGGCGGAAATACCGACACGTCCCCTCACGAGCGCTCCCGACTGCGGGATACCGGGTGGGTGGGCGGGAAAGCCCGTTCGTCCAGGGTCGGATGCGGGGCAATCGGGCGGGTGGGCGGGAAAGGCCTGTTCGTCCAGGGTCGGATGCGGGGTGAACGGGCGGGTGGGCGGGAAGGCCTGTTCGGCAGTGCTGCCGCCGGGGGGAGCGAGACGCTCAGCCCGCGGCGGCACGTGCCGCGCTAGGCCGCCCGGCGCCCCGCGCCCCCACTGGGACGACCGCCACCACGCCGAGCACGACCACCGCCGGCACCGGAACCGGAACCGGCCCCGCCCCCCGCAGCGGGCCTGCCGCCCTGCGACGACTGCCCCTGCGGGCGGGCCCGGCGCTGACCCTGGCCCTGACCCTGACCGCCACCGCCACCGGCGGGACGCCTGCGCCCACGCTGCGGCGAAGCCTGCTGCTGCTGGGGCACATCGATGACCACCGGCACCCCGGAGGGCTCCCGCGCACCGGTGATGCGCGAAAGCTCCTCGTCCGTGGACTTCACCCGCGCCGTCTTCGGGCTGATCTCCGCGTCGGACATCAGACGCGTCATCTCCCGCTTCTCGTCCGGCAGGACGAGCGTGACGACACTGCCGGACTCACCGGCGCGGGCCGTACGGCCACCGCGGTGCAGGTAGTCCTTGTGGTCCGTGGGCGGGTCGACGTTCACGACGAGGTCGAGGTCGTCGACGTGGATGCCGCGGGCCGCCACGTTGGTGGCGACAAGCGCGGTGACCTGCCCGGTCTTGAACTGGTCAAGGGTCCGGTTGCGCTGCGGCTGCGAACGCCCGCCGTGCAGCCCGGAAGCCCGTACACCGTTGGCGAGCAGCCGCTTGGTGAAGCGGTCCACCGCGCGCTTGGTGTCCAGGAACATGATCACGCGGCCCTCCCGGGCTGCGATGCGCAGGGCGACGGCCTTCTTGTCGGTCTCGTCGGCCACGTACAGAACGTGGTGTTCCATCGTCGTGACCGCGCCCGCGGACGGGTCGACCGAGTGCACGACGGGGTCCGTGAGGAACATCCGCACCAGGCGGTCGATGTTCTTGTCGAGCGTGGCGGAGAAGAGCATCGTCTGGCCGCCCTGCTCCACCTGCTTCAAAAGCGCGGTGACCTGCGGCATGAAGCCCATGTCGGCCATCTGGTCGGCCTCGTCGAGGACCGTCGTGCGCACCTGCGAGAGGTCGGCGTCGCCGCGCTCGATGAGGTCCTTGAGGCGGCCGGGGGTCGCCACCATGATCTCGGCGCCGCGGCGGAGCGTGCCCGCCTGCTTGCCGATGGAGAGGCCGCCGACCACGGTCGACATCCGGAGGTTCACGGACGTCGCGTACGGCGTGAGGGCGTCCGTCACCTGCTGCGCGAGCTCACGCGTGGGGACCAGGACCAGGGCGAGGGGGGAGCGCGGCTCGGCGCGGCGGCCCGCGGTGCGGGCGAGGAGCGCGAGGCCGAAGGCGAGGGTCTTGCCGGAGCCGGTGCGGCCACGGCCGAGGATGTCGCGGCCCGCGAGGGAGTTGGGGAGCGTGGCTGCCTGGATCGGGAAGGGCTCGGTCACGCCCTGTGCGGCCAGCGTCTTGAGCAGCGCCTCGGGCATGTCGAGGTCGGCGAACGCCTCGACGGAGGGCAGCGCGGGCGTGATGCTCTCGGGCAGCGCGAATTCACCGCCGACGGGCCGCGGCTTGGCGCGGCCGGGCTTCTTCGCGGCGCCCCTCGCCTGGCCGCCGCCGGCCACCGGGGCCTTTCCGCGTGCGTTCGTGGAGCGCCCGCGGGCAGGACGTGCGGGGCGATCGGAGCGATTCATACGGAAATGCCTTCCTGGGCCTGGTGACAGCACAAGCCGGGACCCGCACCTTTCCGGTGCGGGCCCCGGCTATGAGGTTCGCGTGCTACGACGATCAGGCGGGAACGATGTTCTCGGCCTGCAGGCCCTTCTGGCCCTGCGTGACGTCGAAGGAGACCTTCTGGCCCTCGAGGAGCTCACGGAAGCCCGAGGACGCGATGTTCGAGTAGTGGGCGAAGACGTCGGGGCCGCCGCCGTCCTGCTCGATGAAGCCGAAGCCCTTTTCAGCGTTGAACCACTTAACGGTGCCAGTTGCCATGTCAATCTCCTCAACAGGGGCAGAGTAAGGAAAACCACGGAATTGTGGATTCCAAGCGCTGCAATGACCCCCATCCCGGAGAGACCGGAAAAAAACAATAATGCGCCTTCGGAGCATTCCCGTCAGGCGCACATAAAGTTCATGGGTACCAAAACTGCGACGCACAAGCCTAACACGGACGAGGGACCGGATGTTTCCGGGCCCCTCGCGCCGCACGGGCCGGGGCGACATCCCCTTACTCCACTCGCCGCGCGGGCGCCTTGCACGACGCCCTCGCTGTAACGCATCGCCCGACATCCACTAGACGTCCCTTCCCTCTGCCGGGGCGCCCCGCTACCTTCCACCAAACAATCGCTTGGTTGATCGACGAGTGGCCATGGCGACCGCTACCGAGGAAGGCGGCCCAATGCGCATCACCCGTACACGTACGGCGGTCGGAGTCGCGCTCTGCACGCTCGCCCTGGGCACCCTGCCCGCCTGGGCGGCCCATGCCGAGCCCGCCGCCCCCGAGCGCGGCACGGCCCGGCACGCCCCGCACCACCCCTCCCGGCCGGCGTCCGACGGCGTACGCCGGATACCGCTCCAAGGCGCCGTGAACGTCAGGGACCTGGGCGGCTACCGCACGTACGACGGGGAGCGTGTCCGCTACGGCCAGGTCTTCCGCGCCGACGCCCTCGCGAAGCTCACCGACGCCGATGTCGCCACCCTCGCCGGACTCGGCCTGAAGAAGGTCGTCGACTTCCGGGTGCCGGCCGAGGTCCAGTACGACGGGCCCGACCGGCTGCCCGCCGGGCTCACCCCGACGTCCAGGGCCATCAGCGACAACGGCCTCTTCGCGACGCTGATGACCGTGATCGGCTCCAGGGACCCGGTCAAGCAGGAGGAGATGCTGGGCAACGGCAAGGCGGACGCCTTCATGCGCGACGTCTACCGCACCTTCGTCGCCGACGCCGGGAACCGCGCGCAGTTCGCGGCGACGCTGCGCGACATCGCCCACGGCGGCAAGGCGTCGCCGCTGCTCTACCACTGCACGGCGGGCAAGGACCGGACCGGCTGGACCAGCTATCTGCTGCTGCGCGCCGTCGGCGTCCCCGAGCACACCGCCGTGGGCGACTTCCTGGCGTCCAACACCTACCGGGCCGCGTACGACGCGAAGGTGCGGGAGGGCCTGAAGCAGAGCGGTCTGATGCAGAACCCGGATCTGCTGATCCCGCTCCAGGAGGTCCGCACCGGCTATCTGGACGCGGCATTGGACAAGGTGAAGGAGAAGTACGGGAGCCTGGGCGGCTATCTGCAGAAGGGACTCGGGCTTGACGCACGGACGATTCTCGCGCTCCGGCAGCGGATGGTCGGCTAGGGCGCGCGAGAGGCTGGAGGCGTGACGTGATCTCTTACGGTCTCGAAGGCAAGGCCGTCCTGATCACCGGGGCGGGTCGTGGGCAAGGGGCGGCCGAGGCGAGGCTGTTCGCGCAGGCCGGGGCGCGGGTCGTGGTCACGGACGTGCGCGAGGAGGAGGGGCGCGAGGTCGCCGAGTCCCTGGGCGAGCACGGTCTCTTCGTACGTCATGACGTCACGGACGCGGAGAGCTGGTCGTCGGCCGTGACGGCCGGGGT
Organism: Streptomyces sp. NPDC057302; assembly: GCF_042667685.1. Lineage (NCBI taxonomy): Bacteria > Bacillati > Actinomycetota > Actinomycetes > Kitasatosporales > Streptomycetaceae > Streptomyces > Streptomyces sp. NPDC057302. The sequence goes on along the minus strand of NZ_JBHUZJ010000044.1, from coordinate 67,285 downwards.
GGAGGCCTTCGGCCGTCTTGACGCGCTGGTGAACAACGCGGCGCTGTGGCGGACGGCGTCCGTGGAGAAGGAGACGTACGAGAACTTCGAGACCTTGCTCCGGGTCAATCTGCTCGGCCCGTTCCTGGGCATCCAGGCGGTGCTGCCCGCGTTGCGGGAAGCGGGCGGCGGGTCGATCGTGAACGTCTCGTCGACGGCGGGGCTCGTGGGGATACGGGGGCATGCGGCGTACGGCTCGACGAAGTTCGGGCTGCGGGGGCTGACGCGGTCCTCCGCGCTGGACCTCGCGGGGTACGGGGTGCGGGTCAACTCCGTCCACCCCGGGGCGATCGACACCCCGATGATCTCCTCGGCCTCCGCCGGGCGGGACTGGTCCCACCTGCCGCTGGGGCGGGTGGGACGGCCCGAGGAGGTCGGGGAGCTGATTCTCTTCCTCGCGTCGGAGGCGTCGTCGTACATCACCGGGGCGGAGTTCGCGGTGGACGGGGGGTCCACGGCGGGGTGAAGGGGAAAGCCCCGCGGGGACCGCCCCTACCCCGCCTGCTCCTGGAACGCCGGCAACTCGAAGATCCGCGTCTTGGCCTCGTCGTCCATCAACTCGACCAGCGGCATGACCAGCTCCCACAGGTCCTGTTTGTCGACCTCCAGGGCAAGCGCGTCGAGGTCGGGCGCGGGCAACGCCCCTGCGGCGTCGGCGACGACCTTGCGGGACTCCTCCGGCAGCAAGGAGACCAGCGGCAGGAATTCCGCCCACAGGCCCGTCACCACCACCGCCCGCACGACCCCACCGAGCACCCCCGCGTCCCGCAGGGACGGCAGCACCGCGACGGCCCGCCGCTCCTCATCGCCGAGGAGCGCGACCAGCGGCAGCAGCGACTCCCACAGGTCCTGCTCGCCCACCGTCACGACCAGCGAATCCAGCTGCTCCGGCGGCTGCGCGGCGGCGAGGGAAGCGATCCGCCCCCGCTGCTCCCCCGTCACCATCCCGGCCACGGCCAGCGCCTCCGGCCACAGCCCCTCCCCCGCAGCCGATCCGATGACCGACGCGAGCCGCTCCGCGCCCATCAGTTCGATGATCTGGCCGAGGCGTTCGGGCACGTCGATCGTGAAGCCGGTCCGCAGGACGGCCGCGTCGTCCACCTGCGGCAGGATCCGGCGGAGCGAGGCGTCCTGGAGGTAGCCGACGAAACGGCCCATCGTCAGGTAGTCGCCGCGCTCGGCGAGCGCCACCGCGATCCGCACCACCAGGCCCTCGTCGAGCCGGTCGACGATGCCTTTGATCCTGCGCGGGTCGAGATGCCCGCACGACTCCGCGGTGAACGGCACCGGCAGCTTCTCGATGATGTCCGCGGCCCGGGTGGGTTCCAGGCGCCCCGCGACCCCCGCGGCGAGCCGCGGGCCGAGCGCCTTCTGCGATATCGCGGCGGCGACCCCGGCCGGCACCAGCTTCGTCGCGGACGCGATCCGGTCCAGCATCTCCGGCGTACGGTCGAAGAGCGCCGCGACGCAACTCTCGCGGAAGCGGCGTACGTCCTCGACGGGAAGCGTCCGCAGGAATCCGAGCTCTTGCGGCTCCACGTCGAGGAGACGCGCGATCTTCAGGGTCTCCGCCCTGCTCCGCAGCTTGTCCATGGCCTGTCCCTCCTGTCGCGATCCCTGGCCTAGCGGAACAGAATCCGGCGTACGGGGCCCCGCGCCAGCGCGGGAACCAGTTTCAGTGCCTCCTCGGCGGCCTCGTTCAGGCCCGACGCGCGGCTCTCGCGTTCCCGCTTCAGCGCGTCGGTCAGCAGAGTCAGCTGTTCGGGCGCCAACTGCCCGAAGGATTCCGGTGGTTCGTCCCGCAGCTCCTTGCTCAGCTGCTCCCGCGCTTCGGTACTCATAGGGCCTCCCTGACCGGCGACCGGTACGGATCGGTCCTGAGAGTGGTGCGAAATTGACTATTAGTCAATAGTGGTGGATGCGGAAGGCGCGCTACCGCAAAACCGCACGTACTCTTGTGCGAATGAAACGCGCAGGCCTCCTCTTTCTCGCCGTCGCCCCGGTCGCCACGGTCGCCGTCTACCTGCTGGGCGGGGACTCGGACAGCGATGCCTCCGACGGCGGCCGCAAGGCGCCCGGCACCCAGCGGCCCTACGACGAGGACAAGTCGGCGGCCGAGATCAAGGCCGACGACGAGCTGATCGCGGACCTGCCCCCGGGCCTCGCGGCGCCCGCCAAGAAGGACCTCGCGCAGCAGCTGATCGCCAGCGCGGAGAACTCCACGCTGAACTGGCGCGGGCAGTACGGCTACATCGAGGACATCGACGACGGGCACGGCTACACCGCCGGGATCATCGGCTTCTGCACCGGTACGCACGACCTGCTGACCCTCGTCGAGCGGTACACGAAGGACCACCCGGACAACGGCCTGGCCCGCTATCTGCCCGCCCTGCGCAAGGTCGACGGCAGCGACTCGCACGAGGGTCTGGACCCCGGCTTCACCAAGGCCTGGAAGGCGGAGGCCGACGAGCCCGCGTTCCGCAAGGCCCAGAACGGCGCGCGCGACCGCAACTACTTCGACCCCGCCGTCCGCCTCGCCAAGCTCGACGGGCTCGGCACGCTGGGGCAGTTCATCTACTACGACGCGATGGTCCTGCACGGCCCCGGCACCGGACCGCGCGGCTTCTACGGCCTGCGCGAGGCGGCGCTGAAGGAGGCGGACACGCCCTCGCAGGGCGGCAAGGAGAAGGCGTACCTCGACATCTTCCTGGACATCCGCCGTACGGCGATGAAGTCCGAGAAGGCGCACCGCGACACGACGCGCGTGGACACGGCGCAGCGGCAGTTCCTCTACGACGGCAATCTGGCCCTGAAGACGCCGCTGACCTGGAAGGTGTACGGGGAGACGTTCAGGGTTCCGTAAACGGCCCGCCCTGAACGCCCCCCGGGGGTCAGCCCTTGACCGCTCCGGCCGCCAGGCCCGAGCCGAGCTTCCGGTGCACGATCACGAAGAAGATCATCACCGGCACGGTGATCAGCGTGGAGCTGGCCATGACCGGGCCCCAGGCCGTGGAGTTCTCACCGAAGAACTGGTAAATGCCCACGGCCGCCGTGTACTTGTCGCTGCCCTTCATGAAGGTGTACGCGAAGACGAACTCGTTCCACGCCGTGATGAAGGCGAAGATCGAGGTGGCGACGAGTCCGGGCGCCACCAGCGGAAGCAGCACCGAGCGGAACATCCGGAACCAGGACGCCCCGTCGATGTACGCCGCCTCCTCGACCTCCTTGGGCACGGTCTGGACGAAGCCGCGCAGGGTCCAGATCGCGAAGGGGAGCGAGAGCGCGATGTACACGATCGTCAGGCCGAGCAGCGAGTTGAGCATCTCGTAGTCCCGCATCTGGATGAAGAGCGGGATGACGAGCGCCTCCAGGGGCACCATCTGCACGATCAGGACCATGATCAGTACGGAGGTGCGGAAGCGGAACTTGAAGCGGGCCACCGCGATCGCCGCGAAGAGCGAGAGCACTCCGGCGACCAGGATCGTGCCGAAGCCGACGAGCGCCGAGTTCAGCAGGTAGGTGCCGAAGTTGCCCTTCTCGAACACGTAGGTGAAGTGCTCGAAGCTGATGCCGCTGGGCAGCACGTCCGCACCGCGCGTGACCGCCTTCGGGTCGAGCGCCGTGGAGATCATCCAGTACACGGGGAAGAGCGCGAAGAGCAGCAGCGCGGCGACCGCGAGAGGCAGCCCGACGCGTGCGGCGAGTGTGGCGCGACGGACGCTCACAGGTCCTCCTCCCCCTGCCGGAACAACGTACGGATGTAGATGATCGTGATGGCCAGGAGCAGCAGGGTGAGCAGGACCGCCGCCGCCGCGCCCGTGCCGTAGTCGTTCTTGGCGAAGGCCTGGATGTACGAGAAGACGCCCAGGTTGTAGACCTCTTCGTTGGCTCCGTCGCCGCCCGGCATCAGATAGATCTGGGTGAAGACCTTGAAGTCCCAGATGGTGGAGAGGATGGTCACGACGAGGAAGACGGGCAGAATCGTCGGCACCGTGATCTTCCAGAACCGCTGCCAGGCGTTGGCGCCGTCCAGCTCCCCCGCTTCGTAGAGCTCCTTGGGGATCGTCATCAGGCCCGCGAGGACGGTGATGGCGACGAACGGGAAGCCGTGGTGGACGACGTTCAGGGTCGCGATCGCGTAGAACGGGCCGCGCTCGGTGAACCAGTTGGTGGTCTCCGGGTCGATGAGCCCCATGGAGCCCGCGATCTGGCTGACCATGCCGTCCTGCGGCTGGAAGAGCCAGATCCAGACGTACGTCCCGGTGACGGCGGGCATCGCCCAGGCCCCGAGGATCGCGATGGAGCAGATGAGCCGCCATGCCGGGCCCAGGCGGTTGAGCAGCAGCGCGACGAGCGTGCCGAGCGCGACGGTGAGGCCGACACAGGCGATCGCGAAGAACGCCGTGTTGGGCAGGACCGTCTTCCACAGGAGCTCGCTGCCGAGCAGGTCGGTGTAGTGGTCGAATCCGGTGTACGTGCCCACTCCGCCGCCGAACTTGACGACGTAGTCCTGCAGCGAGAGCTTCCCGACCTGGATCAGCGGCCAGAGCAGCAGGCCCGCGAGGACCAGGAGGGACGGTGCCAGGAGCAGCCACGGCCGGGCGAGGCCGACCAGCTTCTTCTTGCGTAGGGCCGCTTCGTGTTCCGGGCGGGGGGCGGCGGGGCGGCGGGCCGTGGCGTCTTCCTTCGGTCCGCCGCCGACGAGCGTGTCTTTCACAGCGTCGACTCGCCTTCGCCTACTTGTCCTTGGCGAAGATCGCGTCCATGTCCTTGGCGGCCTTGTCCGCCGCCTCCTGGACGGTGGACTTCCCGGTCAGGATGGACTGCACCATGCCGGGGATGACCTTCGAGGCCTGGATCTCGCCGTACGCCTTGGTCTTGGGGACGGTCGCGCCGGCCTCCAGCATCTGCTTGGCGAACGGCTCGACCAGCGGGTCCTTCTTGGCCTCGATCTTCTTCAGCTCGGAGTTCTGACCCGGGAAGTAGTTGGTCTCCTTGGCCCACTTGGCCGCGAAGTCACCCGTGGTCAGCATCTTCACGAACTCCCAGGCGAGGTCCTTCTTGTCCGTGTTGAACGTGGACAGGTAGGAGCCACCGAGGAAGGACTTGCTCATGCCGCCGGTCCGGCCGGGGATCGGCACGGCGCCGAGCTTGCCCTTCAGGTCCGGGTTGGCCTCGACGATGGCCTTCGGGGTCCAGTTGCCGTTGACGGACATCGCGACCTCGCCCTTGCCCCAGGCGTCGCCGACCTCTTTCTCCGTCCAGGTGTTCACCTTGGCCGGGGAGACCTTGTCCTTGGTGGCGAGCCCGGTGTAGAACTCGATGCCCTTGACGGCCTCCGGGGAGTTGATCCCCGACTTCCACTTGCCGCCCTGCTCGGTGGCGAGCTCGCCTCCGGCGCCCCAGATGAAGGGGGTGGCGAACATTTCGGCGCCGCCCGCGACCGGGAAGGGGATCATCTTGGGCTCCTTGTCCTTCAGCGTCTTGGCCGCGGACTGGAGCTCCTTCCAGGTGGTGGGCGCCTTGAGCTTGTGCTTCTCGAAGATGTCCTTGCGGTAGACGATGCTGCGTACGCCCGCGTACCACGGCATGCCGTACTGCTTGCCGTCGAGCGTGCCCGCGTCCGCGAGGCCCTCGACGAGATCGTCGCCCAGCCCGGACTTCTTGACCTCGTCGGTCACGTCGACGAGCGCGTCGGTCTCGGCGAACTGCGGCACCCAGGTCGTGCCGACCTCGGCCACGTCCGGGACCTGGTCCTCGCCGCCCTCGATGGCGGTGGTGAACTTCTTCTGCGCGGTGGCCCACTGCTGGTACTCGACGTGGATCTTGGCGCCGGTCTTCTTCTGGAACGCCTTCTCGGCCTCCTTGAAAAAGGGCCTGGCGTCGGGGTTGGTCCCCTCCATGATCCATACGGTGAGGGTCTTGCCCTTGCCGTCGGTCGCCTTGTCGCCGCCGTCGCTCCCGTCATCGCTGCCGCATGCCGTCGCGGTCAGTCCGAGCGTCATGGCGATACTTGCCGCGATGACCCGTCGCTTCATACCGGCCCCCTCATGGGTGCGTGCTGTAACTGCGCCGATCCGTTTGTGGGAGCGATTGTGGTCACAGGCTCTCGGCGCGGTCTAGACCCATTCGGCTAGCGGGGCCGAAACGTGATTTGCGTTGCACGCAATGAACGTTGCACGGGCTGCAGAGCACGAATCGGCCACCACGGCCCGGAAACGCCACGACGCCCGCCCCAGTCCGGTCGGGGACAAGGCGGGCGTCGCATCAGTTCCGTACGCCGTTGTACGGGACGTATGAGGGGTTGTGCTGAAGGACTAGACCATCAGAGATCGGTCCGTAGGTCGAATCGGCGACGGCAGGTCGCTCGCACCGGTGAGGAAACGGTCCACGCCCTGCGCGGCCGAGCGCCCCTCGGCGATCGCCCAGACGATGAGCGACTGGCCGCGGCCCGCGTCACCGGCGACGAAGACGCCGGGCACGTTGGTCTGGAACTCTGCGTCGCGGGCGACGTTGCCCCGCTCGTCGAGGTCCAGGGAGAACTGGTCCACCAGGCCGTTCTCGCGGTCCGTGCCCGTGAAGCCCATGGCGAGGGTGACCAGCTGGGCGGGGATCTTGCGCTCCGTGCCCGGCTTCGGGGTCAGCTTGCCGTCGATGAAGTCGACCTCGGTGAGGTGCAGGAACTGGACGTTCCCGTCCTCGTCGCCCTCGAAGTGGGTGGTCGAGACGGCGTAGACCCGCTCGCCGCCCTCCTCGTGGGCCGAGGTGACCTTGTAGAGCATGGGGAAGGTCGGCCACGGCTGGTTCGGGTTCCGCTCCTCGCCCGGACGCGGCATGATCTCCAGCTGCGTGACCGAGGCCGCGCCCTGGCGGTGGGCCGTGCCCACGCAGTCCGCGCCGGTGTCGCCGCCGCCGATGACCACGACGTGCTTGCCCTCGGCGGAGACGGGCGTGGTGACGTAGTCGCCCTCCTGGACCTTGTTGGCCAGGGGCAGGTACTCCATCGCCTGGTAGACGCCCTTGAGCTCACGGCCGGGGACCGGGAGGTCGCGTGACGTCGTGGCGCCCGCGGCGATGACCACCGCGTCGTGCCGCTTGCGCAGCTTCGTCGCGTCTATGTCGCGGCCGATCTCCACACCCGTACGGAACTTGGTGCCCTCCGCGCGCATCTGCTCGATGCGGCGGTTGATGTGGCGCTTCTCCATCTTGAACTCGGGGATGCCGTAGCGCAGGAGGCCGCCGATGCGGTCCGCGCGCTCGTACACCACGACCGTGTGGCCCGCGCGGGTCAGCTGCTGGGCGGCGGCGAGACCCGCCGGGCCCGAGCCGATGACCGCGACGGTCTTGCCGGAGAGTCGGTCGGGCGCCTGGGGCAGCACGTCGCCGGTGTCCCACGCCTTGTCGATGATCGAGACTTCGACGTTCTTGATGGTGACGGCGGGCTGGTTGATGCCGAGCACGCACGCCGACTCGCAGGGCGCCGGGCAGAGGCGCCCGGTGAACTCCGGGAAGTTGTTCGTGGCGTGCAGCCGCTCGGAGGCGGCCGACCAGTCCTCGCGGTACGCGAAGTCGTTCCACTCGGGGATCAGGTTGCCCAGCGGACAGCCCTGGTGGCAGAACGGGATGCCGCAGTCCATGCAGCGTGAGGCCTGCTTGGAGATGATCGGGAGGAGGGAGCCGGGAACGTAGACCTCGTTCCAGTCCTGGACGCGCTCGCCGACCGGGCGGGTCTGCGCGACCTCGCGGCCATGGTTCAAAAAGCCCTTGGGATCAGCCATTGGTCGCCGCCTCCATCATCTTCTCGGTGATCTCGGTCTCGGAGAGACCGGCTCGCTCGGCGGCGTCCTTGGCGGCGAGCACTGCCTTGTACGTGCTGGGGATGATCCTGCTGAAGCGCTCCACGGCGGTGTCCCACTCGGCGAGCAGCTTCTCGGCGACGGTCGACCCGGTCTCCTCCTGGTGGCGGCGCACCACGTCGTGCAGCCACTGCTTGTCGGAGTCGTCCAGGGCCTCGACGGCGCCCACGTTGCCGGAGTTGACGTTGTCCCGGTCGAGGTCGATGACGTACGCGATACCGCCCGACATGCCGGCCGCGAAGTTGCGGCCCGTCTCGCCGAGGACCACCGCGTGGCCACCGGTCATGTACTCGCAGCCGTGGTCGCCCACGCCCTCGGACACGACCGTCGCACCGGAGTTGCGGACGCAGAACCGCTCGCCCGTACGGCCGCGGAGGAACAGCTCGCCGCCGGTCGCGCCGTACGCGATGGTGTTGCCCGCGATCGTCGAGTACTCGGCGAGGTGGTCGGCGCCGCGGTCCGGACGGACGATGACACGGCCGCCGGAGAGGCCCTTGCCGACGTAGTCGTTGGCGTCGCCCTCCAGGCGCAGCGTCACGCCGCGCGGCACGAACGCGCCGAACGACTGGCCCGCCGAGCCGGTGAAGGTGATGTCGATGGTGTCGTCGGGCAGGCCCGCGCCACCGAACTTCTTGGTCACCTCGTGGCCGAGCATGGTGCCGACCGTGCGGTTGATGTTGCGGATAGCGACCTGGGCGCGGACCGGCTGGGCGTCGGTCGCACCGGCGGCGGAGAGCGCGTCGGCGGCGAGCTTGATCAGCTCGTTGTCGAGCGCCTTCTCCAGGCCGTGGTCCTGGGCGGCGATCTGGTGGCGCACGGCGCCGCCGGGCAGCGACGGCACGTGGAAGAGGGGCTCGAGGTCGAGGCCCTGCGCCTTCCAGTGGTTCACGGCGCGCTCGGTGTCGAGGAGCTCGGCGTGGCCGACGGCCTCCTCGATGGTGCGGAAGCCGAGCTCGGCGAGGATCTCGCGGACCTCTTCGGCGATGAACTCGAAGAAGTTGACGATGTACTCGGCCTTGCCGGAGAACCGCTCGCGCAGCGCCGGGTTCTGCGTGGCGATGCCGACCGGGCAGGTGTCGAGGTGACAGACGCGCATCATGACGCAGCCGGAGACGACGAGCGGCGCGGTGGCGAAACCGAACTCCTCGGCGCCGAGCAGCGCGGCGATGACGACGTCACGGCCGGTCTTGAGCTGGCCGTCGGTCTGTACGACGATGCGGTCGCGCAGGCCGTTGAGCAGCAGCGTCTGCTGGGTCTCGGCGAGGCCGAGCTCCCAGGGGCCGCCCGCGTGCTTGAGCGAGGTGAGCGGGGACGCGCCCGTACCGCCGTCGTGGCCCGAGATCAGGACGACGTCCGCGTGGGCCTTGGAGACACCCGCGGCGACCGTGCCGACGCCGACCTCGGAGACCAGCTTCACGTGAATCCGCGCCTGCGGGTTCGCGTTCTTCAGGTCGTGGATCAGCTGGGCCAGGTCCTCGATCGAGTAGATGTCGTGGTGCGGCGGCGGGGAGATCAGGCCCACGCCCGGCGTCGAGTGACGCGTCTTGGCGACCCACGGGTAGACCTTGTGGCCGGGCAGCTGGCCGCCCTCGCCGGGCTTGGCGCCCTGCGCCATCTTGATCTGGATGTCGTCCGCGTTGACCAGGTACTCCGAGGTCACACCGAAGCGGCCGGACGCGACCTGCTTGATGGACGAGCGGCGGGCCGGGTCGTACAGGCGCTCGGCGTCCTCGCCGCCCTCGCCGGTGTTGGACTTGCCGCCCAGCTGGTTCATGGCGATGGCCATGGTCTCGTGGGCTTCCTGCGAGATCGAGCCGTACGACATGGCGCCGGTCGAGAACCGCCGGACGATGTCGGCGGCCGACTCGACCTCGTCGACGGAGATCGAGGGGCGGTCCGCCTTGAGGTTGAACAGGCCGCGCAGCGTCATGAGGCGCTCGGACTGCTCGTTCACGCGGTCCGTGTACTTCTTGAAGATGTCGTAGCGGCGGTTGCGCGTGGCGTGCTGCAGGCGGAAGACCGTCTCCGGGTCGAAGAGGTGCGGCTCGCCCTCGCGGCGCCACTGGTACTCACCGCCTATGTCGAGCGCGCGGTGCGCGGAGGCGATGCCGGAGACCGGGTACGCCTTGGCGTGCCGGGCCGCGACCTCCTGCGCGACGACGTCGATGCCGACTCCGCCGATCTTGGAGGTCGTACCGACGAAGTACTTCGCGACGAAGTTCTCCTGGAGGCCGACGGCCTCGAAGACCTGCGCGCCGCGGTAGGAGGCGACGGTCGAGATGCCCATCTTGGACATGACCTTCAGGACGCCCTTGCCGAGCGCGTAGATCAGGTTCCGGATGGACTGCTCGGCGCCGCCGTCCTCGTCGGCCTGCAGGAAGGTGCCCGCGCGGACGAGGTCCTCGACGGACTCCATCGCGAGGTACGGGTTGACGGCCGCGGCGCCGTAGCCGATGAGGAGGGCCACGTGGTGGACCTCGCGGACGTCGCCCGCCTCGACGAGCAGGCCCACCTGGGTGCGCTGCTTCGTGCGGATGAGGTGGTGGTGGACGGCCGCGGTGAGCAGCAGCGAGGGGATCGGCGCGTGCTCGGCGTCGGAGTGCCGGTCGGAGAGCACGATCAGGCGGGCGCCGGCCTCTATGGCGGCGTCGGCCTCGGTGCAGATCTCGTCGATGCGGGCGGCAAGCGCGTCGCCGCCGCCGCTGACGCGGTAGAGACCGGAGAGGGTCGCGGCCGTCATGCCGGGCATGTCGCCGTCGGCGTTGATGTGGATGAGCTTGGCGAGCTCGTCGTTGTCGATCACCGGGAAGGGCAGCGTGACGCTGCGACAGGTCGCGGCGGTCGGCTCCAGGATGTTGCCCTGCGGGCCGAGCGAGGAGTGCAGCGAGGTGACGAGCTCTTCACGGATGGCGTCCAGCGGCGGGTTCGTGACCTGCGCGAACAGCTGGGTGAAGTAGTCGAAGATCAGCCGCGGGCGCTCGGAGAGTGCCGCGATCGGGGTGTCCGTGCCCATCGAGCCGAGCGGCTCGCCGCCGGCCTTGGCCATCGGCGCGAGGATGATGCGCAGCTCTTCCTCGGTGTAGCCGAAGGTCTGCTGGCGGCGCGTGACGGAGGCGTGCGTGTGCACGATGTGCTCGCGCTCGGGCAGGTCGGAGAGCTCGATCTCGCCGGCTTCCAGCCACTCCTCATACGGCTTCTCGGCGGCGAGGGTGGCCTTGATCTCGTCGTCCTCGACGATGCGGTGCTCCGCGGTGTCGACGAGGAACATCCGGCCGGGCTGAAGCCGGCCCTTCTTGACGACCTTCGCGGGGTCGATGTCCAGGACGCCGACCTCGGAGCCGAGGACGACGAGGCCGTCGTCGGTGACCCAGTAGCGGCCGGGACGCAGACCGTTGCGGTCGAGAACGGCGCCGACCTGGGTGCCGTCGGTGAAGGTGACACAGGCCGGGCCGTCCCAGGGCTCCATCAGCGTGGAGTGGTACTGGTAGAAGGCGCGGCGGGCCGGGTCCATCGAGCCGTGGTTCTCCCACGCCTCGGGGATCATCATCAGGACGGAGTGCGGAAGCGAACGTCCACCGAGGTGGAGGAGTTCGAGCACCTCGTCGAAGGATGCCGAGTCGGAGGCGTCCGGCGTGCAGATCGGGAAGACGCGATCGAGCTTGTCGGTGCTGCGCTCGCCCGCGGAGGCGAACAGGTCCGAGGCGAGCTGCGACTCGCGCGCCCGCATCCAGTTCCGGTTGCCCTTGACCGTGTTGATCTCGCCGTTGTGCGCGACGAAGCGGTACGGGTGTGCGAGCGGCCAGCTCGGGAACGTGTTCGTGGAGAAGCGTGAGTGGACGAGCGCGACGGCCGTGGCGAGACGGCGGTCGGACAGGTCGGGGAAGAACGGCTCCAGCTGGCCGGTGGTCAGCATGCCCTTGTAGACGATGGTCCGGGCGGAGAGCGAGGGGAAGTACGTCGCGGCCTCACGCTCGGCGCGCTTGCGCAGCACGAAGGCCTTGCGGTCCAGCGCGACACCGGAGCTCTCGCCGTCGGCCACGAAGATCTGCCGGAAGACCGGCATCGTCGAGCGGGCGGTGGCTCCGAGCAGCTCGGGGGCGACGGGAACGTCGCGCCAGCCGAGGACCGTCAGGCCTTCTTCCGAAGCGATCGTCTCGATCTGTGAGACGGCCCCTTCGGTCGTACCCGCCGTGTCGACCGGCAGGAAGGCGATGCCGACGGCGTAGGACCCGGCCTCGGGAAGGGCGAATCCGGTGACCTCGCGCAGGAAGGCGTCCGGGACCTGGAGCAGGATGCCGGCGCCGTCGCCGGAATCCGGCTCGGAGCCGGTGGCACCACGGTGTTCGAGATTGCGCAGTACGGTCAGCGCCTGTTCGACCAGCTCATGGCTGGCTACACCGGTGAGGGTGGCCACGAACCCGACACCACAGGCGTCGTGCTCGTTACGGGGGTCGTACATGCCCTGAGGGGCGGGGCGACCGTCCATGGGCGACCAGGCGTGCGTACGCATTGGCTCTCCCGTCGTCGTCGTGGCATAGGCAAAAAGCGTGGGACGACGTTGGCCCAGGCGAAATTTCGTGCAGGTTACATGATGGAACGCTTCTCGAAAAGCGGATAGCTCATTCCACCATGTGGACATCGCTCATAAGTGTGGAGAGCGACAAGGAGGGGACCGATGCGGACAGATCCATGACCGAGGGCCCGAGAGCGGCACAGGCCTCATTGCCCGCAGCGCTTACGGCTCATGCCCGGTGGTTAAGGACTCGAAACCGCCGAGTAACGATTACTTATGCATGATCCCGCATAGGACTGCAAGGGTTCATCCTACGGCGGTACCGAACAAGCTGCCCAGGGCGTACGTCACACCGGCCGCCGCGCCGCCGAGCGCCAGCTGCCGAAGTCCGCTGAACCACCAGGACCGCGCGGTCACCTTCGCCACTACGGCACCGCAGCCGAAGAGCCCGATCAGGGCGAGCACCAGGGCGGGCCAGAACGTGTCGGCGCCCAGCAGATACGGCAGCACGGGAAGCAGGGCGCCGAGCGCGAAGGCGCCGAAGGAGGAGACCGCGGCGACGGTCGGCGAGGGCAGATCGCCGGGATCGATGCCCAGCTCCTCGCGCGCGTGGATCTCCAGGGCCTGCTCGGGGTCCTTGGACAGCTGCTTGGCGACCTCGCGGGCCAGGCCGGGCTCGACGCCACGGGACTCGTACAGCGCGGCGAGCTCCTTCTCCTCGTCCGCCGGGTGCTTGCGCAACTCCCGCCGCTCCACGTCGAGTTCGGCCTGGACGAGCTCGCGCTGCGAGGCGACGGAGGTGTACTCGCCGGCCGCCATGGAGAAGGCGCCGGCGGTGAGGCCGACCAGGCCCGTGACGACGATCGTCTGCTGCGACACGGCTCCGCCCGCGACACCCGTCATCAGGGCGAGGTTGGACACCAGCCCGTCCATCGCCCCGAACACGGCGGGGCGCAGCCAGCCGCCGTTCACGTCGCGGTGGGTGTGGTTGTCGCGATGCGCCTCGTGCAGCGTCGCTTCGGTCTCGATGATCGCCATGGTGGGCCCCCTCAGTGCTTGGACGATCTCGAAAGTACGCGCGAAAAAACGCCCTCGCCAGCAAGGAAGGCCGTACTTACCTGCGCGAACGGGGGTTCATCGAACCGGTGATCGCATGGGTCGCAGGGGTGACGTCGGCGGTGCGGATGCTCGCGTCGGGGGCGCCGCGTGGCAGAGATACAGGCACACGTCTCGGCACGATGGAGGCACGGCATGACGAGCTCGACCGGTGTGACCGGAGTTACCGGCGTTACTGGAGTGATCGGCCTGGGAGAGCGGGCGCGCGGCGCGCTCCTCGGCCTTGCGGTCGGCGACGCGCTGGGCGCGCCCGCCGAGAACATGAAGCCGTCGGAGATCCGCCGCCGTTGGGGACGCATCACGGGGTACGTCGCCGAACACCCGGCGGGCACGGACGACACCGAGTACGCGATCTTCTCCGGGCTCCTCCTCGCCCGGCACGGCTCGGCGCTCACCGTCGCGCACGTCGAGGCGGCCTGGCACGAGTGGATCGCGGACCTGGACGAAGGGCCCTTCCGGGGCGCGGGCTTCAGCGAACGGGGCACGCTGGAGAACCTGCGCCGTGGTCTCGCGGCGCCCATCTCGGCGCAGCACCGGCACGCGTGGAGCGACGGTCTCGCGATGCGGGCCGCTCCCTTCGGGGTCTTCGCCGCGGGCCGCCCCGCCGAAGCGGCCCGGCTCGTGGCGATCGACGGCTCGGTCAGCCATGACGGCGAGGGCATCTACGGCGGGCAGGCGGTGGCCGCGGGGGTGGCGGCGGCGATGGTCGGGGCGGCGGTGGACTCCGTGGTGGCCGCGGCCCTGTCCGTCATCCCGATGGACTGCTGGACGTCCCGTTCGCTGCGGCGGGCGGTGACGGTGGCGCACCGGGGGGAGCGGGCGGTGCGCTCCGCCGTGGTGATCGGCGGCTATCCCTGGACCGACCTCGCCCCCGAGGCGGTGGGGCTCGCCTTCGGGGCGTACGCGGCGGCCTCCGGCCGTTTCTCGGAGGCGGTGCTGACCGCCGTCAACATGGGGCGGGACGCGGACACGACCGCGGCGGTTGCTGGGGCGCTGGCCGGGGCGTCGTGCGGGGCTTCGGCGATTCCGCCGCCGTGGGCGGCCGCGATCGGGCCTGCGCGGGGGAGCTGCCTGCCGTCGATGCGGGGGCATCACGTGCTGGACGTGGCGGACCTGCTTGTTTCTGACCGGGGGGTCTCGTGAGCGGCGACGAGCCCGGCGCCTCGCGCCGGATCTCTCCCGCCCACCCAGCCGTTTGCCCCGCAGCGGCTCCCGGTGAGGACACGGCCGGCGCTCCGAGAATCGAGGGGCTGCTCCTGGGCCTCGCGGCAGGTGACGCCGCCGGGTGGCCCGCCGCCAGGCACCGTGCCGCCCGGATGCCCGAGTGGACCCGCAGACTCACCCGCGAACTCGACACCTTCGCCGAGCAGAACGCCACCACCACCCTCCCCGTGCCCATCGCCCTCAACCAGCCCCCGGAACCCCTTCGCCTGGGACCCTCGGACGACGCCGAATGGGCCGCCTTCACCGCCGAGGCACTGCTCCGCGCGGCGCACGGGCCCCAGCTCTCCCAAAGCCGCGAGGTCCGCGCGGCCCTGGACCGTGCCTGGAACAACCTCGCGGGCGCCATCGCCGTCGCGGCGGCCCGCGCCCCCGAGGTCGAGTCCGCGGTACTCCCCCTGCGCGCCCGCATCTCCGTCCGCGCGGGCCTCGGCAACCTCGCCGCGGGGCTGCGCCCGCCCGCCACCGGCCACGACAACCCCCACTTCTTCGACGACGCCGCCTGCGTACGCGCCTGCGTCCTCGCCCTGGTCCACCCCGGCGACCCCGAACAGGCCGCCGCCCTCGCCGAGTTCGACGCCCGCTACACCCAGGACGGCGACGGCGTGCACGGCGCCCGCGCCATGGCCGCGGCGATCGCGGCGGCACTCGGCGGCGCGGACGTCGACGCGACCGTGGACGCCGCTCTCGCCCAGCTCCCCGAGCACACCGAGATCGGCCGCAACGCCTGGCACGCCGTCAAACTCGCCCGCGCCCAGCCCGAGCGGGACGGCGCGTTCGGCCTCGTCCCGCTCCTGGAGCACCAGATCGTCGACCACGTCTACAGCTACGGCATCGCCGCCGCCGAGACCGTCCCGGTCGCCCTCGCACTGACCACCGCCGCCCGCGGCCGCATCCGCGACGCGGTGCCCGCCGCCGCCTGCCTCTCCCGCGTCGCCGACTCCGCGCCCGCCCTCGCGGGGGCCCTGACCGGCGTGCTCGGCACGGCCGCCGCGATCCCCGACTCCTGGCGCGACGCCTGCCGCACCCTCTCCGGCTGCGCGCTCCCCCGCCTCGCGGGCACCGACCTGGTGGAACTCGCCGGGCGTCTTGCAGCCACGGAACTGACCGCTCCGGGAGGACAATTCCGACATGACGTCACCAACGCCCCGGACACCGCTCGCCGAACTGCCCCCCACTGACCTGCCCCTCCCCGACCGCATCACCGCCTGCCTGGTCGGCGCCGCCGTCGGCGACGCCATGGGTGGCCCGGTCGAGGGCTACTCCCCCGAGCAGATCGTCGAGCGGCACGGCGGTCGCGTACACGGCATCGTCGGTCCCTGGAACGGCGACCGATGGCGTACCGCCCGCCCCATCGCGCCCTACCACAAGGGCGACGGGAACGTCACCGACGACACCTTGATGACGCACGCGCTCATCCGCGTGTACGCCACCGTCCGCGACCACTTGGACGCCTACGCGGTCGCCGACCACCTGGTCCCGGACCTCATGACCACCCCCCGCTGGATCCCGGAGCTCGAAGCCGAGGCGATCCCCCTCCACCGGATCTTCCTCGCCGAGAAGTGGATCGTCGCCCGCATCCACTACGGCCACGTCGACCCGCGCGAGGCGGGCACCGGCAACATCGTCAACTGCGGTGCGGCGATGTACATGGCGCCGGTCGGCCTGGTCAACGCGGCGAACCCGCGGGCCGCGTACGCCGAGGCCCTCGACGTCGCGGGCGCGCACCAGTCGTCGTACGGACGTGAGGCGGCAGCGGTCTTCGCCGCGGCGGTGGCGGCGGCCTGCGCACCGGGCGCGACGCCCACCTCGGTCATCGACACCGCGCTCTCCCTGGCCAAGGACGGCACGCGGGCCGCGATCGAGTCGGTGGTCGAAGTGGCCGCCCACCACCGGGACTTCGAGTCGGCGCTCGTCCCGCTGCGCACCGCGGTGACCCCGTTCGACACGGTCGGCACGGACTACCGGGCCCCGTCCCTCGGCGCCCGCCGCCCCTCCCGTCTGCACGCCATCGAGGAACTCCCGATCGCGCTCGGCATGCTCTTGGTGGGCGACGGCGACTACCGCCACACGGTCCTCGGCTCGGTCAACTACGGCCGTGACTGCGACTCCATCGCCACGATGAGCGGCGCGCTCGCAGGCGCCCTGGGCTCGGGCGCCCCGCACGAGTGGTCCAAGACGGTCGCGGAGGCCAGCCGCCTGGATCTGCACGCCCCGGCGAGGACGCTCGCGGAGGTCACCCAGGAGATCTTTACCCGCGACGTCCGGCGCCGCCGCGCCCACGAGTCGGCGTACGCGACCCTGACGGCCGCCCCATGATCCGCCTCACCTGGGTCCAGCCGGAGGACCTGGTCGGCCACGAACTCCGCCAGTCGGAGGAGGAGGGCAAGGACACAAGTTCCGTACGCACCCGCTGGCTCACAGCGGGCGGCCACCTGGCCCCACCCAGAGCGGGCGCGTCCCCGACCGCGCCGTCCCCCCAGCTCCGGGCCCTGGCCGTACAGCTCTTGGACGAACTGTCCTCGCCGCTGTGGGCGGGCGTTCCGCAGGGCGGACCAGGTGGGCGCAACGCCACCCACCCGGCCGCACCGGAGAAAGAGGCCCTGCGCCCCCGCCTGCACGCCGCCTGGCTAGGCCGAGCCGCAGGCTGCCTCCTCGGCAAACCAGTGGAGAAGCTCCCCCTGGCCGCCATCAGAAGCCTGGCCAAAGCAACGGGAAACTGGCCCCTGAGCAGCTGGTTCACGCAGAGGGGCGTCCCCCGGGACCTCCTGAGGAACCACCCCTGGAACAAACGCTCCGCCACGACCTCCCTCGCCGAAAACATCAACGGCATGCCCGAGGACGACGACCTCAACTACCCCCTCCTCAACCTCCGCCTCCTCCAACGCCACGGCAGACACTTCACCACCACGGACGTGGCAACGCTCTGGCTGGACGAGCTCCCCGCGGCCCGCACCTTCACCGCCGAACGCATCGCCTACCGCAACCTCCTCAACGGCATCGAGCCCCCGCACACCGCCACCCACCACAACCCCTTCCGCGAATGGATCGGCGCCCTGATCCGCGCCGACGTCCACGGCTGGACCAACCCCGGCTCCCCCGCGGCGGCAGCCGACAGCGCGTACCGCGACGCCTGCCTCACCCACACCGCCAACGGCGTGTACGGCGCGATGTTCGCGGCGGCCACCATCGCCGAGGCGGCGGCAGGCACCGGAGACGTCCACCACTGCCTACGCGCGGGCCTCGGCGTCGTACCGCCGGACTCACGCCTGTCCCGCGCGGTCCGGCACGGCATCCAACTGGCCGCATGTACAAGGGACTTCGACCAGGTGGTGGACAAGCTGCACGCGGCCTACGGCCACCACCACTGGGTCCACGTCATCCCCAACGCCGCCCTCCTGGCCGCCGCCCTCACCCACGCAGAAGGCGACTTCACCGGCTCGATCACCCGCGCGGTCTCCGGCGGCTGGGACACCGACTCGAACGGCGCGACCGCGGGCTCGATCGCGGGCCTGCTCGCGGGCCACCCGGACGCGCTGCCCGACCGCTGGACCGCCCCGCTCAAGAACCGCCTCGCCAGCTCGATCGCCGGTTTCGACGGCGTCGGCTTCGACACCCTCTCGGACCTCACCACCGAACTCGCCGCACTCCCCGCACTCCCCACGCTCACCGCACTCCCCGAAATCGCCCAGGAGGTCCCCACCCCATGACCCACATCGCCGTGCTCGGCAGCACGAACATGGACCTCGTCGCGTACGTCGCCAAGGCCCCGCAGCGCGGAGAGACCGTCACCGGGCGCGAGTTCCGCACGCTCCCCGGCGGCAAGGGCGCCAATCAGGCCGTCGCCGCGGCCCGCGCGGGCGCCGACGCCGTGTCGATGATCGGCGCGGTCGGCGCGGACGCCTTCGGCACCCAGCTGCGTGCCGCGCTCGACCACTCCGGCGTCGACACCGACCTGCTGCGCACCGTCGACACCGCGGCCACCGGCACCGCGCACATCGTGGTCGACGACGAGGGCGGCAACGCCATCGTCGTCATCCCGGGCGCCAACGCCACGCTCACCGCGCTCGCCCCCGGCGACGAGGGCCTGATCGCCTCCGCCGACGCCCTGCTGCTCCAGCTGGAGATCCCCGTCGAGGGGGTGCTCGCCGCCGCGCAGGCCGCGCGGCGGCACGGCGTACGCACCATCCTCACGCCCGCTCCGGCCCAGCCCCTGGGCTCCGAACTCCTCGACTCCATCGACCTGTTGGTGCCCAACGAGCACGAGGCGGCGGCCCTCACCGGCCTGACCGACCCGGAGGCCGCCGCCCGTTCGCTCCTCTCCCAGGTTCCCGAGGTCGTCGTCACGCTCGGCGCGCGCGGCAGCCTGTACGCGGCCCGGGGCGCCGAACCGGTCCTGGTCGAGGCCCCGCACGTGACCGCCGTGGACACCACCGGCGCGGGCGACACGTTCGTCGGCACCCTCGCGGTCGCCCTCGCCGAGGGCGGTTCCGTACCGGACGCGCTCGCCTGGGCGTCATCGGCGGCGGCTCTCTCCGTCCAGCGCCCGGGGGCGTCGTCGTCCATGCCGTTCCGCGCCGAGATCGACACGCAGACGAACGGCACGGCATCATGACCGCGCCCCTCACCGGCCTGCGCGTCCTCGACCTGGCGACGCTCTTCGCGGGCCCCCTCGCCGCCACGATGCTCGGTGACTTCGGCGCGGAGGTCATCAAGGTGGAGCACCCGCGCAGACCCGATCCGTCCCGCGGCCACGGCCCGTCGAAGGACGGCATCGGCCTGTGGTGGAAGCTCCTGGGCCGCAACAAGCGCACCATGACGCTCGACCTCTCCACCCCCGGCGGCCGCGAGACCCTGCTGCGCCTGGCCGCCACGGCGGACGTGATCGTCGAGAACTTCCGCCCGGGGACCCTGGAGAAGTGGGACCTGGGCTGGGAGGAGCTGAGCGGCGCCAACCCCCGCCTGGTCCTGACCCGCGTCACGGGCTTCGGCCAGTTCGGGCCGTACTCGCGGCGCCCCGGCTTCGGCACGCTCGCCGAGGCGATGAGCGGCTTCGCCGCGATCACGGGCGAGCCGGACGGGCCGCCGACCCTGCCGCCCTTCGGCCTCGCCGACTCGATCGCGGGGCTCGCGACGGCGTACGCGGTGATGACGGCGCTCGCGGCCCGCGACCGGACGGGCAAGGGCCAGGTGGTCGACATGGCGATCATCGAGCCGATCCTCACGGTCCTGGGCCCGCAGCCGCTCTGGTACGACCAGCTCGGCCACGTACAGCCCCGCACCGGCAACCGCTCCACCAACAACGCCCCCCGCAACACCTACCGCACGGCGGACGGCAGTTGGGTCGCCGTCTCCACGTCCGCCCAGTCGATCGCGGAGCGCGTGATGCGCCTGGTGGGCCGCCCGGAGCTGATCTCCGAGCCGTGGTTCGCGACGGGCGCGGAGCGCGCGGCCCACGCGGACGTGCTGGACGGGGCGGTCGGCGGCTGGATCGCCCTGCACACCCGCGACGAGGTGATCGAGGCCTTCGAGAAGGCGGAGGCGGCGGTCGCTCCCATCCAGGACGTACGCGACGTCATGACGGACCCGCAGTACGCGGCCCTGGACACCCTCACCACGGTCGACGACCCGGAGCTCGGCCCGCTGCGCATGCAGAACGTCCTGTTCCGCCTCTCCGACACCCCGGGCTCGATCGGCTGGGCGGGCCGCCCGCACGGAGCGGACACGGAGGCGGTCCTGACCGAACTGGGCCTGACGGGCGGGGAGATCGCGGGCCTGCGCGAGGAGGGCGCACTGTGAGGGACACGCCTCTGACCTGGCTGTACGCGCCCGGAGACCGTCCGGCCGTGGTGGCGAAGGCGCTGCTCGCGGGCGCCGACGCCGTCATCGTCGACCTGGAGGACGCGGTCGGCCCCGACCGCAAGGAGTACGCGCGAGCGGCGACGGCCGAGCTGCTCCGCGAGGTCCACGCCGTCCCGGTCCACGTCCGCGTGAACGCCCTGGACGGGCCGCTGGCCGAGGCCGACCTCGCGGCGATCGCCCACCTCCCCGGGGTGTCCGGTCTCCGGCTGCCCAAGGTGACCTGCCCCGCCGACGTCGTGCGCGTCGCCGAGCGGTCGGCCCCCGCGGACGGCGGCGCCCCCCGCCTGCACGCCCTCATCGAATCGGCCGTGGGCCTGGAGCACGCCTTCGCCATCGCCACCGCGCACCCGGCCCTGCACGGGCTCTCGCTCGGCGAGGCGGACCTCCGCGCGGACCTGGGTGTACGGGACGACGCGGGCCTGGACTGGTCCCGCTCTCGGGTGGTGGTGGCCGCGCGGGCGGCGGGTCTGGCACCGCCCGCGCAGTCGGTGTTCACCGACATCCGTGACATCGAGGGCCTGACGGCGTCCTGCGCGCACGGCCGCTCCCTCGGCTTCCTGGGCCGCGCCGCGATCCACCCCCGCCAGCTCCCCGCCATCGAACGCGCCTACCTCCCCACGCCGGAGGAGGTCGACCACGCCGAGCAGATCGTCAAGGCGTCCACGACGGAGTCGGGCGCCCTGGCACTCGCGGACGGCACCTTCGTGGACAAGGCCGTGGTGGAGGGCGCGCGGCGGGTCCTCGATCTGGCGCGGCGGCGCCCATAGCGACGGGGCCGCCGGATCAGTGATCCGGCGGCCCCGTCGGCGTACGAAGCAGGGAGCGTGTCAGCCCTTCTTGGCCGACTCGGCTCCGTCCTTGTCCTTGTCCTTGTCTTCTGCGTCCCCCGAGGCGTCAGCTTCCTCGGACGGCTTCGCGTCGTCGCTGTCCGCAACCTCCGCGGCCGCCTCATCGGCAGGCACAGGCTCGACGATCTCCTCGCGCCCGGGGCGCTTCTTCGCGGAGAGCACGAAGTACACGACGGCGAGCACGAACACCGCGATGGCGGTCCACACGTTGAGGCGAACACCCAGGATGTGGTGCGCGTCGTCGACCCGCATGTACTCGATCCAGCCGCGCCCGGCGCAGTACGCCGCGACGTACAGCGCGAACGCCCTGCCGTGTCCCAGCTTGAAGCGGCGGTCGGCCCAGATGACCAGGAAGCCGACGCCGATGCACCAGAGGGATTCGTAGAGGAACGTCGGGTGGTAAGTGCCGGGCACCCGGCCGTCCTCCGCCGACGTGATCTTCAGCGCCCACGGCAGGTCCGTGGCCTTGCCGTAGAGCTCCTGGTTGAACCAGTTGCCCCAGCGGCCGATCGCCTGGGCGAAGGCGATGCCGGGGGCGAGGGCGTCGGCCCAGGCCGGCAGCGGGATGCCACGCCGGCGACAGCCGATCCAGGCACCGACCGCGCCGAACGCGATCGCGCCCCAGATACCGAGGCCGCCCTCCCAGATCTTGAAGGCGTCCACCCAGTCACGGCCCTCGCTGAAGTACAGCTGGTAATCCGTGATCACGTGGTAGAGACGCCCGCCGACGAGGCCGAACGGCACGGCCCAGACGGAGATGTCGGCCACGGTGCCTGAGCGGCCTCCGCGAGCGATCCACCGCTTGTTGCCGAGCCAGACGGCGACGAAGACGCCGATGATGATGCAGAACGCGTAGCCGCGCAGCGGAATGGGTCCGAGTTCGACCACACCGCGCGACGGGCTGGGAATGAAGGCAAGGTCCATGGCAGGTCCGACGCTACCGTGCCGGGCGGTGCCCAAGGCAACCAGCCCGGCTACGTCTCCATAACAGGGTCGCGTGACGGGGCCCCGTTAGAGCCCCGCCTCGCGGCGCCGCCAGGCGCCGCTAGCCCCTGTTGGCCTCCTCGACCTTCGCCTTCAGCTTGGCCGGGGTCAGCGGATTCTTCTGGTCACCGAAGATGTTCTTGCCGTCGAGGAGCACGCTGGGCGTGCCCTGGAGGCCCGCGTCCTGGAAGGCCTTGTTCGACTTGGTGGCCCAGCTGTCGTGCTTGCCGTCGTCCACGCACTTCTTGAAGGAGTCGTCGACGAGGCCGTCCACCTTGCCGGCGAGCTCGATCAGCTTGCTGTTCTTGCTGAACGCGTCGTCCGTCTCCGGCGGCTGGTTCGTGAACAGCACGTCGTGGTACGGGGTGAACTTACCGGCGTCCTGGGCGCAGGCCGCCGCGTTGGCCGCGCGCAGGGAGCCGCTGCCGCCCATGTTCCCGTCGATGATCGTCGCCAGGTGGTACTCGACCTTGAGCTGGCCCTTGCCGGTGAGCTCGTGGATCGTCTTGCGGTACATGTCCTCGAACTGCTTGCAGGCGGGGCAGCGGAAGTCCTCCCAGATGGTGAGGGTGGACTTGGCGCTCTCCTTGCCGACGGGGATTGCGAGCCGGTCCTCGCCGGTCGCCCCCTTGGGGACCGACAAGGGACTCGAAGTGTCCTTGTCGTCGCCCGAGTTGGCAGCGACCAGACCCGCCACGGCGGCGAGCGCGAGCACGCCCACGACGGCGGCACCCACGATCAACACCCTGCGCCGCTTGTCCCGCGACTTCTGCCGCTCTCGATCTTCCGCCAGCCGGTCGCGGGCCGCGCGCTTTCCCTCACGGTTCTTCTCGCTCACACCCCGCCAACGAACCGGGGAGGCGCGAGCAGCCTCCCCGGTCCCAGGTCCACCCGTACGAGTTACGCGTTGCCGCGAACTCCCTGGGCGAGATCGGCCGCGAGCGCGCGGACGGCGTCCAGTCCCGCGGCCTCGTCCGGCGCGTCGAGCATCCGCTGGACGAAGGCGGAGCCCACGATCACACCGTCGGCGAAGCCCGCGACCTCGGCGGCCTGGCGGGCGTTGGAGACCCCGAGGCCGACGCAGACCGGCAGCTCGGTGGTGGCCTTGGTGCGCCGCACCAGCTCCTGCGCCTGCTCCCCCACGGAGGCGCGGGTGCCCGTGACGCCCATCAGCGAGGCCGCGTACACGAAGCCGGAACCGGCCGCCGTGATCGTGGCCAGGCGCGCGTCCTTGCTGCTCGGCGCGACGACGAAGACCGTCGCCAGGCCGTGCTTCTCGGCGTGCTCCCTCCACAGCGCGGACTCCTGGACGGGCAAGTCGGGCAGGATGCACCCGGCGCCGCCCGCCTCGGCGAGCTCGGCGGTGAAGCGCTCGACGCCGTAGCGGTCGATCGGATTCCAGTACGTCATGACGAGCACCGGCTTGCCCGTGGCCTCGTGGGCCTCGCGCACCGTGCGCAGCACGTCGACGATCTTCAGGCCCGCCTTGAGCGCGATGTCGTCGGCGGTCTGGATGACGGGACCGTCCAGGACGGGGTCGCTGTGCGGCAGGCCGACCTCCACGACGTCGGCGCCGCCCTCGAAGACGGCCTTGATGGCCGCGATGCCGCCGTCCACGGTCGGGAACCCGGCCGGGAGGTAGGCGATGAGGGCGGAGCGCCCCTCGGCCTTGGCGGCCGCCAGGGTCTCGTCCAACAGCTGGATGTTGCCGCTCACTTGGCGTCCCCCTCGATCTCCGCGCCGGTACCGGCCGCGTCCGCCTCGACGGCGGCGTCCGTGTCGTACAGGCCGAAGTAGCGTGCGGCCGTGTCCATGTCCTTGTCGCCGCGCCCGGACAGGTTGATGATGATCAGCCCGTCCTTGCCCAGCTCCTTGCCGACGTCGAGCGCCCCGGCGAGCGCGTGGGCGCTCTCGATGGCCGGGATGATGCCCTCGGTGCGCGACAGGAGGCGCAGGGCCTGCATGGCCGCGTCGTCGGTGACCGCGCGGTACTCGCCGCGGCCGCTGTCCTTGAGGTAGGCGTGCTCGGGGCCGATGCCCGGGTAGTCGAGCCCGGCGGAGATCGAGTAGGGCTCGGTGATCTGCCCTTCCTCGTCCTGGAGTACGTACGACCGTGAGCCGTGCAGGATCCCGGGCTCACCGGCGGTCAGCGTGGCCGCGTGCTCGCCGGTCTCGACGCCGTGGCCCGCGGGCTCGCACCCGATGAGCCGGACGTCCGCGTCCGGGATGAAGGCGTGGAAGAGGCCGATGGCGTTCGAGCCACCGCCCACGCACGCGACGGCGGCGTCGGGCAGGCGTCCGGCGCGCTCCAGGATCTGGCCGCGGGCCTCCACCCCGATGACGCGGTGGAAGTCGCGCACCATGGCGGGGAAGGGGTGCGGGCCGGCCACCGTGCCGAAGAGGTAGTGCGTGCGGTCCACGTTGGCGACCCAGTCGCGGAACGCCTCGTTGATGGCGTCCTTCAGGGTCCTGCTGCCGGACTTCACGGCGATGACCTCGGCGCCGAGCATGCGCATGCGGGCCACGTTCAGGGCCTGGCGCTCGGTGTCGATCTCACCCATGTAGATGGTGCATTCGAGGCCGAAGAGCGCGCAGGCGGTGGCGGTGGCGACGCCGTGCTGTCCGGCGCCGGTCTCCGCGATGACGCGGGTCTTGCCCATGCGCTTGGTGAGCAGGGCCTGGCCGAGCACGTTGTTGATCTTGTGCGAGCCGGTGTGGTTCAGGTCCTCGCGCTTGAGGAAGACGCGGGCGCCCCCGGCGTGCTCGGCGAACCGGGGCACTTCGGTGAGGCTGCTGGGGCGGCCGGTGTAGTTGACCAGGAGGTCGTCGAGCTCGCGGGCGAACTCGGGGTCGCTCTTGGCCTTCTCGTACTCGACGGCGACCTCGTCCACGGCGGCGACGAGGGCCTCCGGGATGAATTTGCCGCCGAAGGCGCCGAAGTAGCCTTCGGCGCTGGGGATGTGACCCTCTGGGTCGGGGTGGAAGTACTCGCTGGGCATGCCTCTACCTCACGTGGCGTGAATGGGTGATCTGCGGATGCGATCGACCCCGCCAGGGGCACGGGGAACTGCGCGAGCAAGCCCCACCGGGGTGAGGACGGCTACGCGCCGTGCAGGGCAGACGATTCGTCCGGCCGACGCGACGCCGTGGCTGGTCGCGCAGTTCCCCGCGCCCCTGACGGGGCGCTCGGCCATCGCATCCCGTTCACCTGACCCGGCTCATCGCCGATGACGTACCGCACCCTGCGGCCGTGCACGCGCCGCGCGGGCGCCCGGCAACCGCGAGGGCGGCAGCCGGGTGCGAGGCGGGCGAAGGCGGTCATCGGGAGGGGTCAGCTCCGCCCGTGGCGAAGGGCGGGGTGCGCGCCCGCGGCGACGAGGTCGGAGACCGCGCCCTTGGGGTCGCGTCCGGTCACCAGGGACTCGCCCACGAGCACCGCGTCGGCGCCCGCGTTGGCGAACGCGATGAGGTCGTGCGGCCCGCGCACACCGGACTCGGCGATCTTGACGACGCTGTCCGGCAGCTCGGGCGCGACGCGCTCGAAGGTGGAGCGGTCGACCTTCAGGGTCTTGAGGTCGCGGTTGTTGACGCCGATGACCCGCGCGCCCGCGTCCACGGCCCGCTCGGCCTCGTCCTCGTCGTGCACCTCGACGATCGGCGTGAGGCCGATCGAATGGGCGCGCTCGATGAGCGACTCCAGGGCGGGCTGCTCCAGGGCTGCCACGATCAGCAGGGCGAGGTCGGCGCCGTAGGCACGCGCCTCCCACAGCTGGTACGAGGTGACGATGAAGTCCTTGCGGAGCACCGGGATGTCGACCTTGGCCCGGACGGCCTCCAGGTCGGCGAGCGAACCGCCGAAGCGGCGCTCCTCGGTGAGCACGGAGATGACGGCGGCGCCGCCCGCTTCGTAGTCGGCGGCGAGCCCGGCCGGATCGGCGATCGCGGCGAGCGCGCCCTTGGACGGGCTGGAGCGCTTGACCTCGCAGATGACCTTGACGCCGTCGCCGCGCAGCGCGGCGACCCCGTCCTTGGCCGCGGGAGCCTTGGCCGCGCGCTCCTTGAGCTCGTCGAGGCTGACGCGCGCCTGCCGTTCCGCGAGGTCGGCACGGACTCCGTCGATGATCTCGTCGAGCACACTCACGCGAGCGGCCCCCTTCCCTGACGGTGAAGCTGCTGTTTGAACCTCAAGCTGTTCGGCTGCCTCATCAGGCATTCCGATGGTCACTGCGATGGTATCCGCAGGAGGGCGAAGGCCCCGCATCCGGTTGACGCCAGTCCCAGCACCTGGACACCCGATAGGCCCGCGGCCTGCGCTTTCTCGGCATTCAGGGGTGCAGCCATGCCCCGAACGGCAGATTGCGCACGAGGGTGAAAACGGCGATGAGGACCCCGATTCCGTACAGCTGTGCGGGTCCCAACTCGATCCGCAGCCGTCGTCCACGCGCCGCGCGGGCCGCCCAGAGGGTCCATACGACCGCGAAGACGCCGTAGCCCACGACGGCGAGCGCGTTGGCGCCAAGGGCCGTGGTGAGGTCTCCGTGGACGAAGGCGTGGGCGCTGCGCAGTCCGCCGCAGCCGGGGCAGAACACGCCGGTGAGCTGGAGCAGCGGACAGGCGGGGTAGTGGCCCGGCTCGTTCGGGTCGACCGTCCCGACGTAGGCGAAGGCGGCGATCACCGAGCCGAGCACACCGACGGGCACGGCGAGGCGCCGCAGTGCGGGGCCGACGGGTGGTGCGGCGCTCTCGGGTTCGGCGTTCACCCGATGCATTGTGCCCTTCGGCGGCGTCCCCTGCCCGGCAGGGAAACGCGGAAGGAGGCCGCCCCGGCGCCTGCCGGGACCGCCTCCCACGTACGTCGGTGAAGCTCAGACCTCGGAGTGCGCGAGCTGCCCCTGCGGCTGGCGCTGGCGCTTGGCCTGGCCGAGGCCCGCGGCACGCATGATCATGCCCACGACGCCACCGGCGACGATGATGACCATGCCGGCCCAGAAGCCCAGCGGGTTGGCCATCACCATGAAGGCACCCGATACGCAGAAACCGATGAAGGCGATGATGACACCGGTCCAGGCGGCCGGGGTGTGTCCGTGGCTGCTGCCCGACATGGCTTGCTCCTCGTTGCTGTGTGCGTGGCTGTGCTGCGTGAGGTGAGCCCAGCGCTCCCCTCACCATTGTTCCGTACTCGCGCGCGGGCGTGAGCCCGGGGTCATGCCTCGCGCGTCGGGTCCTCGCCGCGGTCGAGGGCCTTCCACAGGTCTTCGGGCCGGTCCGGGTCCACCGTGGGCGGCGCCTTGCGGGGGCGCGGCGCGCCGTCGCGTTCGTAGCGTCCCGACATCGCGGGCCAGGACCTGCCGTACGTCAGGGCGAGCAGCCCGGCGATCAGGAGCAGCACACCCGCGCCCGCCGCCGCGTACGGCCAGGCCGTGTGGCTGAGATCACCGATCGTGGTGGCGGCGTCGCCGGAGGCCTCGGCCGCCTTCTCGTCGAGTGCGCCGCTGTCGTCGGCGGCGAGCAGGGCGGAGGCCACGATGCCCGCGCCGCTCAGCGCGAGCAGCAGCGAGACCAGCAGCCGCCCGGCCCTGCGGACGGCGAAGACGGCGACGAGCGCGGCGAGGCCCACTATCGCCAGGGCCGCGGGCACGCCCGTGACATCGCTGCCCGTGGCGCTCAGCGGCAGTTCGCCGCCGGCCACGGAAGCGGTGCCGTCGGCCCAGGTCTGGCGGGAGGCGAGCAGGGTCAGGGCCGCGCCGACCGCGCCGGACAGCAGGGCCACGGCGATGCTGCGGCGACCGCTGCGCTGGGCCCGGGTCTCGGGCACGGCGTCGGCGTCGGCGTCGGCAGCCTGGGTGCGGGGCGGTGGTACGGCTGAAGTCACCCCTCCACTATCCCTCACGTCCATCGGGGCGCCGCAGCCGGTTCGCCGTGTGGACGGCCCGCAGGACCGCCGCCGCCTTGTTGCGGCACTCGGTGTCCTCGGCCACGGGGTCGGAGTCGGCGACGACCCCGGCGCCCGCCTGGACGTATGCCGTGCCCTTGCGCAGGAGCGCGGTGCGGATGGCGATGGCGGTGTCGGAGTCGCCGGCGAAGTCGAGATATCCGACACACCCGCCGTAGAGGCCGCGCCGGGAGGGTTCGAGCTCGTCGATGATCTGCATCGCGCGGGGCTTGGGGGCGCCGGAGAGGGTGCCCGCGGGGAAGCAGGCGGTGAGGACGTCGAAGGCGGTGCGGCCCCCGGCGACCTGGCCGGTGACCGTCGAGACGATGTGCATGACGTGCGAGTACCGCTCGATGGACATGAAGTCGACGACCTCGACCGAGCCGGGCTCGCAGACGCGCCCCAGGTCGTTGCGGCCCAGGTCGACCAGCATCAGGTGCTCGGCCCGCTCCTTGGGGTCGGCGAGCAGCTCGTCGGCCAGCGCCTGGTCCTCCTGCGGGGTGGCGCCGCGCGGCCGGGTGCCCGCGATGGGGTGCACCATGGCGCGGCCGTCCTCGACCTTGACGAGGGCTTCGGGGGACGACCCGACGACGTCGAATCCGTCGAAGCGGAAGAGGTACATGTACGGCGACGGGTTGGTGGCCCGCAGCACGCGGTAGACGTCCAACGCGCTTGCGTCACAGGGGGTTTCGAAGCGCTGCGAGGGAACGACCTGGAAGGCCTCGCCCGCGCGGATGCGCTCCTTGATGTCCTCGACGGCTTCTTGGTACTGCTCGCCGCCCCACAGGGCGGTGTACTGAGGGAGCTCGGACGGCGGCAGGGCGGCCGGGGGCTGGGAGACGGGCCGCGACAGGTCGGCCTCCATGGCGTCGAGGCGCGCGACGGCGTCGCTGTACGCCTCGTCGACGCCCGTCTCCAGGTCGTTGTGGTTGATCGCGTTGGCGATCAGGAGCACGGAGCCGTCCCAGTGGTCGAGCACGGCGAGGTCGCTGGTGAGCAGCATGGTCAGCTCGGGCAGCTGGAGGTCGTCCCGCTCGCCGGGGCCGATCTTCTCCAGGCGCCGCACGATGTCGTAGCCGAGGTACCCGACCATGCCGCCGGTGAAGGGCGGCATCCCGGACGCCAGGTCGCGGGGGGTGTGCAGGGTTTCGACGGTGGCGCGCAGGGCGTCCAGCGGGTCGCCGGTGGTGGGGACGCCGACGGGCGGTGTGCCCATCCAGTGGGTCTCGCCGTCGCGGCTGGTGAGGGTGGCGGCGCTGCGGACGCCCACGAAGGAGTAGCGAGACCAGGAGCGGCCGTTCTCCGCGGACTCCAGGAGGAACGTGCCGGTCCGCTCTGCGGCCAGCTTGCGGTAGAGCCCGACGGGAGTGTCACCGTCCGCGAGGAGCCTGCGGCTGACGGGGATCACTCGGCGGTCGCTCGCGAGCTTGCGGAAGGTCTCGAGATCCATGGGAGGAGCTTACGGCCGTGCGGGTGGCGGACGGTGTCGCGGGCCGACAGGCGGAACGCGGGCCACTAGAACGGGACGATGACCAACCGCCGTACGCTGCCCGCCCTTGCCCTCGTCCTCGCCTCGACCGCGTTCGCGGCCGCCGCCCCCGGCCCCGTCGTGTGGCCCGCCCCCAAGGACGTACCCGAGAGGGTCCGGGCGGCCGGCTTGGAGATGCTCGACTCCGAGGCGATGGACATGCACATCCACACCACCCTGAAGGTGTACTCGGGCGCGAGCCCCGTCACCGTCCCCGCGGACATCGGCATCGACCGCTCGGGGCCCAAGCCCCGCTACAGCCCGCTGCACACGCACGACACGACCGGCACCCTGCACGTGGAGTCGGAGCGGTGGCGGGACTTCACCCTGGGTCAGTTCATGACCGAGTGGGGCGTGAGCGGCGTACGGGAGAAGTGCGATGCCGACGTCGCCGGGCGCCGCTGGGCCGATCCGACCCGCGTCGTGCTGCGCGACGGCGAGACGATCACGCTTCGGTGCCGGTGAAGGACACGGTGAGGGTGTCGGAGTCGAAGCACGTGCGGGTGCCCGTGTGACAGGCGGCGCCGATCTGGTCGACCTGGACCAGGACGGTGTCCGCGTCGCAGTCCAGGGCGACGGACTTCACGTACTGGAAGTGCCCGGACGTGTCGCCCTTGACCCAGTACTCCTGGCGGCTGCGCGACCAGTAGGTGCAGCGCCCGGTGGTGAGCGTGCGGTGCAGCGCCTCGTCGTCCATCCAGCCCAGCATCAGGACCTCGCCGGTGTCGTACTGCTGGGCGACGGCGGGTACGAGCCCGTCCGCGCCGCGCTTGAGGCGGGCGGCGATGTCGGGGGCGAGGCTGCTGGGCGGGGGCGTGACGGTCATGGGGCCATTGTGCCGCGCTCCGGCCACCCCGCCGGGCCCGGTCCACTGGGCGGACCACGTGCCGAGTCGTAGGCTGGGTGGCATGTCGACCCATGCCAAGCGTGAACGACTTCTTCTCGCCGATCTGTTGGAGGCGCAGGGCCCTGATGCCCCCACCCTCTGCGAGGGCTGGAACGCCCGCGATCTCGCGGCCCACGTGGTGGTCCGCGAGCGCCGCGCGGACGCCGCGGGCGGGCTGCTGATCAAGCAGCTGGCCTCGCGCCTGGAGCGGGTGCAGGCCGAGTTCGCCGCGAAGCCGTACGAGGAACTGATCCAGCTGATCAGGACGGGCCCGCCACGCTTCTCGCCCTTCTCCCTCAAGCAGATCGACGAGGCGTCGAACGCCGTCGAGTTCTACGTCCACACCGAGGACGTGCGCCGCGCCCAGCCCGACTGGACCCCGCGCGAGCTCGACCCGGTCTTCTCGGACGCCCTGTGGTCCCGCCTGGAGCGGATGGCCCGCCTGATGGGCCGCAAGGCGCCGGTGGGCATGGTCCTGCGGCGCCCGGACGGCCAGACGGCGGTGGCGCACCGCGGCACCCCCGTGGTGACGGTGACCGGGGAGCCCTCCGAGCTGCTGATGTTCGTGCACGGACGGCAGGAAGCGGCCCACGTCGAACTGGACGGGGACAAGGACGCGATCGCCCGACTGCACGAGACGAAGCAACTGGGCCTCTGATGATCCGGGTCGCGATGACCGGTGTGTACGTGGACGACGTCGCCAGGGCGCACGCCTTCTACACGGACGTACTGGGCTTCGAGACCCGGCACCACGTCGACATGGTCGGCGGGGCGGTCTTCGTCACGGTGGGAGCGGCGGGCGGCGGGCAGGACGTGGAGCTGCTGCTCGAGCCCGGCGAGGGCCCCATCAAGGATCCCTACCGCAAGGCGCTGCACGAGGCGGGGATCCCGTGCATCGTCTTCGGGGTCGACGACGTCCGGGCCGAGCACGAGCGGCTGGTCGGCCTCGGGGTGCGGTTCACTCAGGGGCCCGAGGAGCAGGGGCCGGTGATCACCGCGGTGCTGGATGACTCCGTCGGGAACCTGGTGCAGTTGATGCAGGCCGCTTCCGCGACGTAGCCGCGGGTCGCGGGTCGCGGATCTCACGGGCGGGGAGGGGCGGTCGGCAGTTCGGCCGCCCGCAGCCCTCGCGAGCAGAGTCCGTACACCCCGGCGAGCGCGCACGTGGCCGCGCTCGCGGTGAAGACGGGCGCCGTGCCCCAGATGCCCGCGGCCCATCCCGTCAGGGGGTACGTCAGCGGCGCCACACCCAGGCTGACCAGTCCACCGACGGCGGTGACCCGGCCGATGTACGCGGGGTCCGCCTCGGTCTGCATCAGCGCGGCGGACAGGGCCCCGGTGAGCCCCACCAGGAGACCGACAAGCAGCGCCACCCCGGCCGCGACCGGCAGCCTCGGCACATACGCCATGGCTGCGATCCCCACGGCTCCCACGGCGCACGTCGCGCACAGCACGACCCCGGCCCGCGGCAGCCGCCCCCGCACGGTCAGCAGGAGCGCCGAACCCCCGGCCCCCGCGCCGAACCCGGCGAGGACCAGGCCCACCCCGGACGCGCCCCAGCCACGCTCGTCGGCCAGCAGGGTGAGCCCGATGTTCAGGGGGCCGACGAAGCCCAGGTCCGCGAGGGCGACGACGACCATCAGCGGGGCGAGGATCCGGTGCCGTCGGATGTACCGGAGCCCGTCCCCCAGCTCGCTCCACGCGGTCCTTGCCCCCTGCGGCCCCGCCTCGGCCGGCAGCTTCCCGACGCGGACGCCCACCAGCAGCGGCAGTGACACCGCGAAGAGCAGCCCGGCGACGGCGAACGCCGTGGCCGAGCCGCCGAGCGCGATGCCAAGACCGCCGAGCGGCGCCCCCACGACGTTGGCGAGACGGATCACGAGGCCCCGCATGCCCTGCACGCGGGCCAGTTGGCCGCGCCCCGTGATGCGTGCCGGGAGCGCGCCCACCGCGGGCATGAACAGGGCGTCGACCACGCCGAAGACGAACCCGAGCGCGGCGAGCAGCCACACGCCGGGGCTCGCCCCGAGCAGCAGCCCCGCCACCGCGAACACCGCGACGCACCGCACCGCGTCGCCGCCGATGACGACCCTGCGGGGCCCGAACCGGTCGGCGACGACTCCCCCGCCCAGCATCAGGAGCGCTCGCGGCACGGCGCTGACGGCCATGACCACACCCGCCTGCGCGGGGCTCCCGGACTGGATGGCGGCCCAGGACAGGGCGATGTAGAAGACGTTGTCGCCGATCGCGGACGCGCTGTACGCGCCGAGCCAGCGCAGAACATTGCCGTCCCGGTGCGCGGGCTTCTCCGGAGCGGGAGTCTCGCGTATGTCCGTGGTGGTCATGTGGGGCAGCCCTCTCAGAGCCGGAAGGGGAAGCTGGCCATATGC
The DNA here is from genome assembly GCF_042667685.1 of Streptomyces sp. NPDC057302. Classification (NCBI taxonomy): domain Bacteria; kingdom Bacillati; phylum Actinomycetota; class Actinomycetes; order Kitasatosporales; family Streptomycetaceae; genus Streptomyces; species Streptomyces sp. NPDC057302. The sequence continues at coordinate 34,110 of NZ_JBHUZJ010000044.1, read as the reverse complement.
ACGGCGACGTTCTCGCGCCCTTCGGTGTCGCCCGCCGCCTCGGCGGCCTTGCCCTGCTCCTCGTACGTCCTGACCAGGGCATGGATCTCCGCGTTGAGCCGCTTCAGCTCGGCGGGGTTCAGGCGGGCGAGGAAGTCCGACTGGTCGGCGGCCAGGCGCCATTCGGCGCCCCACGCCTCCTGCTGGTCCAGGTAGGTCTCGTACTGCTCCCTGCGGTACGCGATCAGGCTGCGCAGGACGGCCGCGTGCGTGGCGGCCCCCTCGGGCGAGTCCTTGAAGTCCTCGTGGCGGAAGCTCAGGCTGTCCTGCGCCGCCTGCCACCACCGCTCCCGCGCGTCCTCGCTCTGCACGTCGGCCTCCTCGATGAGCCCGTGCTCGGCCAGCTTGCGCAGGTGGTAGCTGACCAGCGAGACGGCCTCGTCGACCTGCCCCGCCAGCTGTGACGCGGTCGACGGACCGGCCACCCGGAGCGTGCCGTAGACCCTCAGACGCAGCGGATGCCCCAACGCCTTGAGCGTGCCGACATCGGTGATGCGGCGAGGCTCGCCGCCGGGCTCGGGCTGCTTGTCGTTCATGCCTTCACCGTAGATAGGAAAGAAAACTTGCGCAATATAAATTGCGCAAGTTTCGCTTCGCATCTCCACGGCGAAAAGCCCCGGCCACCCAGTGACCGGGGCATACGCGAAGAACGCCGCTCAGCGAACCGGGTGCCCGGCCCCCCGCAGCGTCTCCTTGACCTCACCGATCCGCAGATCCCCGAAGTGGAAGACCGACGCGGCGAGCACCGCGTCCGCGCCCGCCGCGATCGCCGGCGGGAAGTGGTCCAGGCGGCCCGCGCCGCCGGACGCGATGACCGGGACGGTGACATGACGCCGTACCGCCGCGATCATCTCGATGTCGTAGCCGTCCTTCGTGCCGTCCGCGTCCATCGAGTTGAGCAGGATCTCCCCCGCGCCCAGCTCGGCGGCCCGGTGCGCCCACTCGACGGCGTCGATCCCGGCGGACCTGCGGCCGCCGTGGGTGGTGACCTCGAAGCCCCCGGACGGAGTCCGCCGCGCGTCGACCGACAGGACCAGCACCTGACGCCCGAACCGCTCCGCGATCTCGCGGATCAGCTCGGGCCGCGCGATGGCGGCCGTGTTCACGCCCACCTTGTCCGCGCCGGCCCGCAGGAGCTTGTCGACGTCCTCCGCCGTGCGGACGCCGCCGCCCACCGTGAGCGGGATGAAGACCTGCTCGGCGGTGCGGCGGACCACGTCGTACGTCGTCTCGCGGTTGCCCGAGGACGCGGTGATGTCGAGGAAGGTGAGCTCGTCGGCGCCCTCGGCGTCGTACACCTTGGCCATCTCGACGGGGTCGCCCGCGTCGCGCAGGTTCTGGAAGTTGACGCCCTTGACGACGCGGCCGTTGTCCACGTCGAGGCAGGGAATGACCCGTACGGAGAGTGTCATTCCGCGCCACCTGCCCGCGGGCCGTAGGCCTCCACCTCGACCTCGACGACCAGGCTCGGGTCGATGAAGCCGGAGACGATGAGCATCGAAGCGGCGGGGCGGACGTCGTCGAAGAGCTCCTTGTGGGCCCTGCCGACCTCCTCCACGTCCCGCGCGTGGGTCAGGTACATGCGGGTGCGTACGACGTGCTCACGGCCCAGGCCCAGCTGCTTGAGCGCCTCGACGGCGACGTGGAAGGCGTTGGCCGCCTGCTCGTAGGGGGTCCCGGCGTCTATGACGCCGTCCACCACCGACGTGCAACCCGACACCAGGACGAGGCCGTTGGGCAGCTCGACGGCGCGGGAGTAGCCGATGGCTTCCTCCCAGGGCCCGCCCGAGCTCACCCGGCGTACGACGTCGCTCATGACGACGCCACCGCGGCCAGGGCCTCTTCGAGCGTGAAGGCCTTCGCGTACAGCGCCTTGCCGACGATCGCGCCCTCGACGCCCTGCGGGACGAGCTCGGAGATCGCGCGCAGATCGTCGAGGCTGCTCACCCCGCCGGAGGCGACGACCGGGCGGTCCGTGACCGCGCAGACGCCCCGCAGGAGCTCCAGGTTCGGGCCCTGCAGCGTGCCGTCCTTGGCGATGTCGGTGACGACGTAGCGGGCGCAGCCCTCGGAGTCGAGGCGCGCCAGGGTCTCGTAGAGGTCGCCGCCGTCGCGGGTCCAGCCACGGCCGCGCAGCGTCGTGCCGCGGACGTCGAGGCCCACCGCGATCTTGTCGCCGTGCTCGGCGATGATCTTGGCGACCCAGTCGGGGGTCTCCAGGGCCGCGGTGCCGAGGTTCACGCGGGTGCAGCCGGTGGCCAGGGCCGCGGCGAGCGTGTCGTCGTCGCGGATGCCGCCGGACAGCTCGACCTTGATGTCCATGGCTTCGGTGACCTCGCGGATCAGCGCGCGGTTGTCGCCGGTGCCGAACGCGGCGTCCAGGTCGACCAGGTGCAGCCACTCGGCGCCCGACCGCTGCCAGGACAGGGCGGCCTCCAGCGGGGAGCCGTAGGAGGTCTCCGATCCGGACTCGCCGTGGACCAGACGCACGGCCTGGCCGTCGCGGACGTCGACGGCGGGGAGGAGTTCGAGCTTGCTCACAGAAATCCCTGACATTCCTAGAGGGTTCCGATCCAGTTGGTGAGGAGCTGGGCGCCGGCGTCGCCGGACTTCTCGGGGTGGAACTGCGTGGCCCACAGCGCGCCGTTCTCGACGGCGGCCACGAAGGGCTCGCCGTGCGTGGTCCAGGAGACCTTGGGCGCGCGGAAGGCGGGGTTGCCCGCCTCGAAGTCCCAGTGGTGCACGGCGTACGAGTGCACGAAGTAGTAGCGGGCATCGGCGTCCAGGCCCGCGAACAGCTGCGAGCCCTCGGGCGCCTGAACCGTGTTCCAGCCCATGTGCGGGACGATGTCGGCCTTCAGCGGCTCGACGGTGCCGGGCCACTCGTCGAGGCCCTCGGCCTCCACGTCGTGCTCGATGCCGCGCGCGAAGAGGATCTGCATGCCGACGCAGATGCCCAGCACGGGACGGCCGCCCGCGAGCCTTCGGCCCACGATCCAGTCGCCGCGCGCCTCCTTGAGCCCCTGTATGCAGGCGGCGAAGGCGCCGACGCCGGGGACGAGGAGGCCGTCGGCGTTCATCGCCGTGTCGTAGTCACGGGTTATCTCGACCTCCGCGCCCGCGCGCGCGAGGGCGCGCTCGGCGGAACGGACGTTCCCGAAGCCGTAGTCGAAGACGACGACCTTCTTCTGGGGAGTGCTCATCTCGGCTGCGTCCCCTCAGTTCCAGTAGTCGAGCCGCATGACGCCCGCGACGATGCACATGGCCGCGCCGATGGAGAGCAGCGTGATCAGGCTCTTGGGCATCCCCTGCTTGACGAAGGAGATGATGCCGCCGATCAGGAAGAGACCGACGACGATCAGGATGGTGTTGAGACCGGTCATGGCTTTACAGCGCGCCCTTCGTGGAGGGGAGGATCCCGGCGGCGCGCGGGTCGTGCTCCGATGCGTAGCGCAGCGCGCGGGCGAGGGCCTTGAACTGGCACTCCACGATGTGGTGGGCGTTGCGGCCATAGGGCACGTGCACGTGCAGGGCGATCTGGGCCTGCGCGACGAAGGACTCCAGGATGTGCCGGGTCATCGTCGTGTCGTACGTGCCGATCATCGGCGCCATGGTCTCGGGCTCGGTGTGCACGAGGTAGGGGCGGCCGCTCAGGTCGACGGTCACCTGGGCGAGCGACTCGTCCAGCGGGACGGTGCAGTTGCCGAAGCGGTAGATGCCGACCTTGTCGCCGAGCGCCTGCTTGAAGGCGGCGCCCAGGGCGAGGGCGGTGTCCTCGATGGTGTGGTGCGTGTCGATGTGCAGGTCGCCCTCGGTCTTGACCGTGAGGTCGAAGAGGCCGTGGCGGCCGAGCTGGTCGAGCATGTGGTCGTAGAAGCCGACACCCGTCGACACCTCGACCTTGCCGGTGCCGTCGAGATCGATCTCGACGAGGACCGACGTCTCCTTCGTGGTCCGTTCGACCCGTCCAACGCGGCTCATGCCTGCTCCTTCTTCAGTTCGCGTACCGCATCGAGGAACGCGTCGTTCTCTTCGGGGGTTCCGGCGCTGACACGCAGCCAGCCGGGTACTCCGTTGTCCCGGACCAGGACGCCCCGGTCGAGGATCCGCTGCCAGACCTGGTGGGAGGCCCCTTCGCCGTCGAACCGCCCGAACTGGACGAAGTTGGCGTCGGAGTCGATCACTTCGTAGCCGATCGCACGCAGCTCGCTCACCAGCCGGTCGCGCTCGCCCTTGAGCTGCTCGACGTACTTCAGGAGCGTGTCGGTGTGCTCCAGGGCGGCGAGCGCGGTGGCCTGGGTGATCGCCGACAGGTGGTACGGCAGGCGTACGAGCTGTACGGCGTCGACGACGGCCGGGTCGGCGGCGAGGTAGCCCAGGCGCAGCCCGGCCGCTCCGAAGGCCTTCGACATGGTGCGCGAGACGACGAGATTCGGCCGTCCCGCGAGCAGCGGGAGGAGCGAGTCGCCGTGGCTGAACTCCACGTACGCCTCGTCGACCACGACCATCGAGGGCTTGGCGGCCTGCGCGGCTTCGTAGAGCGCGATCACCGTGTCGGCCGAGACCGCGTTGCCCGTGGGATTGTTGGGCGTGGTGATGAAGACGACGTCCGGCTGGTTCTCGGCGATGGTCTTCGCCGCCGCGTCGGCGTCGATGGTGAAGCCCTCGCCGCGGGGGCCCGAGATCCAGCCCGTGCCGGTGCCGCGCGCGATGAGGCCGTGCATCGAGTACGAGGGCTCGAAACCGATGGCGGTGCGTCCGGGCCCGCCGAAGGTCTGCAGGAGCTGCTGGATGACTTCGTTCGAGCCGTTGGCCGCCCAGACGTTGGCGAGGGTGACCGCGTGGCCGCCGGTGTTCGTGAGGTAGCGGGCGAGCTCGGTGCGCAGCTCGACCGCGTCCCGGTCGGGGTAGCGGTTGAGGTCGCGGGCCGCCTCGCGCACGCGCTCGGCGATGCGCTCGACGAGCGGCTCGGGGAGCGGGTACGGGTTCTCGTTCGTGTTCAGGCGTACGGGGACGTCGAGTTGGGGGGCGCCGTAAGGGGACTTGCCGCGCAGTTCGTCGCGTACGGGGAGATCGTCGATGTTGGTCACTTGGTCTCCGGCACCTTCCACCCGAAGCGGGCCTTGACCGCCGCGCCGTGCGCGGGGAGGTCTTCGGCCTCCGCCAGCGTCACCACGTGGTGGGCGACGTCGGCGAGCGCGTCGCGGGTGTAGTCGACGATGTGGATGCCGCGCAGGAACGACTGGACGCTGAGCCCCGACGAGTGGCAGGCGCAACCGCCGGTCGGCAGGACGTGGTTGGAGCCCGCGCAGTAGTCGCCGAGCGAGACGGGCGCCCACGGGCCGACGAAGATCGCGCCCGCGTTCTTCACCCGGTCGGCGACGGCCGCCGCGTCGGCGGTCTGGATCTCCAGGTGCTCGGCGCCGTACGCGTCGACGACGCGCAGGCCCTCCTCCAAACCGTCGACCAGGACGATCGCGGACTGCCTGCCCGCGAGGGCGGGGGCGATCCGGTCCTCGACGTGCTTGGTCGCCGCGACCTGCGGCTCCAGCTCCTTGGCGACCGCGTCGGCCAGGGCCAGGGAGTCGGTGACCAGGACGGCTGCCGCGAGCGGGTCGTGCTCGGCCTGGCTGATCAGGTCGGAGGCGACGTGCACGGCATCGGCCGTGTCGTCGGCGAGGACCGCGATCTCGGTGGGGCCCGCCTCGGTGTCGATGCCGATGCGGCCCGTGAAGTAGCGCTTGGCGGCGGCGACCCAGATGTTGCCGGGGCCGGTGACCATGTTGGCCGGGGCGCAGGTCTCGGTGCCGTAGGCGAACATCGCGACGGCCTGGGCGCCGCCGACCGCGTACACCTCGTCGATGCCGAGGAGGGCGCAGGCGGCGAGGATCGTCGGGTGCGGAAGTCCGCTGAAGTCACCGCAGTCCTTCTGCGGCGGGGAGGCGAGCGCCATCGACTCGACGCCGGCCTCCTGGGCCGGGACCGCGTTCATGATCACGGAGGACGGGTAGACCGAGCGGCCACCCGGCGCGTAGAGCCCCACGCGCTCGACCGGCACCCACTTCTCGGTGACCGAGCCGCCGGGCACGACCTGGGTGGTGTGCGGGGCGCGGCGCTGCTCGCGGTGGACGATGCGGGCCCGCCGGATCGACTCCTCGAGGGCCTCGCGCACGACCGGGTCGAGGCCGGTCAGGGCCGCGGCGATGGCGCTCGCGGGGACACGGACCTGCGTCAGCCGTACCCCGTCGAACTTCTCCGCGTATTCGATCAGCGCCGCGTCGCCACGATGATGCACGTCCTCGCAGATGGGCCGCACCTTCTCCAGGGCGGCCGCGACGTCGAAGTCGGCACGGGGCAGCAGGGCGCGCAGGGCGGGGCCCTCGGGGAGGGCGTCGCCGCGCAGATCGATTCGGGAGATCACGTGGCCAATTCTCTCAGACCGTCATTCCGGGTCGGACGCCCGTATCACTGGCTGATATAGATCCCGGAAGACCACGTTCACCACTAGCGTTCAGCCCGTCACTGAGCGGGCATGAAACAGGTGTACGAGACACAAGCGCGTCGCGACACGGGATCGCAGTACGGCAGCGCAGTACGGGGAGGACGACAGCAGTGGTCGACGACACCGGCATCGGTGACCCGCCGGACGGACTGACCGCCGCCGAGATCGGCATGTGGCAGGCCTTCCGCAACGGCAGCGTCTACGACCTCAGGTCGGGCGACGCGATGGCGGACGATCCGCACGGCGGCCACCCCTGGGGTCCGGAACGCAGCGTGCGTGCGCGCATCGTGTGCTGGCTGCTCCTCGAAGGGCCGCCCGCGCTCTCGGGCCGGGTCTCGTCGCTGAAGCTCTCGGGCCTCCAGATCACGGACGTACTCGATCTGGCGGGCGGCGAGATCCATCCCTACGCCGAGCTGAAGCACTGCCGCTTCGAGAAGGAAGTGCTCGTCCCCGAGGCCAAGTTCACCACGCTGCGCCTGGTCAACTGCTCGATCCCGCGCGTGGAGGCGGCCCGCGTGCACACGGAGGGCGACCTGCATCTGCCGCGCTGCCGCATCCACAACGGCATGCGGCTCACGGACGCCCAGATCGGCACCGACCTGCTGATCAACCAGGCCGTGATCTACCGCGACCGGCGCGGCAACTCGATCATGGGCGACGGGCTCTCGGTCGGGCAGGACCTCCAGGCCGAGATGATGGAGTCGCACGGCCAGCTGAGCCTGCGCGGCGCGAAGATCGGCGTCTCCTTCAGCCTGCGCGGCAGCAAGCTCGCCAATCCGTACGGCCAGCGGGCGCTCAACGCCCCGCAGATGACCGTGGAGCGCACGCTCTACATGACGCCCGCCGCGCTCGGCGACCCCCCGATGACCAGCGGCACGACTCCCCCGCGCGGCACCCGCGTCCAGCGTTTCGAGTGCCAGGGCGGCATCCGGCTCGACGACGGGCGCTTCGGCGACGCCGTCGACCTGGCCCAGGCGCGCTTCGTCCTGGAGAACGACCAGGAGGTGTCGCTGCGCCGCGTCCAGACCCCCGAGCTGCGCTTCCTCGGCGAGGCCCCGCAGCGCGGCAAGGTCATCCTGTCCGGCATGAAGGTCGTCAACCTCATCGACAAGTCGACCAGCTGGCCGGGCCCCGGCGGCCTCCAGATGGGCGGCTTCAGCTACGAGAACCTCGTCCCGCTCGGCAGCTTCCCGCTCTCCCGGCGGCTGAGCTGGGTGGCGGCCGCGACCGCGGAGTACAACCCCGAGCCGTACGAGAAGCTGGCCACCGTCCTGCGCAACGGCGGCGAGGACGCCGACGCCCGCGAGGTCCTGCTCGCCAAGCAGCGCCGCCGCCGCGAGACCCTGCCGCTCGCGGCCAAGCTCTGGGGCTTCGCCCAGGACTGGACGGTGGCCTACGGCTACCGGCCCGGCCGGGCGGCCCTCTGGATGGCGGTGCTGTGGGCGGTGAGCGCGGTGGCCTTCAGCCGCGCCGACCACCCGGCGATCAAACCGGGCGAGCACCCGAACTGGAACCCCGCGCTCTTCTCCCTCGACCTGCTGCTCCCGGTGATCAACCTCGGCCAGGACAGCTACTGGCAGCTGCGCGGCGGCTGGCAGTGGTTCTCGGCGATCCTCATCCTGCTCGGCTGGGTGCTCGCGACGACGGTCGCGGCCGGGGCGACGAGGCTGCTGCGCAGGAACTGAAGGGGGCCGGCGGGCCCGCGGGGAGCAGATATTTTGCCATTCCTTGACCATGGTCCAGGCAACCTGACGACCGATACGAAAGCTTCACCGCCCGCCCCCTGGTACTGCCCCGACCTGCGGTTTTCAATATCCACACGATGGCACTCCTGCGCGCCCTGATCCGCACCGCACGAATGGTCAGGAACACCCCGCTCCTGGCCTCCGGTCTGACCCCCGACGACGAGGTGCTCCTCGACGCGCCCGACGACCGGCTCGGCCCCGCCCTGGTCGCCGCGGGCCGCGGCGACTACGACCCCGCGGCCAAGCTGCTCGCCATGACCCGCGAGGGCAACGAATGGGAGAACCGCGACCGCTACACGACGCGTCTGGCCGCCTTCGCCCGCTCCCGCTCGGAGTGGTTCGACGACTGGCAGTTCGCCGCGCCGCACGACCCGGACGCGCTGCTCGTCAAGGCCGAGCTCGCGGTCGTCCGCGGCTGGGAGTCACCGGCCCGCGCCGAGCTCCTGCGCGAGACGGCTCCCCTGCTCACCGCTGCCGCCGAAGCCGACCCGCGCGACCCCGTGCCGTGGCGGATCGCCCTGGACCACGCGCGCGGCACCCATGCCCCGCACTCGGTCTTCGACGAGATCTGGGCCGAGGCGGTGCACCGCTCCTCGCACCACTACGGCTGCCACGCCTCGGCGCTGCAGTACCTCTCGGCCGCCTGGTACGGCTCGCACCGCCAGTGCTTCGACTTCGCCGAGCGCGCCGCCCGGGACGCGCTGCCGGGCTCGCTGATCCAGGCGCTGCCCGCGCGGGCCGCGTTCGCGTATCTCACCAGCGCCTCGGGCAGCGTGCCGCGCGAGCGCCTGGACGCCGCGGCGGACCTCGGGATCGCCGTGTCCCTGGAGTACGACGCCGGGGATCCCTGGCCCGCTGAGGTCCGCAACCTCCTCGCCTACGTCCTCGTACGCCTGGAGCGATGGAGCGACGCCCTCGAACAACTGCGCCTCATCGGGGCCTACGCGACCTCCTTCCCCTGGGACCGCATGGCCGACGATCCGCTCGGCCAGTTCCTGGAACTGCGCGACGGGATACGCATCGAAGTGGCCTCCGGGACCCCGCTGCGCACCGGTGGCGGACGCCCGCGCCCCGACGACCATTAGGCTTGAGGCTCGTGACCACCGTCCGGCTTCCGCTCTTCCCGCTCAACTCGGTGCTGTTCCCGGGACTCGTGCTCCCGCTGAACGTGTTCGAGGAGCGTTATCGCGCCATGATGCGCGATCTGCTCAAGACTCCCGACGAGGAGCAGCGCCTCTTCGCGGTCGTCGCGATCCGCGACGGCCTGGAGGTGGCGCCGAGCGCCCCGGGCCTTCCCGACCCCACCTCCCAGCCCGAGCAGGGGCCGACCGCCGGCTTCGGCGACGACCCGCTCAAGGCGTTCCACGCGGTGGGCTGCGTCGCGGACGCGGCGACGATCAGGGAGCGCGCCGACGGCGGCTTCGAGGTCCTCGCCACCGGCACCTCACGCGTACGCCTGCACTCGGTGGACGCCTCGGGCGCCTTCCTGACCGCGGAGGTCGAGGAGCTGCCCGAGGATCCCGGCGAGGAGGCGGGCGCCCTCGCCGAGGGCGTCCTGCGGGCGTTCCGCGCCTACCAGAAGCGCCTCGCGGGGGCCCGCGAGCGGTCCCTGTCAACCGGCGCCGATCTGCCGGACGACCCGTCCGTGGTGTCGTATCTGGTCGCGGCGGCGGCCGTCCTCGACACCCCCACGAAGCAGCGGCTCCTGGAGGCGCCGGACACGGCATCGCGCCTGCACGAGGAGCTGAAACTCCTTCGCGCGGAGACCGCGATCATCCGTAATCTGCCGTCGTTGCCCGCGACGGACCTCACGCGCGGCACCACGAGTCTCAACTGACACGAGCCGCAACTGACGTAAGGCGCGAGCGCTTTGGCGAAGAAGCAGAAGAAACAGCAGAAGCAGCCGGGCACGGGCGGCACCCCGGCGACGGTCGCCCTCACCGCGGCGGGCGCCGAGTACACCGTGCACGCCTACGAGCACGACCCCGCGCACCCCTCGTACGGCGAGGAGGCGGCGCAGGCCATGGGCGTCTCCCCCGACCGGGTCTTCAAGACCCTGGTCGCCGAGGTCGACGGCGAGCTGACGGTGGCCGTGGTCCCCGTGGCGGGCACCCTGAACCTCAAGGCCCTGGCCACGGCGGTCTGCGGCAAGCGCGCGGTGATGGCGGACCCCGCGGCCGCCGAACGCACCACGGGGTACGTACGGGGCGGCATCTCGCCGCTCGGCCAGCGCAAGAAGCTCCGCACGGTCCTGGACGACTCGGCCCCGGCGCACGCCACGATCTGCGTCTCGGCGGGCCGCAGGGGCCTGGAAGTGGAACTGGCCCCCGGCGACCTGGCGCGCCTCACGGGCGCGGTACTGGCCCCGATCGGGCGTGAATAGACCCTCGACGGGGAGCGGCTGCTCGACTAGTACCACCCTCATGTCGAAGAAGACGCGCAAGAGGAAGTGGCGGGTACGCAAGGGCAAGGCGAACCACGGGAGGCGCCCCGCCTGACGTCACGCCCCGGTGGAGTCCTGGCTTCCGTCGGCCCGGTCCGGATCCCCGTAGGGCAGGGGGTAGGGCTCGGGGTCCCGCGGTCCGAAGAGCGCGGTGAGCCCGAGGTGGATCAGCAGCGCCGCCACGGGCCAGGCGAGCAGCGCGCCCTTGGCCTTGAGCTCCAGGGGCGCGTCGAAGGAAACGCCCTTGCCCACGGACTTCGCATGGGCGACGACGTCGGTCTCCGGCCCCAGGAAGATGCCGAGCCGCCAGCCGATCACCGCGGCCAGCAGCCCTCCGGCCGTCAGCCCGACGACCAGCGGGATGCCGCCCCGCTTGCGGAGCAGGAACACCACGGCGCCGCTCACCGCGCCGAATGCCAGTGCGAGCAGAGTGAACGTTCCGTCGACCCCGATCGCCTGCTCGCCCTCGGTGTCCTTGAGGAACACCGCCTCGCTGTCGGCCACCAGCGGAACCCGCGGCGCGAGCCACATCCACAGGAGGCCGAGCAGTACGCCACAGACAGCCACCGCGACCATGATCACCGCGGCCTGCCGCACTTCGGTCTTCATGTCAGGACCGTCCTCCTCGGGAGCCGACGTGGGAACGGCTCCGGACGGCTGAGCGGCTTGCTGCCAGGGGTCGTGCGGGGGCTGGTCACGGGGCGGCTGGGAGGGCGTCAGCGGTGCAGTCACCCACACATGGTGCCAGTCCTGCCCGAGGACCGCGTCACCGCACAGCCGCTCGGCGGTAGGCCCAGGTGGCGATCGCCAGCGAGGCGACGCCGACCCCCGCGCAGACGGCGAGATCGAGAGCGACGGCCGCCCAGTCCGGATCCGGCCCGAAAGTTCGGGCGAACGCCTCGACTCCGTACGTCGAGGGCAGCAGGTCACGGGCGTACTGCAGGAAGCCGGGCATCCGCTCGGCCGGGAGCACACCGAGGAGCAGCGCGGCCGACATGCCCAACTGGCCGAGCAGCGTGGCCAGTTCGGGCCGGGGCGCGAGCAGTCCCAGGGCGGCACCGAACCCGGCGAGCGCGGCACCGGCCAGCGGGATCACCGCGGCGAGCACCCACAGGTTCGCCAGCGGAAGCCCGAAGAGGCCGCATCCGACGACCGCGGTGACGAGCGTGCCCGGCACGGTGAACGAGGCGTAGGCGGCCGCGGCGCCCAGGACCACCGAGGCGGGCGGCACGGGCAGCGTCGCGTAGTGGTCGAGGCCGCCGTCGGCCCGCAGCTGCCCGAAGTACTGGGCGAGCAGGTTGAGCGCGACGAAGGCGACGACGAGCACGGAGGACCCGGCGACGACGGCACGCGCCTCACCGCCCCCGTCGACGACGCCCCGCATCAGGATCATGATCCCGACGGACTGGAAGGTGGCGACGAAGAGCAGCGGAATCCGCGCGACCCGCGCCCGGGACAACTGCGCCCGGTAGACGGCCGCGAGCGAGGGGAACAGCCGCGCACGGGGCCCCAGGGGCGCCGCGGCGTCGCCCTGCTGCTCACGGTCGTCGGCCCGCACTGCGGCTTCCAAAGGAACCGCACTCATCGAACGCCCCTCCTGCTGATGTTCTCGTCACTGCGCCGGGCCGCGGAGAGGGTCACCCCTTCACCAGCCCTTCCCCGTTGCCACCCAGGGCAAGGTACACATCCTCCAGGCTGGGAGTGGCCAGGGTGAAATCGTCCAGCGCCGCGAAGGCGGCCCCGCCGGTGACGGCGGCGACAGCGGCGCGCGCCTCGTCGGGCGCGAGCCGCAACGACCACCGCCGCCCGGACTCCACCGCGGACGAGCGCAGCGCGGCGACCTCGGGGACGTCGAGCGGCGCCCGCTCCCGCCAGACCAGCTCCACCCGCACCTCGCCCGCGACCTGCTCCTTGAGCCCCAGCGGGCTGTCGCAGGCGATGACCTTGCCGTGGTCGAGCACGGCGACGCGGTCCAGGACCGTCTCGGCCTCGATGACGTTGTGGGTGACGAGCAGCACCGTCGTGCCGTGCTCGGCCCTGCGCCGGTCGACCGCGCCCCACACGGCGCGCCGCGCGATGGGGTCCATGCCGGTCGTCGGCTCGTCGAGGACGAGCAGTGGCCGCTCCCCCACCAGGGCGGTGGCGAAGCAGGCGAGCCTGCGCTGGCCGCCGGAGAGCTTCTTCAGGGGCCGCGAGGCGAGCGGGGTGAGCGCGAGCTCTTCGAGTACGCCGTCCCGCTCGGCCCGCGCCGCACGCACGTCGAGGCCGCGCAGCCGCGCGGTCGTCTCGACGGCGAGCGAGACGGTCAGCTCGTCGAGCGCGGTGGATTCCTGCCCCAGGTACGCCAGGAGCCGCGCGGCCCGCTCGGGGTGGCGCAGGATGTCGTGCCCGAGGATCTCGACGCTCCCGCTGTCGGGCCGCATCAGGCCGGTCAGCTGGCGTACGAGGGTGGACTTGCCGGCGCCGTTGGGTCCGAGGAGGCCGAAGATCTCGCCGCGCCTGACCTCCAGGCTGATGCCGTCGGTGGCCCGCACCTCGGGGGTCGCGGGCGTGCCGCGCCTGCCACGGGCGGCGGGATACGTCTTGACGAGGTCGCGCACCGCGCAGACGGCATCGCTGCCGTGACCGTGTCGGAGCCCCTGTCGGACTGCCTGTACCGAGCGCGTACTCACGAAGGACGAGGGTACGGGGTCCCGTGTCCGCCGCGACGCCCGGGGCGTCCCGTACGCCCCGTATCAGTCGTCCGCGGGGCGTGTTCCGCCCCTCGTTCGTGCGCCCGTTCGTGCACCCGTTCGGTCACTCGCCGGAGCGGTCGCCCACCGGGGCGTGCTCGACCGCCGTGTGGACGTCGATCTCGCGCCAGAAGCCCGCCCGGATCGCGTACCTGTCGTGCTCGTCGATCTGGTCGTCCTTGTGGGCGAGCAGACCGAAGCGGGCCGCGTACCGCAGGAGCTCGCCGTCGACGCGGTGCGGGATGCGCGGGTACATCGTCGAGAGCTTCTGGAGGTTGTGCTGTTCCGGCAGGCGGGCCATCCAGCGGCGCGCGAACACCTGCCCGACCTCGAAAGGATCACCGCCGACGGTGGTGATGTCCTCCTCGCGGTCGGCCCAGCGCTGCTCGGCGGTCGTCAGCTGGGCGAGCGTCGGCAGGGCGGCGGCCTCCGGGCTCTCGGCGGCGCCGCCGGGGCGCTCCACCCAGCCCTTGTCGGAGGACCACCGCAGCGTCGCGTTGGTGGGGTGCGGGGAGGCGGCCTGCGTGCCGGGGCCGCGCAGGGCGGCCAGGTCCTTGGGGGTGGGCACGCCCCTGCCCGGCGGGTGGTGGGCGCCGCCGCTGTCGCCGTTGGCCCCGGCTTCGGCGTGCTGAGCGTGCTGGCCGTGCTCGACGTGCTGTCCGTGCTGGACCCCGGCGGCCTCGTCGGCGGCCCGCTGGGCGCTGGCGGCGAGCGCGGACTCGGGCAGGGGCGCGGAGAGGATCGCGGCGATCTCGGGGCGCGGGACCGGCGGGGGCGCGCAGACGCCGGTGAGCTCCTTGGGGCGGACGGCCTTGGTGATCCAGGTCCGGTCCAGGACGCGGCGCTCGTCGGCCTCGGCGACGAGGTCCTCGGACTGGTTGTAGTCCCCGTCGGCGGCCTGCACGGCCCACAGGTGGACGGCGACGCCGTGCTCCTTGGCGGCCATCATGCCGGGCAGCAGGTCCCCGTCGCCGGTGACGAGCACGATGTCCGAGCAGGCGCGGTTGCGGGCCAGCTCCGTCAGCTCGGCGTGCATGGCGGCGTCGACGCCCTTCTGGGCCCACCGTCCGTCGCTGCGGGTCAGGGCGCCGAGCCGGACCGTCACCCGCGGCATGACCCGCAGCCTGCGGTGCTCGGGCTGCGGTACGCGGTCGGGGGCTCCGTCGAACCAGTAGATCCGGAGCAGGGGGCGCTCGGTGTCAGATTCCGCGCGCTCACGGATGCCCTGGATCAGGGCGGTGTGATCGACGGTGATCCGGGACCGGGACGGCTCGCCCGCGAGGAGACTCGCGGCGGCACCCAGCAGATACCCGGCGTCCACCAGGACGATGCAACGGTCCACGCGATCCACCCTCTTTCCCTGGAGATTCCCTGGAAGTAATGGTTCGGGTTTCCTTCGAGTCTGCCCGACCCGGCGGAGGTTAACGGCCGGAACTCGATCTTCGGCGTGGCGTATCTCGTCTTCACTCTCCGACAGGCCTTATTACGCACGGTAATTCTCTGAAATGCGCAGCTTGTCGCCATATGTGAATCTGGTCGCGTCCTGGCCCCCAGATTTCCTTCAGGAGGAAGATCACTATGGCCAAGAACAAGAACCGCAAGCAGGGCGACGACCAGAACCGCGCTTCGGCCGCGGAGCAGGCGCAGGAGCAGGCCAAGTCGTCTGCGGAGCAGGCCGAGCAGCGGGTTCAGTCCGCGGTTCAGTCCCAGGGCAGCCCGGCCGAGGTCGCCCGCAAGCACCAGCGTCGCTTCGGCCACAACTGACGCGCACGCAGGCGTACATGCGTGAAGGGGCGCACCCGGACTTCCGGGTGCGCCCCTTCACATAGCTGTCGGACAGACGTCAGACGGGTGCGACGTACCCGGCCTATCCGGCCAGACAGGACGCGCCGAGCAGCACCTTCAGGTCACCGAAAAGGGCGGGATCCGGCTGCACCCGGTGGCGGTCGAGCCGCAGCACCGTGGTCTTCTGCGACCCCTGGAGCTTGATCCGCACCTCGCTGTTGCCCCGGTGGTGGCTGAGGATCTCGCCGAGGCGGGTGACCATCGGCGGGGTCACCTTCACCGTCGGGATGGTGATCAGGACGGGCGCGTTGGTGCCCGCGTTCGACAGGTCGGGGACCTGCATCTCCATCGCGACCAGGCGCGGCACGTCCTCGCGCTTGTCGAGGCGGCCCTTGACGAACACCACCGCGTCCTCGACGAGTTGGGTCGAGACCAGCTGATAGGTCGCCGGGAAGAACATGCACTCGATGGAGCCCGCGAGGTCCTCGACCGTGGCGATCGCCCAGGCGTTGCCCTGCTTGGTCATCTTGCGCTGGAGGCCGGAGATGATGCCGCCGATGGTGACGATCGAGCCGTCCGAGTAGTCACCGCCGGTGAGTTGCCCGATGCCCGCGTCCGCCTTGTCGGACAGGACGTGCTCCAGGCCGAAGAGCGGGTGGTCGGAGACGTACAGACCGAGCATCTCCCGCTCCTGGGCGAGCAGATACGTCTTTTCCCACTCGTCGGTGGAGAACTCCACGTCGAGCCCGAAGCCCGGCTCGTCGCCGCCCTCGTCGCCCCCGCCGAAGAGGTCGAACTGCCCTTCCGCCTCCTTGCGCTTGACCTGCACGACGTTGTCGATCATCGGCTCGTACTGAGCGGTCAGGCCCTTGCGGGTGTGCCCCATGGTGTCGAAGGCGCCCGCCTTGATCAGAGACTCCGTGGTCCGCTTGTTGCAGGCGGCGGCCTCGACCTTGTCGAGGTAGTCGGGGAACGAGGCGAACTTCCCCTTGGCCTTGCGCGAGCGGACGATCGACTCGACCACGTTCGTACCGACGTTGCGGACCGCTTCCAGGCCGAAGAGGATCACGTCGTCGCCCTGCGCGGCGAAGTTGTGCACGGACTCGTTCACGTTCGGCGGGAGCACCTTGATGCCCATGCGCCGGCACTCGTTGAGGTAGACGGCCGACTTGTCCTTGTCGTCCTTGACCGAGGTGAGCAGCGCCGCCATGTACTCGGCGGGGTAGTTCGCCTTGAGGTAGGCGGTCCAGTACGTGACGAGGCCGTACGCGGAGGAGTGCGCCTTGTTGAACGCGTATCCGGCGAAGGGCACCAGGACGTCCCACAGGGCCTGGATCGCGGCGTCCGAGAAGCCGTTCTTCTTCGCTCCCTCCTGGAAGAGGACGAAGTTCTTCGCCAGCTCGTCGGGCTTCTTCTTGCCCATCACGCGGCGCAGGATGTCGGCTTCACCGAGCGAGTAGCCGGCGATGATCTGCGCGGCCTTCTGCACCTGCTCCTGGTACACGATGAGGCCGTAGGTCAGGCCGAGCGTCTCCTTCAGGGGCTCTTCGAGCTCCGGGTGGATCGGCGTGATCTCCTGGCGGCCGTTCTTGCGCTCCGCGTAGTTGATGTGCGAGTTCATGCCCATCGGGCCCGGCCGGTACAGGGCCGAGACGGCGGAAATGTCCTCGAAGTTGTCGGGCTGCATCTGGCGGAGCAGCGAACGCATCGGGCCGCCGTCGAACTGGAAGACACCGAGGGTGTCACCGCGGCAGAGCAGTTCGAAGGTCTTGGGGTCGTCCAGCGGCAGCGAGAGCATCTCCAGGTCGATGCCCTTGCCCGCCCGCACCATCTTGACGGCGTCGTCCATGATGGTGAGGTTTCGCAGGCCCAGGAAGTCCATCTTGAGCAGGCCGAGCGACTCGCACTGGGGGTAGTCCCACTGCGTGATGGTGACGCCGTCCGTGTGCCGCGTCCAGAGCGGGGCGTGGTCGACGATCGGCTCGCTGGACATGATGACGCCGGCCGCGTGCACACCCATCTGCCGGACCAGGCCCTCGACGCCCTTGGCGGTGTCGATGACCTTCTTCACGTCCGGTTCGTTCTCGTACATCCCCCGGATCTCGCCCGCCTCGCTGTAGCGGGGGTGCTTGGTGTCGGTGATGCCGGAGAGGTCGATGCCCTTGCCGAGGACGTCGGCGGGCATCGCCTTGGTGAGGCGGTCGCCCATCGCGTACGGATATCCGAGCACGCGCGCGGAGTCCTTGATGGCGTTCTTCGCCTTGATCTTTCCGTACGTGCCGATCATGGCGACCTTGTCGGCGCCGTACTTCTCGGTCACGTACCGGATCACTTCGACGCGCCTGCGCTCGTCGAAGTCGATGTCGACATCGGGCATGGAGACGCGCTCGGGGTTGAGGAACCGCTCGAAGATCAGTCCGTGCGTGATCGGGTCGAGGTCGGTGATGCCCATGGCGTACGCGACGATCGAGCCGGCCGCGGAGCCTCGGCCCGGTCCCACCGCGATGCCGTTGTTCTTGGCCCACATGATGAAGTCGGCGACCACGAGGAAGTACCCGGGGAACCCCATCTGGATGATGATGTCCATCTCGTACTCGGCCTGCTTCTGCCGGTCGTCGGGGACACCGTCCGGGTAGCGGCGGCCCATGCCGACCCGGACCTCCTCCTGGAACCAGGTGACTTCGGTGAAGCCGTCCGGGATATCGAACTTGGGCATGAGGTCGCGCTTCTCGAACATCCCGGTGGTGTCGATCTGCTCGGCCACCAGCAGCGTGTTGCGGCAGCCCTCCTGCCAGGCGTCCGAGGAGTCGATGGCGTACATCTCGTCCGTGGACTTCAGGTAGTAGCCGGTGCCGTCGAAGCGGAAGCGGTCCGGGTCCGAGAGGTTCTTGCCGGTCTGGATGCAGAGCAGGGCGTCGTGAGCGGTCGACTCGTGCGCGTACGTGTAGTGCGAGTCGTTCGTGACCAGGGGCGGGATGCCCAGCTCCTTGCCGATCTTCAGCAGGTCGTCGCGGACCCGGCGCTCGATGTCGATGCCGTGGTCCATCAGCTCCAGGAAATAGCGGTCCTTGCCGAAGATGTCCTGGTACTCGCCCGCCGCCTTGCGGGCCTCCTCGTACTGGCCGAGGCGCAGGCGGGTCTGGAGCTCCCCGGAGGGACACCCGGTGGAGGCGATCAGGCCCTCCGACCACTGGGAGATCGTCTCCTTGTCCATGCGCGGCCACTTCTGCAGCCAGCCTTCCGAGTACGCGTCCGAGGAGAGCCGGAAGAGATTGTGCAGACCGGTGCTGTTCGCCGCCCAGATCGTCTTGTGCGTGTAACCACCCGAACCGGACACGTCGTCACGCTTCTGGTGCGGCTGGCCCCACTTGATCTTCCGCTTGTTGCGCCGGGACTCCGGGGCCACATAGGCCTCGATGCCGATGATCGGCGTGACGCCCGCCTTCTGCGCCGAGTGGAAGAAGTCGTACGCCCCGTGCAGGTTGCCGTGGTCGGACATGGCGATATGCGTCATGCCCATCTCATTACAGGCGTTGAACATGTCCTTCAGCCGCGCGGCACCGTCCAGCAGCGAGTACTGGGTGTGGACATGGAGGTGCGTAAAGGGCGGCTTGGTCACGACGGGAGGCCTCCAAAGAACATCGGGCAACCGACTGCGGGCAGTCTGGGGGGACAGCGTGGAAGTCTAATCCGGAGCACTGACAAGCGACGGGCACTCGGGGGTACCGTCGTGCGTTGGACAGGTCGGAACGCCTGTCCCAAATGTCATGCACGACCTGGCACCACCTGTTACCTGGAGGCACCCCGCGATGTCGGAACCGCAGCCCACCGCTGAGCAGCGCGGCGAGCAGATCCTCTCCGTCTTCGACACCGCGTTCGGCGAGCTGCTCGCAGCGGACCCCGCCGCGTTCCGGGTGAAGTTCCGGAAGATGGCCGCCTCCGCCTTCGCGTTCTACCGCGGTACGGCCTGCCTCTTCTACGGGGACCTGGAGCGCGAGCAGCACGGCGGTCCCTACCTGGACGAGCGCACGGGACGGGTGTGGATCCACGGCGACCTGCACGCGGAGAACTTCGGCACGTACATGGACGCCCAGGGCCGTCTGATCTTCAACGTGAACGACTTCGACGAGGCGTACGTGGGCCCCTTCACCTGGGACCTGAAGCGCTTCGCCGCCTCCGCGGCCCTGATCGGGTACACGAAGGCGCTCAGCGACGAACAGATCACCGACCTGGTGCGGATCTACGCGGCGGCCTACCGCGAGCGGATCCACGACCTGGCCACCGGCGCCAAGAGCGACGAGGTGCCGCCCTTCACCCTGGACACCGCCCAGGGCCCGCTCCTGGACGCGCTGCGCGACGCGCGCTCGCTGACCCGCTTCGGGCTCCTGGAGTCCATGACGGAGATCCGCGACTTCGAGCGCCGCTTCGCCCCGGGCGGCGGTTCCATCGAGCTCGACGCGGCCACTCGCTACAAGGTCCTCGCCGCCTTCGACGGCTATCTGGAGACGCTGCCCGAGTCCTCCCTCACCCGCCCCGACTCGTACCGGGTGAAGGACGTCGTCGGACGCCGCGGCATCGGCATCGGCTCCGCGGGCCTGCCTTCGTACAACATCCTCCTGGAGGGCAACAGCGACGCGTTGGAGAACGACGTCGTGATCTACCTCAAGCAGGCCCAGACCCCGGCCGTATCGCGCCACATCACCGACGGCACGGCCCGTGACTACTTCCAGCACGAAGGCCACCGCACGGTCATCTCGCAGCGCGCGCTCCAGGCGCACGCGGACCCGTGGCTCGGCTGGACGGAGCTGGACGGCTCCGGGCAGCTGGTCGCCGAGGTCTCTCCGTACGCCGTGGACCTGGACTGGTCGGACATCGACGACTGGGAGGAGATCGCCGCGGTCATCGCCGACCTGGGCCGCGCCACCGCCACGATGCACTCGGCCGCGGACGACGAGAGCGGCCACTCGGACCTGGTGCCGTTCTCCACGGAGCGCGCGATCGACGCCGCCATCGCGGCGGACGAAGAGGGCTTCGGCGACCTCCTCGTGGACTTCGCGCACGAGTACGGCGCGCGGGCCCGCAAGGACCACCAGATCTTCGTCGACCTGTTCCGCAACGGCCGGATTCCGGGGCTGTAGGCACGAAGACGACGCCGTGCGACTCATAGGCACCCTTTAGGGCTGCCTTACGGGAGCACATGGCACACTCGGCTTCGCGATGGACATATCCGGGACCCAGCTCAGAGCCGTGCGCGCGGCGCTCTTCACGACGCTCGTCGTGACGCTCTCCGCCGCGTCGCACGTCCTGCTGTCCCGGGCGCCGCTGCCGCTGACCACCGTCGCGGTGATCGCCGCCGCGGTCTTCGTCATCGCGTACGCCCTGGCGGGACGCGAGCGCGGATACGGCCGGATCGCCGCCCTGCTGATCCCCCTGGAACTGGCCGCCGACACGGTGTTCACCACGGGCCAGCACGTCTGTTACGGCCAGGCGGGCGGCCCCGTCGCGGGCCCGCTGCGCTCCGTCGGCTTCGACGTGCTGTGCGGCGGCGGCAGCGTCGGTACGCCACTGGCGCAGATGACCGGCGGCGACGGACACCGCGCCGCCGCCGTGCTGCTCGCCGACGCGGACCCGGGCACCGCCTGGCTGCTGCTCGGCGCGCACATCGGGGTCGGCCTGCTCGCGGCGGCCTGGCTGCGGCGCGGCGAGCGCGCCCTGGCCCAGGTCCTGCGCGCGGTGGCCGCCGCCACCTTCCGGCCGCTGCTCGTCGCGGTCGCCGCGGTGGGCATCGGCCTTCGGCCGCCGCGCCGCGCCCCGCGCACCGCGCCCCGGGCCCGGAGCGCGCGTACGCGGCTTCTCGTGCACTTCGTGGGACGGCGTGGACCGCCGTGCTCGGCCGTCTTCGCCTGAGCACCACCGTCCCCACGCATGTCACCCCTACGGAGAACATCATCATGAGCAAGCGCAACAGCCAGGCGGCCAAGTCGGCGGCCCGCGAGCGGATCCGCGCCCAGCAGGAAGCCGAGCGCAAGCGCGAGAAGCGCAAGCGTTCGCTGATCGTCGGCGTCTCCGTCGTCGCGGTCCTCGCGATCGCCGGCGGCGTCGGTTACGCCGTCATGCAGTCCAACAAGCCCGGCCACTGGGACGCCGCCAAGGACGAGAAGCTGGTCAAGCCGGCGAACTCCTCGGGCACCGACGGCACGACCGTCACCCTGGGCAAGGACAGCGCCAAGAAGACCCTCAAGGTCTACGAGGACGCGCGCTGCCCGGTCTGCGCCAGCTTCGAGCAGACGGTCGGCCCGACGGTCGAGAAGGACCTGAAGGACGGCAAGTACAAGATCGAGTTCATCGGTGCCACGTTCCTCGACGGCAACCTCAGCGGCGAGGGCTCCAAGAACGCGCTCAGCGCGCTCGGCGCCGCCCTGAACGTGAGCGACCAGGCCTTCCTCGACTACAAGAAGGCCCTGTTCTCCAAGGAGAACCACCCCACCGAGACGGACGACAAGTTCGCGGACGACTCGGTTCTGACCAAGATCGCGAACGAGGTCCCCGAGCTCAAGAAGAGCAAGACCTTCGCGAAGGACGTCAAGGACGGCACGTACGACCGCTGGGCCCTTGAGATGTCGAAGAAGTTCGACGACAACAAGGACGGCGTCGACGGCACCCCCTCCTTCGTCATGGACGGCAAGAAGCTGACCGGCTCCGACAAGAAGAACGCGCCCTCGACGGTCGAGGACTACAAGACGGCCATCGACGCGGCGCTCAAGGGCTGACCGGACCGAAGGCCGCACGCCGAGCGGCAGGCCAAGAGCGGGCGAACGTTTCACGGTTCGCCCGCTCTTTCGCCTCGTACCGCCCTCTACGCTGGTGACATGAGTGGCCAGGGGGACGTGGTGGACGGGCGCTTCGAGCTGCTGGAGCGGCTCGGCAGCGGGGGCATGGGCACGGTGTGGCGGGCGCGCGACACCGTGCTGCACCGCGAGGTCGCCGTCAAGGAGGTACGGCCCGCGGAGCGGGACCTCACGGGCGAGCAGTCGCGCGTCCTGCGGGAGCGGGTGCTGCGCGAGGCCAGGGCGCTCGCCCGGCTCAACCACCCGCATGTGGTGACGATCCATCACATCGTGGACACGGGCCCGCATCCCTGGCTGGTGATGGAGCTGCTGCCGGGCCGCACGCTCCAGGACCTCCTGGAGCAGGGCACGCTGGCGCCGCGCGAGGCGGCGCGCCTCGGCCGCGAGCTGCTCTCGGCGCTGCGCGTCGCCCACGCGGCGGGCATCCTGCACCGGGACGTGAAGCCCGCCAACGTACTGCTGCGGGGTGAGACCCCCGGCGGCCCGGGCGTCTCCGTCGTCCTCACGGACTTCGGCATCGCCTCGCTGCAGGGCTCCACGCAGCTCACCGCGACCGGCGACCTGATCGGCTCCCCGGAGTACATCGCGCCCGAGCGCATCCGCGGCACGGGCGAGGGCCCGGCGGGCGACCTCTGGTCGCTCGGCCTCGTCCTCTACCTCGCCGTGGAGGGCGTCAGCCCGCTGCGCAGGGCCACGACGCTCGCCACGCTCGCCGCGGTGCTCGACGACCCGGTGCCGCCCCCGGTACGCTCCGGTCCCCTCACGCCGGTCCTGAGCGCCTTGCTCGTACGGGATCCGGCGCTGCGCCCGGACGCGGAGCGCCTGGACGCGATGCTCGCCGCCGTGGCGGACGGGACCTCCTGGCAGCCGACGCAGGCTTCGGCGCGGCCCGCCGTCACGGCGGGGCCGCAGCCCGCCGAGCCCCGAAGACGTACGCCGATGATCGTCGCGGCGGTCTCCGTGGTGCTCGCCCTGGCGGCCGGCGCCGCGCTGGTGCTCGCGCTGCGGGACGGGACGGGGACGGGCCGAGACGAGGGCAAGGGCGGCGGGAGCACCTCCGCGGCCTCACCCAAGGCGTCACCGGAGGCCGTGAGGAAACCCGAGAGCCCGGACGGCTCCCCCGACGCCCCGGCCGCGTCGGGCAGCTGGATGGCCCAGCTCTTCTCCGAGCCGGTCGGCTCCGGCACGGCAGTTCGTGACCGCAGGCTGGCGGCCGTGCGCGAGGACGTGCCGGAGGCGCGGTATCTGCGCACGGACGACTACGCCTCGCTGCGGCCGGGCTTCTGGGTGATCTACGCTCCCGGGCCCTTCGCGGACGGCCGCGCCGCCCTGCGGTTCTGCGCCGAGCGCGGCAGGACGGCCGGCGACGAATGCGTCGGGCGGTACCTCAGCTCCAGCGGCGGCGACTACGGCCTGCAGTGCAAGCCGCCCGCGAGCGCCCCGGTGGGCCGCTGCACGCGCCCCTGAGCCGTCGCGGCAGCGGCTAGAGGGTCTCCAGGAAGCCGATCGCCGTCCGCCAGGTCGCCTCGGCGGCCTCGGCGTCGTAGTCGTCCAGGTCGGGGTCGGTGTAGAGGTGACCGGCCCCGGCGTAGCGGTAGACCTCGACGTCGGCCCCGGTCCGCCCCATCTGGAGGTACCACGCGCTCAGCCAGTCGTCCGTCTCGAACGGGTCCGGCTCGGCGACGTGCAGCTGCACCGGCAGCTCGTCCGCCGTCGCGTTCTCCGCGATGTCGGACGTGCCGTGCAGGAGCAGCAGACCGCGGGCCTTGTCGTCGCCGAGGGCGAGGGTCTGCGCGGTGGCGGCGCCGAAGGAGAACCCGGCGTAGACCAGACCCCGCTCGGAGTAGGGCGCGGCGGCCAGAATCGCCCGCTTCAGGAGCTCCTCCTTGCCGAGCTCGTCCCTGAAGGCCATGCCTTCCTCGACGGTGGCGAAGGTGCGCCCTTCGAACAGATCGGGCGTCGTCACCTCGTGTCCCTCGGCGCGCAGCCGGTCGGCCGCCGCGTGCACCGCGGGCCGCAGCCCGTACGTCGAGTGGAAAAGCATGATGTTCATGAGGCCATCGTGCCACCTACCCTCGGGGGCATGGAGAACGTACTGCGTCCGTTGATCGTGGTCGGCGGCTCGGTCGTGCTCACGCTGGCCGTGGTTTGGCTGGCCGATGTGCTGCTGCGCCGGACCGATGACCGCCACCCCGACAACCCACTGTGGGGTCTGCTGCGCCGCTGCCGGCTGCCACTCCAACTGTCCCTCTGTGCCGCACTGCTGCGCGGCTCGTTCGAACAGGCCAAGATCGCCAAGGACCATTCCGCGGGTATCGCGCAGACCTTGACCCTGGTGCTCATCGGGTCGGTGGCCTGGCTCCTCGTCCGCATCGCGACGGCCGTCGTCGAGGCGACCTACTCCCGCTATGCCGGCGCCCACCGCGATCCGGCCCGCGTCCGCAGGGTGCGTACGCAGGTCACCCTCATCCAGCGGGTGGTCACCGCGGTCGTCGGCGTCGTGGCCGTCGGGGCGATGCTCCTGACGTTCCCCGCCATGCAGGCGGCCGGGACCTCGCTGCTCGCGTCCGCCGGCGTACTGGGCATCGTCGCCGGTGTCGCCGCCCAGTCCACGCTGTCCAATCTCTTCGCCGGGCTGCAGATCGCCTTCGGCGACATGGTGCGGATCGGCGACACCGTCGTCGTGGACGGCGAGTGGGGCACGGTCGACGAGATCACGCTGACCTTCCTCGCCGTGCGGACCTGGGACGAGCGCCGGATCACGATGCCGGTGTCGTACTTCGTCTCGCAGCCCTTCGAGAACTGGTCGCGCGGCGGCTCCCAGATGACCGGCACGGTCTTCTTCCAGCTGGACCACACGGCGCCCATCACGCAGATGCGGGAGAAGCTCCAGGACATCCTGCGCGAGTGCGCCTCCTGGGACGGCAGGGACTGGGGCCTTGCGGTCACGGACACGACGCCGAACACGATCCAGGTCCGCGCCCTGGTCACCGCCAAGGACGCCGACGACATCTGGACGGTGCGGGTCACCGTGCGCGAGCACCTGATCCGCTGGCTGACCGAGCACCACGCGTACGCGCTGCCACGGGTCAACACGGCCTGGGCCGAACTGCCGCCCCAGGACGAGCCCCCGCATCCGCCCCCGCCGATCGTGCCGCGCACCGGCCGGGGCTGAACCCCGCTCCCCGGTCAGGACCGCAGGCTGCGTACGTCCAGCTGGTGCAGGACCCGGTCGACGATCTCGGGATCGGCGCCGGGTTCGCTGCGCGCGGCGAGGATCTCGTGGCGGGCGGCCGACATCATGTCGCGCTGGATGCGCTGGACCGCCTTGAGGCGGTCGGCGCGCTTGGAGTACCGCTCGCGCCGTTCGTCGTCGACGATGTCGGGGCTGATCCTGGCCCCGATGTCGAAGGCCCCGCGCAGCAGCCGCTCCGAGAGGTCCTCCGGGAGCTCCTCGACCTCTTCGATCTCCTTGAGGCGGCGCTTGGCCGCCTTGGCCGCCCGGATGGCGAGGTCCCGCTCGATGGCCCGCTCGACGTCGGTGTCCGCGCGCACCCCGAGCTTGCGCACCAGCCAGGGCAGCGTGAGCCCCTGGACGACGAGGGTCGCCATGATGACGCAGAAGGCGATGAAGATGATCTCGTCACGGGCCGGGAAGGGATCCCCGTTCTCCGTCTTCAGCGGAATGGCGAGCGCGAGGGCGACCGATGCCACGCCGCGCATCCCGGACCACCACATGACCACGGTCTCGCGCCAGGTCGTCGGGATCTCCTCGTCGATGTCCCGCAGCTTGTGCAGCCGCTTGGCGAGCCAGGTCGCGGGCAGCAGCCACATCAGGCGTACGCCGATGACGACCGCGACGACCGCCGCTCCCCAGCCGATCATCTGCCCCTCACGGCCGCTCGCCGTGCCGAAGACGTTGTGCAGTTCGAGCCCGATGAGGCCGAAGGCGACGCCGGTGACCAGGGTGTCGACGATCTGCCAGAACGTCTGCCCGGTGATCCGCCCGAGCACGTCGTCGGCGTCGGCGGCGTGCTCCGCGAGGTAGAGCGCGGTGGTCAGTACGGCGAGGACTCCGGAGCCCATCAGCTCCTCGGCCAGGACGTAGCTCACGAAGGGCACGAGCAGCGTCAGGCCGGTCTGCAGGGTGGCCTCGCCGAGCAGCCCCATGAGCTTGTTGGTGAGCCAGCCCAGCGCCAGCCCTATGGCGACGGCGACCACCGCGGAGAGCACCAGCTGCCCCACCGCCGAAGGCCACGAGAACGTTCCGCTCACCGCCGCCGCGATCGCCACGTGGTAGAGCACGATCGCCGTGACGTCGTTGAAGAGGCCCTCCCCCTCCAGGATCGACACGAGCCGCCGCGGCAGCCCGAGCGATCCGGCGACGGCGGTCGCGGCGACCGGGTCGGGCGGCGCCACGAGCGCGCCGAGCGCCACGGCGGCGGCGATCGGCAGCCCGGGTACGACCGAGTTGGCGATGGCGGCGACCGCGGCCGTCGTGACGAAGACGAGGGCCACGGCGAGCAGGAAGATGGGGCGTCTGTTGGCCGCGAACTGCCGCCAGGAGGTGCGCTGGACGGACGCGTACAGCAAGGGGGGAAGGACCAGCGGGAGGATGTAGTCGGGCGGGAGCTCGACGTTCGGGACCCAGCTGACGAAGGCGAGAACGATCCCGGCCAGCGTCATGAGCACGGGCGCGGGCAGCCCGAGCCGGTCCCCCAGCGGCACCGTCACGACGGCGCCGAGCAGAAGGACGAGCAGCAGCGCCAGTTGATCCACGGTGCGTCCTTTGGCGGTTGAGACAGTTCGAGGCTGGGACGATCAAGACCTCAACCCTGCCACGCATTCACCGCGAACCGGGCCAATGCCCCTCGGAGCCCTTACGCGCCAGGAGAGCCGGGCGGAGAGACAGCGCCTTGGTCCAGCGGCTTGCGCATCGCCCGGTGCGGGATGCCCGCGTCCGGGAACTCGGGGCCGTAGACGACGTACCCCAGCCGTTCGTAGAACCCCAGCGCGTGCGTCTGCGCGTGCAGGTCGATCGCGGTGAGGCCACGCGCGCGTGCCGCGTCCTCGATCGCCCGCACCAGGGCCGCACCGACTCCGAGTCCGCGCGCGGCCCGCGTCACCGCGAGCCGGCCGAGCGCGCCCACGTCGGGGTCTCCGCCGTTCTTCGCCGCGGCGGCGGCGCCGGACAGCAGGCGGCCCGTGCCCAGCGGCAGCCCGTCCTCGCGGACCGCGAGCACGTGCACGGCCCCGGCGTCGTACGCGTCGTACTCAAGATCCTCGGGGACCTGCTGCTCGACGACGAAGACTTCCTTGCGGACCCTGAAGCAGGCCTCCAGGTCGTCGGCTTCGGCCGCTACCCGGCAGCTGACCCCGGTGCTCATTCGCTCTCGGCCCGCACCCGGTCGAGGGCCTGCTGGAGGTCGTCCGGGTAGGTGCTCTCGAACTCCACCCACTGCCCGTCACCGGGGTGCTCGAAGCCGAGCCGCACCGCGTGCAGCCACTGGCGGGTGAGGCCGAGCCGCTTGGCGAACGTCGGGTCGGCGCCGTACGTCAGGTCGCCCACGCACGGGTGGCGGTGGGCCGCCATGTGCACGCGGATCTGGTGCGTGCGCCCCGTCTCCAGCTTGATGTCGAGCAGCGAGGCCGCGCGGAACGCCTCGATGAGGTCGTAGTGCGTGACGGAGGGCTTGCCCTCGGCCGTGACCGCCCACTTGTAGTCGTGGTTCGGGTGGCGCCCGATGGGGGCGTCGATCGTGCCGCTCATCGGGTCGGGGTGGCCCTGCACCAGCGCGTTGTAACGCTTGTCGACCGTGCGCTCCTTGAACTGCCGCTTCAGGGAGGTGTACGCGCGCTCCGACTTGGCGACCGTCATCAGACCGGAGGTGCCCACGTCGAGGCGGTGCACGATGCCCTGGCGCTCGGCGGCTCCGGAGGTCGAGATGCGGTACCCGGCGGCCGCGAGGCCACCGATCACCGTGGTGCCGGTCCAGCCGGGGCTCGGGTGCGCGGCCACGCCGACCGGCTTGACGATCACGAGGATGTCGTCGTCGTCATGGATGATCTCCATGCCCTCGACGGGCTCGGCGACGATCTGCACCGGAGCGGGCGCCTGCGGCATCTCCACCTCCAGCCAGGCGCCGCCGTGCACACGCTCGGACTTGCCGACCACGCTGCCGTCGACCATCACCTTGCCTGCCGCCGCCAGCTCGGCGGCCTTCGTGCGGGAAAAACCGAACATGCGAGAGATGGCGGCGTCGACGCGCTCGCCCTCCAGGCCGTCCGGCACGGGCAGGGTACGGATCTCGGGAATCGTGCTCACCCATTGAGTATGCAGGAGGCCACCGACACTCCCGCACCACGAGCCCCCGCCCGGAACCCTGCTCAGTCCTTGTGGACGGTCCCGTCCGGGTCCAGGCCGCGGAAGGAGAGAATCACGATCAGGAAGCCGCCGCACACGATCGCCGAGTCCGCGAGGTTGAACACCGCGAAGCCCTTCGGCGCGATGAAGTCGACCACCGCTCCCTCGAACACTCCGGGAGCACGGAAGATCCGGTCGGTGAGGTTGCCCAGGGCGCCGCCGAGCAGCATGCCGAGGGCGATCGCCCACGGCAGGCTGTAGAGCTTGCGGGCCAGGCGGACGATCACCACGATCACGGCCGCCGCGATGCAGGTGAAGATGACGGTGAAGGCCTCACCCATCCCGAAGGCCGCGCCCGCGTTCCGGATGGCGTTGAACTGCAGCAGGTCACCGATGATCTCGATCGGCTCGTGGTGCTCCAGCTTCGCGACGACGATCATCTTGGTGACGAGGTCCAGGGCGTACGCGAGCACGGCCACCGCGAACAGGACGAGGATCTTGCGCTTGCCCTTGGGCCGCTGCTCGTCCGGCGAGACCTGCTCGTCGGACGAAGCCTTCTCGTCCTGCCCCGCCGCCTCAGGGTTGTCCGGCGTACCGATGATGCGCTCCGCCTCTGCCACGTGAGTCCCTCGACCTAGGTACCTGACTGGGGACGAGGGTAATGCACACACGTGCGGGAGCAGGTGGTCAGGCCGTGTTCAGTAGCGTCGTTCCTGCTTCTGCTTGCAGTCCATGCACAGGGTCGCGCGAGGGAAGGCCTGCATGCGCGCCTTGCCGATGGGATTGCCGCAGTTCTCGCAGATGCCGTACGTACCGGCGTCGAGCCGCTCCAGGGCGCGCTCGGTCTGTTCGAGCATCTCGCGCGCGTTGGCGGCCAGCGACATCTCGTGTTCCCGCGTGATGTTCTTCGTGCCGGTGTCCGCGTCGTCGTCGCCCGCGCCGTCCCCGGAGTCCCGCATCAGACCCGCGAGGGCGTCCTCGGAGGAGGAGATCTCGGATCCGAGCCGCAGCGCCTCGCTCTGGAGCTCCGCTCGGGCCTCAGCGACCTCCTCCGGGGTCCAGGGGTCCTCGCCGGGCCGGACGGCCAGCTCGCCCGGCTCCGCGGCGGCGACACGCGCTTTGGGCACCGCGGTCGGCTTCTTCGCTGCCGTCGCCGTGCCCGGAGTCTTCTTCGTGACCACTGTCGTGGCTCCCGTCGTCTCCGCGGCCTGAGCCGCACCCTCGGCCGCTGTCGCGGCCGTCTTCTTGGCCGTGCTCTTCCTGGCCGTGCTCTTCTTGGCAGCTGTTTTCTTCGCCGGAGCGGCTTTCTTCGCCGGAGGGGCCTTCTTCGCGGCGGGAGCCTTCTCTGCCGCGGCGGCCTCCTTGGCGGAGGCATCCCCGGCCGGTGTCTTCTTGCCCGCGTCGGCGACCTTGGCGACCGCCTTCTTGGCGACGGCCTTCTTGACGGCCGCCTTCTTGGCGACGGCCTTCTTGGCCGCCGCCTTCTTCGTGGTCTTCCCGGCCGCGCCGTTCTCGCCCGTGGGCTCCTCGCGCCCTGTGGCCGCGCCCGTGGTGCTGCCTGACGCCGAATGCTGTACGGCGGTCTTCTTCGCCACCATGGCCGCGGCCCCTTCACATATTGTGATCTTGCTCGCGCAAATCGTGCTGGGACGATAAATCGACTCAGGGCCCGCGGCAACGGGGCACGCCGCTAGGTACGCCCGCCCCACGGGTCCGGCGCGGCGAGCATGCATGCGTTGTGCCCAGCTCCCAGCCGGGTAATCCGGCCGGTGCGAGGGGCCAGGATCCGGGCGCTCCGCATGTCGCCATTCGGGTCAGTCGGCCCGGTCCCGAAGGGTCCTCGAAGGGGCCTCGACGAGACCGGCCCGGAGACCGTTTCTAGGCAGAAATCAGGCATAAAATAAGTCATGACAGGAGAAGGTGCGTCATGCGTAAAACAGCCGACTGCCGCGAATTCCCGAGCGAGACCAACTGCTCCCTCGCCATCTCCGGCGAGGAGGAAGAAGTGGTCCGCGCCGCCAGCGAGCACGCCGTGTCCGTCCACGGGCACACCGACAGCCCCGAGCTGCGGAAGATGGTCCGTGACTCCCTGCGGGACGAGGTCCCCCAGCACGCCTGAGGCGGCGCCCCGAAATCCGGTCGGCCCCGTGCACCCCGTCCCCGTACACTGGCCGGAGCGAGAAGCGTGGATGGGGACGAGTAGCGGCGTACGCGGCCATGAGCGACCCGGGGACGGTGTGAGCCCGGGGGCAGGCACGACGCGAAGATCACCCCTGAGCCGCCGGAAGAACCACCGGCAGTGGGCCCCCGGGCCCGCCGCCGGCCAGTAGACCCGGTATCGCTACCCCAATGAGGGGGCTTTCCCGGACGCCACACGCGTCAGGGAGGCCAAGGAGGGTGGTACCGCGGGAGCGCGACAAGCGGCTCTCGTCCCTCCGACGGAACGGAATCGTCCGCCGGAGGAAGCGCGTTGAACACGCAGCCGTTGCACACGCAGCCGCAGTACCGCCAGGTGCCCGCCCAGGTCGACCTGCCCGCCCTCGAGCACGCCGTGCTCGACTTCTGGCGCGAGCAGAAGATCTTCGACAAGAGCCTGGAGCAGTCCGAGGGGCGCCCCGAGTGGGTGTTCTACGAGGGCCCGCCCACCGCCAACGGCATGCCGGGCGCCCACCACATCGAGGCCCGCGTCTTCAAGGACGTCTTCCCGCGCTTTCGCACCATGCGGGGTTATCACGTGGCCCGCAAGGCCGGTTGGGACTGTCACGGCCTGCCCGTCGAGCTCGCGGTCGAGAAGGAGCTCGGGTTCAACGGCAAGAAGGACATCGAGGCGTACGGCATCGCCGAGTTCAACGCCAAGTGCCGCGACTCCGTGACCCGGCACACCGACGCCTTCGCCGACCTCACGACCCGTATGGGCTACTGGGTCGACCTGGACGACGCGTACCGCACCATGAACCCCGAGTACGTCGACTCGGTGTGGTGGTCCCTGAAGGAGATCTTCAACAAGGACCTCCTGGTCCAGGACCACCGCGTCGCCCCCTGGTGCCCGCGCTGCGGCACCGGCCTCTCCGACCACGAGCTGGCGCAGGGCTACGAGACGGTCGTCGACCCCTCCGTCTTCGTCCGCTTCCCGCTCACCTCCGGGCCCCTCGCGGGCGAGGCCGCCCTCCTGGTGTGGACGACCACCCCGTGGACCCTCGTCTCCAACACCGCGGTCGCCGCGCACCCGGACGTCACGTACGTCGTCGCGACGAACGGCTCGGCGGATTCCGAGAAGCTCGTCGTCGCCGAGCCGCTCCTCGAGAAGGCGCTCGGCGAGGGCTGGGTGGCCACCGGCCAGACCTTCACCGGCGCCGAGATGGAGCGCTGGACCTATCAGCGCCCCTTCGATCTGGTGGAGTTCCCCGCCCCCGCGCACTACGTGGTCAACGCCGACTACGTGACCACCGAGGACGGCACCGGTCTGGTCCACCAGTCCCCCGCCTTCGGTGAGGACGACCTCAAGGTCTGCCGCTCGTACGGCCTCCCGGTCGTGAACCCCGTGCGCCCCGACGGCACCTTCGAGGAGGACGTCCCGCTCGTGGGCGGTGTCTTCTTCAAGAAGGCCGACGAAAAGCTCACCGCGGACCTCCAGGACCGCGGTCTGCTCTTCAAGCACATCCCGTACGAGCACAGCTATCCGCACTGCTGGCGCTGCCACACCGCGCTCCTCTATTACGCGCAGCCGTCCTGGTACATCCGCACGACGGCCATCAAGGACCGCCTCCTCCAGGAGAACGAGAAGACCAACTGGTTCCCCGACTCGGTCAAGCACGGCCGCTTCGGCGACTGGCTGACCAACAACGTCGACTGGGCCCTTTCCCGCAACCGCTACTGGGGCACCCCGCTGCCCATCTGGCGCTGCGAGGAAGGCCACTTGACCTGTGTGGGCTCCCGCGCCGAGCTCTCCGACCTGACGGGCACCGACCAGTCGGAGCTCGACCCGCACCGCCCGTACATCGACGCGGTGACCTTCCCCTGCCCGACCTGCCAGGAGACCGCGACGCGCGTCCCCGAGGTCATCGACGCCTGGTACGACTCCGGTTCGATGCCGTTCGCGCAGTGGGGATACCCGCACAAGAACAAGGAGCTCTTCGAGAGCCGGTACCCGGCGCAGTTCATCTCGGAGGCCATCGACCAGACCCGCGGCTGGTTCTACACGCTGATGGCGGTCGGCACGCTCGTCTTCGACAAGTCGTCCTACGAGAACGTGGTCTGCCTCGGCCACATCCTCGCCGAGGACGGCCGCAAGATGTCCAAGCACCTGGGCAACACCCTGGACCCGATCCCGCTGATGGACCAGCACGGCGCCGACGCCGTGCGCTGGTTCATGGCGGCCGGCGGCTCCCCGTGGGCGGCACGCCGCGTGGGCCACGGCACCATCCAGGAGGTCGTCCGCAAGACGCTCCTCACGTACTGGAACACGGTCGCCTTCCAGGCCCTGTACGCCCGTACGTCGAAGTGGGCCCCCAGCGACGCCGACCCGGCGCCCGCGGAGCGCCCGCTCCTGGACCGCTGGCTGCTCAGCGAGCTGCACGCGCTCACCGACCAGGTCACCCAGGCCCTGGAGGGCTACGACACCCAGCGCGCGGGCAAGCTCCTGTCCACGTTCGTCGACAACCTCTCGAACTGGTACGTACGCCGCTCCCGCCGCCGCTTCTGGCAGGGCGACAAGGCGGCCCTGCGCACCCTGCACGAGGTACTGGAGACGGTCACCCGCCTCATGGCCCCGCTGACGCCGTTCATCGCCGAGCGGGTCTGGCAGGACCTGGTGGTGACGGTCACACCGGACGCACCGGAGTCGGTCCACCTGACGTCCTGGCCGGAAGCCGACCTGTCGGCGATCGACCCGGACCTGTCGCGCCAGATGGTGCTCGTCCGCCGCCTGGTGGAGCTGGGCCGCGCCACGCGCGCGGAGTCGGGCGTCAAGACCCGCCAGCCGCTGTCCCGCGCCCTGATCGCGGCCACCGGCTTCGAGTCGCTCAACCCGGAGCTGCACGCCCAGATCACCGAGGAGCTCAACGTCTCCTCGCTCGCGTCGCTCTCCGAAGTCGGCGGCTCACTGGTCGACACCACCGCGAAGGCGAACTTCCGCGCCCTGGGCAAGCGGTTCGGCAAGGGCGTCCAGGCGGTCGCCAAGGCCGTCGCCGACGCGGACGCTGCCGCGCTGTCCCTGGCCCTGCGCGAGGGCACGGCATCGGTCGAGGTCGACGGCGAGAAGATCACGCTGGCCCCGGACGAGGTCATCATCACGGAGACCCCGCGCGAGGGCTGGTCGGTGGCGTCCGACTCCGGTGCCACGGTCGCCCTCGACCTGGAGATCACCGAGGAGCTGCGCAGGGCGGGCCTCGCCCGTGACGCGATCCGCCTGATCCAGGAGGCCCGCAAGAACAGCGGCCTGGACGTCGCGGACCGGATCGCCCTGCGCTGGACCTCCACGGACCCGGCCGTGATCACGGCCCTGTCCGACCACGCCGAGCTGATCGCGGACGAGGTGCTCGCCACGGACTTCGGACAGGGCGAGGCCGACGACGCGTACGGCGAGACGTTCACGGACGAGTCGCTGTCCCTGACGTTCCGCCTCCGCAAGGCGTAAGCGCATCGACGAAGGCC